>JAESRG010000033.1 GCA_016764785.1 Paracoccaceae bacterium
GGTCAAACGCCGGAAACCGCAGCGCGGCAGTCTGGCCGACATGGACCTGATCAATATGGATGGTCGGGATTTGAACGCTGAATATCAGCGGCGAATCCTGCGGAATGATATACAGAATTGGTTCAGCCGCCTGCACAACCGATCGTTCAGCGTGGAATTGCAGGCCAAAAATTATTCCAGCACGCGGCGCGCGGACATCAAGACGGATCAGGATTTCAGTGAGAGACAGGCGTTTCTGGCGCAGCTCAATTTCACTGAATTGCAAATCGCTTAGACTATTGATCGCGTCTTCACGGGCTTGGGAACCCAGACGCAGAATTTCAATCTCGGTCTCGGCAATGCGGCCACGATTCTGGGCAATGGTGGCGCGCAAAGACCCCGCCGTGCCGTTCAAATCAGCCACCGCGCGTTGTAATGCTGAAACGTTTCCGGCTTGCACTAGGCCTTTTTCCAGCAAGATTTCTTGGTCGGCTAGTTCGATTTCCATCAGGACGATTTGCTGTTGCTGGGCGGTCAACTGGGCCTCGGTGCCCTCAATCTGGTTGCCAATCTGGATAATTCGTTCCTGCATTTGCGCCATCTGTTCGGCCCGCGACACGCGCCTTGCATCAAACAAACGGTTTTGACTGGGGATAATGCTGACAAATTCTGGCTGGTCAGAGACGTCAATCAGTTCGGCATCAAATACGATGTTATCAGCGCCGTCGCGTTCCGCCTTTAAGCGGCTTTGACGGCCGATCAGTTCAAACAACTGACCCTCGATGATGTCAATTTCCGAGCGGGTCATCACGTCGTCAAACCGGATCAGCACATCGCCCGCCGCAACAAGATCACCGTCATCCACTAGAATGGCCCCGATGACGCCACCAACAGGGTGTTGCACAACCTGTCGATTGCTTTCGACTTCGACAATGCCCGAAGTCACAATAGCCCCTGCGATTTGCGAGGTCGCAGACCAATACCCGATTCCGCCAAAAAGCGCGATCAACGCGACTAGCCCCAGTGTCACATATCGCCGCGTGCGCCATTTTGGTTGTGTGCTCATGAGACGTCCTTTTGGCTGATCGTTTCGACAACTTGTGCGTAATTTTGCACGGTACCTTTCAGCACCTCGTCGCGCGGGCCAAAGGCTTTGACCATGCCACCATCCAGCACCAGCACCAGATCACATTCAGCAATGCCCGATGGGCGATGGGCCATGATAATCACCACGCCGCCCTCGGCTTTGATGGCTCTGATCGCTGCGTTTAACGCTTCGCCACCGTGGGAATCGAGGTTTGAATTTGGTTCATCCAGTACCAAAAGCACCGGGTCGCCGTACATGGCACGGGCCAACCCGATACGCTGTTTTTGCCCGCCTGAAAGACGCCCGCCGCCCGAACTGATTTGGGTGTCATACCCGTCGGGTAATTTCAAAATCATGTCATGGGCGTCGGCTTTTTTGGCGGCCAGCACCACTTTTTCTGGGTCTGGGTTCGGGTCAAGTCGCGCGATGTTTTCGGCAATACTGCCGTTAAACAAAGTCACATCTTGCGGTAGGTATCCGATGTAATTGCCAAGCGTGGTCTGGCCGTATTGTTCAAGCGCGGCGCCATCAAGACGGGCTTTTCCCGATATCGGTGGCCAAATACCGGTCAACACCCGCGCCAATGTTGATTTCCCCGAGGCGCTTTCACCAATCACGCCCAGCGCTTGCCCCGGTTCAACCCGAAACGATACCATCCGCAGCGTGGCAACTTTTTCACCCGGCGGCAGCACGGTAACCTGTGATAATTCAACATAGGCTTTGGGTTTTGGCAGTTTGGTGCGGGTCGGCTCAGGCGCTGAGGCCCCCAATAAAAGGGCGATCGATTGCTGGCCTTGCCGTGCGCGCAAAACCAGCGGCCATTGGGCGATGGCCTGTTCAATCGGCGCCAAGGCACGGCCCAGCATAATCGACCCGGCGATCATCGCCCCTGCGGTCATTTCGTTGCGCAGCACCAGCCAAGCGCCCAGCGCCAGCATTGCACTTTGCAAAAACAGGCGCAGAGTTTTTGACAAGGTGGTGAAAACGCCAGTACGGTCCGAGGCCAATATCTGGGCATCCAGCGCCGCAGATCGGCTTTCGCCCCAACGGTTCAGGGCTTGGTCGTGCATCCCAAGGCCACGGATTACTTCGGCTTGTGCGCGCAGCGATTCAGCGGTGATATCGGCCTTCGCAGAGGCCCGCGCCGCAAGCCCAACCGGTCGACGGGTCAGGCGCTGGTTCAGCAGCGTGATAATGATCAACAATCCGCCGCCACAAACCGCCAGAATGCCCAGCAGCGGGTGGAAAATGAATATTGCCGCCAAGAAAACCGGCGTCCACGGCAGGTCAAAAAAGGCAAATAGCGCGGGCGAGCTTAACAATCGTTGAATGGCATCAAGGTCTTGCAGACCTGTGGCGGGGCGTGAACGTTCATCGGCGCTAACGGCGCGGCGCATCAAAATATCAAACACCCGCCCATCGAGATTGTCTTGAAAACTAGCACCCAATCGCGCCGCAATGCGCCCGCGCGCGTAATCCAGTACACCCATAATTGCATAAAGAATCGCCACCAAAACGACCAGCGCCACCAGCGTTTCCACCGACCGGCTGCCCAGTACCCGATCATAGATTTGCAGCATGAACAGCGGGCCGGTCAGCATCAGCAGGTTCACAAATACGCTGAACAACCCGATCGACAGGATCGAGGACCACCACTTACGCAGCAGTGCCGACATTTCTGCCTTGCCTTGGGCCATCAGCTTTTCTTGGCTCATCATCTTCTTTCGGTTTCGACAATATTAACCATGTCTGTTACTCATGCGTGTATATCGACAATACTTTGTAGACTCCATATTTATCGTTTGAGTAACTATATGATTAAGATGAGACACACAGGACAATTAACGTGAGCAGGATTTTCAGAATGGCAAAGCTGGTTTCAGCTGGAATTTTAGCCGGATTTTTAATGGGTTGTGCTGGCGGATCAACCGCGCAGGATGACACGGTATATGACCCGTTTGAGGCCACAAACCGGCAGATTCACAGTTTTAACAAAGCTGTAGATGAGGCGCTGCTTGGCCCGCTTTCTGGCGCATACGCGGCGGTTATTCCTGATGAATTCAGGATGCTTTTGAACAATGGGGTAACAAATTTGGGCCAACCAAATGCCTTTGTGAACCATGTTTTACAAGGTGATGGCGATGATGCTGGCAATACGCTGCTGCGGTTTGTTCTCAATTCGACCATTGGTCTTGCGGGCTTGTTCGACCCTGCTGCTGAACTTGGAGTTTTTGATCGACCAACTGATTTTGGCGAAACGATGGCGGTGTGGGGCGTTCCCGAAGGGGCTTATATTGAGCTGCCAATTCTTGGTGCCAGCACGGTACGCGGTTCGGTTGGGATGCTGGTTGATTTGGCGCTTGATCCGTTGAATTACGTTGTTGATGAAGATCAGGCAAAATATATTCTGGCGTTACGGGCGCTAAATATGTTGGGTCAGCGGCACGAATATGACGACTTGATACAAATATTGCTATACGAATCGGCTGACAGTTATGCCGCCCAACGCCTGTCGTATTTGCTAAACAAACGCCACGCTGTTGCGGGCGAAACGACTTTGGATGATCTGGAGGACCCCTATGCCTTTGAATAACCTTAACCGCCGGACGCTGATGATTGGCGCAGCCGCACTGGCCATGCCAATGCCTGCTTTTGCGCTGAACAATTCGCAGGCCCGGACATATGTGCAATCAATTATTGACGATGTGATGGAGACCATTAACTCGTCAGCGTCCGAAGCCCGCATTATGCGGCGTTTTCGGGATGTATTTACGTCATATGCCGATATTCCAACCATCGCCCGTCTGGTGATCGGTGCGCCGTGGCGTAGTCTTTCCGGCAGTCAGCGCACAGCATTTTCAAACGCTTTTGGCGATTACCTTTCCTGGAAATATGGCCGTCAGTTTCGGTCTTATCGCGGATCGACTATTCGCATCACCCGTGTTGTTAATGCGGGCCGCAAAGGTTTTCTGGTTTATTCTACCGTGCAACAGGCTGGCGGACAGCCGTTTTCGCTGGATTGGCAAGTGTCTGATGGCAGTGGCCGCACCAAAATGATCGACATGATTATTGAAGGCATTTCGTTGATTTCATCCGAGCGCGAAGAAATCCGCGCCCGACTGGCAAGTGTGCGCGGTGATATTAACGCGCTGACCGCGCAATTACGGGGCAGCTAAGGTTCGGAAAATAACTATATTTTGCGAGCGTTTCCAGCCAAAAACCACGTGCCAAATTTCTTCATCTCTTCGTTTTGGAGCATTCTTATAATCTCGGAGACAGCGCCTTTCCACGGGGCAGTCGCAATATTTCCAGCTGCAAATGCTTTGTCGAATGGAATGCGAACTTTTCCGGGAATATTGATTTGTTGAGGGGCGCCGTCTTTAATAAATTCCTGATAAACTGCATCGGTTTTCTTACTCGCGACCATTAAGAACTTGATGCTTTCGTCTGTATAATTTCCAGCAGCATATTGCAGATAGGCCGAACGCATTGTGCGATCCTTGAGCATATCCGCTACTTTCGGGTTGGAATATTGAGCTTTTAGATCTTTGAGCACGCCTTCGATTTTTTTGCGGTGTACTTTGACCTCGGCCGGAAAGGCCTTTTTCAAAATCTCCATCGTTTCTTTTTGAAATTTGCCACAGGCTTTGGCATTTTTGTCTGCTGCCACATCAAGAGCCTTGCACAAAACCAGCAGGTCGTTAGCGCGTTTTAGTTGCACCGGGCCTTTAGCGACGAAAACAAGTTTATACGCTGGTTCGAATGCTGCCAACAATTTACCCAAATTGGCCTTGTCTGATAGTGTTTTGGCTTTGTTATCTTTCCACCATTTTTGGGTCAATACGACCTTCACGTTATTTTTCACAATGCTATTTTCCTAATTCAAAAATAATACAGTAATAACAAAAGTTTAACCTGTCTACATTTATTATCGTCAAATTTTACCTTTCGAGAACATGGACGTTTTCCGAAATATCCAACCAATAAATAGCCCGAGAGCAACCCCAATCATTACGCCCAATGCGTCAGCGCCTGCATCGGCCCATTCTCCGCTGCGGTTGACATAAGGTTGGATAAGTTCAATCGCGCCGCCAAATAACATAGCCACAGGGGCAAGCCAGATCACGGCGCGGCGATTGGTGGCCGCAATAGGCAGGCAAAGTGCTGCAAAGGCAATAAGGTGGTGTAATTTATCGCCGCCGGAAGCCTGCGGTAAATCCTGTGGCGTTAGCGTCAGCCAAGCAATTGTTACCACCAGTATTGCCGTCAGGCCATACGCCAACGGTTTCAATTTGAGGGGCCGTTAAACAACCTTTGCAGAATTGTCTGGGTTTGGCGCTCCTGCTCCATCGGGGTGTCGATCTGTTCAATCGGGCGCGGTTCCGGCGGGATGATCATCGGCAAGGGGCGCGGGGTGCGGCCCTCGTGAATGCGCACCATGACCTCATGCCAAATGTCGGTTGGCAGGCCTGATCCGGTGACGCCTGTGAGGGGGGTGTTGTCGTCGTACCCCATCCAGACGCCGGTGACATAATCTGCTGTGAATCCGATGAACCAAGCGTCTTTGGCGCCTTGTGTCGTGCCGGTTTTGCCACCGATTTGCCAGCCGTCCATGCGCGCGCCGCGCCCCGATCCGGTCTCAACCACTTGATTAAGCATATAAACCAGATAGCCCGCTGCACGTTGGTTCAGGATGACCCGACCATTGGTACGACTAGCGATGGGCAACGGGTGTGAACCATCGGCAAGACGCAGATCAAGCATGCCAAACGGTCGGGTAAGGCGACCGCCGTTTAGAAAACCGGCATAAGCGCCGGTCATTTCCAGCAGGTTGGCCTCGGATACGCCCAGCGCCAGCGACGGGCCAGTAGCGATTTCCGAGCGAATGCCGAAATCCATCGCCATGGCCCGCACCCGTTCACGGCCGACTTCCTCAGAAATGCGAACAGCCACGGTGTTGATCGAGCGCGACATGGCTTGCGACATGGTCATCAAGCCCAAATATTGGCGGCTATAGTTCGCGGGTCGATAATCTGATTGCCCGCCGGGCATCGAGATAGACAATGGCGCGTCTTCAACAATGTTGTTGGGGCTAAAGCCGGCCTCAAGCGCGGTGGCATAGACAAATGGCTTAAAGGACGATCCGGTTTGGCGTTGGGCTTGGGTGGCACGGTTGAAATAGTCGCCAACAATGTCGCGCCCGCCAACAATGGCGCGCACTGCGCCGTCAGCAGACAGTACCACAATTGCTGCCTGCGCGCCGGACCCTTCGCGGATGCGATTTTCGAATATGTCTGCTAGCGCGGCTTCGGCTGCGGCCTGAATGGCGGGGTCAAACGTGGTCAGAATTTGCACGTCTTCAACCGTATCGCGGGTAAACGTCTGCATCATCGTGTCACCGTCCATTGCCATAATCCAGTCGGCAAAATCTTCACCAGACAGGTCGCGGGCTGAACTTGTCAGGGTCGCGGGGTTGGCAAGCGCAATGCTGGCCTCAATCTCGGTCAAAAAGCCTTGATCCAGCATCAGGCCAATAACCAAGGCGGCACGATTTTGGCTGCGTTCAAGGTTATTTGTAGGGGCAAAACGGCTGGGCGCGGTTAGTAGCCCGGCCAGCATTGCGGCCTCGGCCGGTATCAGGTCGCGGGCGGATATGTTGAAATACCGATGTGCGGCGGCCTCAAATCCATAGGCTCCGGCGCCCAGAAATGCACGGTTAAGATAGATCGTCAGAATTTCGTCTTTGGAGTACCGCGCCTCAAGCGCCAGTGCATAGACGGCCTCGCGCACTTTGCGCACCAAAGACCCACGGCGGCAATCGGCCTCATACTCAGCCATCGACATGCCTGAACTGATTTCATACGGCACGCCAAGGCACAGCAGTTTTGCCACCTGTTGGGTGATCGTTGACCCGCCGTGGCCAGACAGCGGCCCGCGACCTTCGCGCAGGTTAATCCGCACCGCACTGGCCACGCCGCGCGGGCTGATGCCAAAATGCGAGAAAAACCGTTTATCCTCGGTCGCGATGACCGCGTTGCGCAGGTGTGGGGAAATCAGTTCAGAGCGCAGCGAACCGTCGAACTGTTCACCACGCCACGCGAAAATC
Source organism: Paracoccaceae bacterium (assembly GCA_016764785.1). Taxonomy (GTDB): domain Bacteria; phylum Pseudomonadota; class Alphaproteobacteria; order Rhodobacterales; family Rhodobacteraceae; genus UBA3077. The sequence continues at coordinate 7,173 of JAESRG010000033.1, forward strand.
TCGCCATAGCGGTCCATCAGTTGCACCGACCCACGGGCGCGACCATCTAACTGGGCCTCCATCGGGGGCAATTGCACGAAATAAAAGCCGACCCATCCGGCCAGAATTACGCCACCAATGATGGATGTGCGAATGCCGACCCACCATATCAGTCGAAAAATCTTGCGAAAGATCCAGCGAAACAGCCGCGACAAAAACCCGCGTTTGACCGCCCGTTTTTTGCGCTTGGCGGGCTTCCTTTTGGCAGGCGTACGCCGCGCCGAAACCTTGCCCTTGGCGGCAGGTTTGCGTTTGGTTTTCTTTGCCGGAGTCGCACGGGTGCGGCGCTCCCCCTTCAGGGGTGGAGATTTGCGTGGGGCCATTGGCCTGCCTGTTTTGTTGCTCGTTTTTCCTACAGATACCGAATCTTGTAGGGTTTGTAGAGGGGTAATTAACGCGCTGCAAAGCCGTAAGCGAGTTTATATTATGACTAATTTAGCGTCATTTTCATATATTTGATTAAAATTTATACAATATTGGGGGCGCCATCGGCATTTTATTGCCCATGTCCCTTCACAAAACCGTTTTATTCAAGAAAACCTGATGGAAATCAAATTCGGCGCACACCGCCTTTAACGAACGGAGACCGTATGAAACTTATTATCGCAGCAATCAAACCCTTTAAGTTGGAGGAAGTGCGCGAGGCACTGACCGCCATCGGGGTGCAGGGGCTTATGGTCTCTGAGGTTAAAGGTTACGGTCGTCAGGCTGGCCACACAGAAATTTACCGCGGCGCTGAGTACGTGGTGAACTTCGTGCCAAAAATCAAAATTGAAATGGTGGTTAGCGATGACCTTGCAGAACAAGCCGTGGAAACACTGGCCTCTGCGGCGCGAACCGGCTCAATTGGCGATGGCAAAATATTCACGTTGAATGTGGAAAGCGCCCAGCGCGTCCGCACCGGCGAAACAGGTGACGAAGCGCTTTAGGCGTTGACCAGAACGAAACAAGGAAATCAAAATGAAACTTAAAAATTTAATTCTGGCAACCACCGGCGCGCTGCTTAGCGCCTCGGCGGCTTTTGCCCAAGAAGTGACCGAGACCATGGACAAGGGCGATGTGTCCTTCATGATCTTCTCAACTGTCATGGTTCTGTTCATGATCCTGCCCGGTTTGGCGTTGTTCTATGGCGGTTTGGTTCGTAAAAAGAACATGCTGTCGGTTTTGACCCAATCCACAATGATTACTGCGATGATCATGGTTGTCTGGGTCGTTTACGGATATTCCTTTTCATTCGGCGGCAGCACCAGTGCTTGGTGGGGCGGCACCGGCAAGTTGTTCCTTGCTGGCGTAACACCTGACACCATGATCGGTACATTCACCGACGGCGTGGTTATTCCTGAATTTGTATTCATCGCGTTTCAGATGACGTTTGCGGCAATCACTGCTGTACTGATTATTGGTGCATTTGCTGAGCGTATTAAATTCAAAGCATTGATGATCTTTTCGTTGCTTTGGGTAACGTTCTCGTATTTCCCGATTGCTCATATGGTTTGGGACGGCGCTGGTTATATCTATAACCTTGGCGCGCTTGATTTTGCTGGCGGCACAGTTGTGCACATCAATGCTGGCGTTGCCGCATTGGTCGGCGCGATTGTGATTGGTCAACGCAAAGGCTTTGGCAAAGACATGATGGCACCACACTCGATGACCTTCACCCTTGTTGGTGCGTCGATCCTGTGGGTTGGCTGGTTTGGCTTTAACGCTGGTTCCAATCTGGAAGCAAACGGCGGCGCTGGCTTGGCGATGATCAATACCTTTACGGCTGCGGCTGGGGCGATCCTTGCTTGGACCATTGTTGAAGGCACATTGCGCGGCAAGGTTTCGCTGCTTGGTGCTGCTTCTGGCATGATCACTGGCTTGGTGGCGGTAACACCGGCTGCTGGGTCGATTGGTCCGGTTGGTGCGATTGCCTTGGGTGCAGGCGCATCGGTTGTTTGTTTCTTCTTCGTCACCACGATCAAGAACAAATTCGGTTACGACGATAGCCTAGACGTATTTGGCATTCACGGCGTTGGCGGCATCATCGGTGCCATCGGCACTGGTATCTTCACATCCACATCGCTGGGCGGTGTTGGCTATGCTGATGGCGTCACAATGATGGGTCAGACCATGATTCAAGCACAGGCTGTTGGTATTACCGTTGTTTGGACCGCCGTTGTGTCGTTCATCCTGTTCAAAGGTATCGATATGACAATCGGTCTGCGGGTTTCGGATGAAGACGAATCTGTTGGTCTTGACTTGGCGACGCACGGCGAAGCCGCTTACCACGACTAAATAAATACCCAGAGACGGCCGGCAGCTTTGCCGACCTAACTTGACCCGGGCATACGTGCCCGGGTTTTTTTGTTTTCATCAGATGCGGGCGCTGATACCTTGCCAAACATGAAACAAGCGCTTTTGAATATTGCCGCCATCTGTGCAGGTGAAACCGATATGATCGCCAATATGGCCACCATCAGTTGTGAGCTGTTCCACGCAGATGATCGCATGGACTGGGTCGGATTTTATCGCAACATGGGCGATAATACATTGAAAATTGGCCCCTATCAGGGGGGGCATGGTTGCCTGAGCATCCCGTTTTCAAAAGGTGTGTGCGGGGCGGCAGCGCGGTTACGCCAAACCCAACTTGTGGCGGATGTTGACGCATTTTCCGATCACATTGCCTGTTCCTCAGACACCCGATCCGAAATCGTGCTGCCGGTTTTTGACAAAAACGATGGGCTGATCGGGGTGCTGGACATCGATTCAAATCAGCTGGATGCGTTCAATTCAAATGATCAAATCGCGCTGGAATCAATGTTACGTGAAGTATTTGCGACGGCGTAAATATCCACTTGAATGATTTCAGCTAGTCGTGTCAGACTAGGACATGACTATATTCCCCCTCAAAACATGGGCTGAAACAGCCCCCCGCCTGATTGCTGTTGCCGCTGGCCGCAGCCCTGCCGACATGGTGATTACCAACGCACGTTGGGTTAATGTCCATTCTCGCGAAGTCATTCCGAACAGCACCATTGCCATTGCCGGTGGGCGTTTTGCCTATTGTGGGCCGGATATGCCCAGCTTGATCGGGCCAAAAACCACCGTGATCGACGCCAAGGGGCGTTTTGCGATTCCGGGGTTGGTTGACGGGCATATGCATATTGAGTCCGGCATGCTGACCGTCACCGAGTTTTCCCGCGCGGTGATTCCGCATGGCACCACCAGCATGTTTGTTGACCCCCACGAAATTGCCAATGTCATGGGGCTGGCTGGCGTGCGGCACATGCACGACGAAGCCTTGGTGCAGCCCATCAATGTGTTTGTGCAAATGCCCAGCTGCGCGCCATCTGCGCCGGGGCTAGAAACCACCGGCCATGAAATCTCAGCTGAAGACGTGGTTGAGGCCATGACGTGGCCCAACATCATCGGCCTTGGCGAAATGATGAATTTCCCCGGGGTGATGAACGCCGACCCTAAAATGCTGGCGATAATTGCCGCGACGCAAAACGTCGGTAAAACCGTGGGGGGCCACTATGCCAGCCCTGACCTTGCTGGCTTTCACGCTTATGCGGCCGGTGGCCCAGCTGACGATCATGAGGGCACCTGTGAGGCTGATGCCATCATGCGGGTGCGCCAAGGCATGCGCGCGATGCTGCGGCTTGGATCAGCGTGGTATGATGTGGAAACCCAGATTACCGCGATTACTGAAAAAGGCCTCGATTCACGGAACTTTATTCTGTGCACGGACGATAGCCATTCTGGCACGCTGGTCCATGACGGCCATATGAACCGCGTGGTGCGCCACGCCATTGCTTGCGGTGCTGACCCGCTGGTCGCACTGCAAATGGCAACGATCAACACCGCCACCCATTTCGGGTTGGAACGCGAGATGGGGTCAATCACGCCGGGGCGTCGGGCAGATGTTATTTTGACATCTGACCTGATCACCCTGCCGATTGAAACCGTAATCGCGCGGGGCGATGTTGTTGCTGAAAATGGTAAAATTCTGTGTGATACGCCCGATTATCATTGGCCTGATGCAGCGCGGAACTCGATTCACATGGGCAAAGCCCTTGGCGCGAGTGACTTTGATATTGCCGCCCCTGAGGGGCATAACTCAGTCACTGCGCGGGTTATTGGCGTGGTGGAAAACCAAGCCCCGACCAAAGCCCTGACGGCTGACCTGCCCGTTGAAAATGGCCTTGCGGTGGGCGATCTTGCGCAAGACGTTTGCCAGATTGCACTGGTGGAACGCCACCGCGCCACGGGTCAGGTTGTTAACGCTTTTGTGTCCGGTTTTGGCTATGATAAGCCCTGCGCGGTGGCCTCAAGCGTGGCGCATGACAGTCATCATATGATTGTCATTGGCACCAATAAGGCTGACATGGCGCTGGCCGCCAACCGTTTGCAAGACGTCCAAGGCGGGGTTTGTGTATTCTCTGAGGGCAAAGAACTGGCCCTGGTCAAGTTGCCCATCGGTGGGCTGATGTCTGACGCCCCCGCCGCTGAGGTTGCCGCTGACGCGCAGCAGATGGTTGACGCAATGGCAGCCTGTGGCTGCACGTTGAACAACGCCTATATGCAACATTCACTGCTGGGGCTGGTGGTAATCCCTGAACTGCGGATATCCGACAAAGGTCTGATCGACGTAACCACATTTGAAATAACTGAATTATTTTTGAAAGATCCAAAATGACCAAAAACCTTAACCCCGAGGACCTGCCACTGATCACGCCCAAGGCCCTGCAAACCCAGACCTATACCGATGCCGCGCAGGCGGTCTCGGCGCTTCAGGCGCTGTATGACCAAGCCACGCAATTTTTGCGGGGGCATTTTGATGACGTGATGTCTGGTGCCGCCCCCGCAGGGCGTTACCGTGCGTTTTATCCGCAGGTCTCGATCACCACATCGACCCATACCAAGGTCGACACGCGGCTATCTTTTGGTCATGTGTCTGAACCCGGTACTTTTACCATCAACATCACCCGCCCCGATTTGTTTGAGGGCTATTTGACCGAGCAAATCGCGTTGCTGCTGGAAAACCATAATGTACCGGTTGAGGTCGGGATTTCCGATATTCCGATTCCTGTGCATTTTGCGATGAAGGAAGGTGCGCATATTGAAGGCTCGATTGAGGACCGTCTTGATCGCCCATTGCGCGACCTGTTTGATGTGCCTGATCTTGATTGCACCGACGACAAAATTGTTAACGGCACGGCAGGGGTGAATGCTGATGGGTCGCGCCCATTGGGGCCGTTCACAGCGCAACGGGTTGATTATTCACTGGCGCGGCTAAGCCATTATACCGCCACCAGCCCCGCGCATTTCCAGAACCATGTGATGTTCACCAACTATCAGTTCTATATGGACGAATTCCGCGATTTTGCCCATAAACAGATCAATGATCCTGATTCTGGATATATCTCGGTTGTTGAGCCGGGCAATCTGATCACCACGGCGGATGGCACCACGGGGGCAGCCGTTGGGCGTCTGCCGCAAATGCCCGCCTATCATTTAACCCGCAAAGACGGATCAGGCCTGACCATGGTTAACATCGGCGTTGGCCCGTCAAATGCCAAAACCATCACCGACCATGTTGCGGTGCTGCGCCCGCATGTCTGGCTGATGCTGGGCCATTGCGCGGGGCTGCGCAATTCGCAGAACCTTGGCGATTATGTGCTGGCCCACGCCTATATGCGCGAAGACAAAGTGCTGGATGACGACCTGCCGACATGGGTGCCCATTCCGGCGCTGGCCGAGGTTCAGGTGGCATTGGAAACCGCGGTGGCCGAGGTCACCAATTTTTCCGGCTATGAGCTGAAGAAAATAATGCGGACCGGCACTGTCGCCACCATCGATAACCGCAATTGGGAGCTGCGCGATCAATCCGGCCCCGTGCACCGCCTGTCACTGTCGCGCGCCATCGCGCTGGACATGGAAAGCGCCACCATTGCCGCCAACGGTTTTAGGTTCCGCGTGCCCTATGGCACCTTGTTATGCGTGTCCGATAAACCCTTGCACGGAGAGCTGAAATTGCCCGGCATGGCCACTGAATTCTACAAAACCCAAGTTTTGCAGCATCTGCAAATCGGCATCAAAGCGATGGAATCCTTGCGGTCAATGCCGCTGGAAAGGCTGCATTCTCGCAAACTCCGCAGCTTTGAGGAGACTGCTTTCCTTTGATTTCTTGGTGAATCGGCAAGTATTCGCTTATTTTTAAGCATTTCCAGTCAAAAAAACCCAATAAATAACATTCAGTGATTGAGTTTTTTTCAGAAACCGGATTTATTCACTCTCGGAAGCGGGCTAAGCCGTTCAATTTTAGAAGAAACCGAACCTAAAGGGATATGACATATGACACAGAAACCTATGACCAAAGCCGCACTGGTATCCGCGCTTTCCGCAGAACTGGGCACTGATAAAGCTGGCGCAAATGCTGCGCTCGAAGCGATTGCAAAAATTGTGTCCACTGAAATTGCTGCTGGTGGCGCTGTGACCCTTCCGGGCCTTGGTAAATTTTCGTGCCGCGCACGCCCTGACCGCATGGTGCGTAACCCAGCGACTGGTGAGCAAATGCACAAAGACGCTGACCGCGTAGCAAAAGTAACCATCGCCAAAGCGTTGAAAGACGTGATTAACGCCTAATTTATTTCGTTATTGAATTTAACGGGTCGCCCATGTGGGGCGGCCCGTTTTCGTTTGTGCTGTTTTTTTACTTGGGCGGCGAACGCCAGATCAAGGCCGTTCAAAACACAAACTATTTCTTGGGATGTAAGTGTGAAGCCAAAAGCGGTGCTTTACGGCGCAAACTGTTAGCCATATAGTGCACTCTATTTATTTGCGACGGAGAGTTGTGCCTTTTCAAACCGTGTCGACGCAGATTTAGCCTCTTCCAAAAGAGCATCATAATTATCTGGTGGGCGGCCGCCGCTCAGCATACCTTTGAAAGTTGCGTATGCGTCTGTTTTGCTGCCGTAGGCCCGCAAGGTTTTGTCGTCGTTAATCCAAGCTAAAACAATGACCTTTGCGTCCATGTTAAAACGATAAAACAGTCGGTATTGTTGAAAAAACTTGGCGCGAAACCAATGTTTACGCCCGGGACCAAGCGTATCGCCTTGCCGAAATTTTGCTGCATTCGGGCCCGCCGGAATGACTTCTGTAACCAGCTTCCAAATTGCGGCCAAGCGTTTGGTGCAGTTCTTTTTGGTATACATATCAGGGTCACGTCTTTTACGTTCCTCTACTTCCTCAACCAAGCCTTCAAGCTGGTCGAGGAATACAGGGTGTGCGAATATGGACCACCCATTGATTACAATGGGTGCAGAATTTTTAGTCATTCATCATCTGGCGACAATTTGGCATCAAGGTCAACGTCAACGTCACCGATAAGTGCACTCAGCCTATCATGCAAAGCACCATCAAAAGCAGATAAGCGCTGAGGGTTGGCTATAACGTCGGCTTGAAGCAAATCAAGAAATGCGCCAAGTGCTGGATCAGGTGTATCTTGGATAGATTCAATATACACGCGACCGTCGGTCTCGACATTGTAACAAAGCTTGTCACGTTTGTGCAACTTCAACACCTTGCGAATAGAAGAAGGTACTGTTGTTTGATAGCGGTCAGTAAGCGTAGAAAAATCTCGATGTGCAAGCATGTTCATAGCTGCTTCCTTCAAAGTCAGAGAGAATCTGTCCTAAAGAGTTGTAATGCAAATGCATTACCGAGTCAAGTAGCGTGTGTAGGTGGCGCGCTGCAACAATACAATATTCATATGTGTCAATTGTCTAAGCGTAAGTTAACTTACAAGTACCTAACGGCGCAAATTGCTAGCCAATCACATTGAAAGGTGACTGCCCGCAGCCTGATTCTATGGCATAATCGCAACGATATTCTTCAGTGCTCCGCAAAGCGGTCATTCGTACTGTTTATAGTATACTGTACTTTGCACCTTATGCAAACATCTGCTAGCTTTTAGTCGAAGATTCAGTTCGTGGTTTAGTATAAAAAGGTCACCTATCGGGTACGTTTTAGCTTTTAGACAAATATCCAATTCTTACCAACCGCAAATCATTTCAATGCCCCTGCTGACAAAGCGCATGATCCGACAGGGCCTCAATCACATAACACTCGCCCACCGTTTTCCCCGTGCAACCATGGGCGATACGGCTGAGCTCGGTTTCCAGTGCTTGCAGTTTGGCGATGCGTTCCTGCACCGCGACCAGATGATCCGCAGCAATTTTATTGGCGACCGCGCAGGGCTGATCGGGGTTGGCGGACAGGTGCAATAGCTCTCGGATATCGTCCAGTTTTAACCCTAGATCGCGGGCGTGTTTTATAAACGTCAGCCGCGCGATATCCGGCGGTGAATATCGCCGCTGGTTGCCTGATGAACGCTCCGACGGGCTGGCCAGCCCCTCGGTTTCATAATACCGGATGGTCGGGATTTTAATACCAGTTTTGCGAGACGCCGCACCAATTGAAAACATTTTGAAAAACCTCTTGAAGCTCTAGTTACTAGAGAGACTATACTGATGGCATCGGAATTCAAGAGGATACAAAAATGGCTGAATGTGGATGCTCGGGACCGCAAAAAACCTTTGACGGGATGTCGGCGACGTATAAGCGGCGGCTGTGGCTGGTGATTGTGATCAACGCGGTGATGTTCTTTGTGGAAATGACGGCGGGGCAGTTGGCGGGGTCGCAGGCGTTGCAGGCAGACGCGCTGGATTTTCTGGGAGATTCCTTAACCTATGGCATTTCGCTGGCCGCCATCGGTGCCTCGATTACAGTGCGCACCAACGCGGCGTTGTTCAAGGCATTTACTTTGCTGGCGATGGGCCTTTGGGTGGCTGGGTCAACCCTGTGGCGGGTGTTTTACATCGGCGTGCCCACGGCCGAAATCATGGGCATGATTGGGTTTCTGGCCCTTGCGGCCAATCTGGCAAGTGTGTTTCTGCTGGTGAAATACAAAGACGGCGACGCCAATGTGCGGTCGGTCTGGCTGTGCTCGCGCAACGACGCGATTGGCAACGTTGCGGTGATGATCGCAGCACTGGCAGTTTGGGGCACGGCCACCGGCTGGCCGGACCTGATCGTAGCCGGCATTATGGCGGCCCTGTTCCTTAGCAGTGCGTGGCAGATATTGACTCAGGCCTTGGCCGAGAAAAGGTCAATTTCCTGATTGAATATCGCGATGATCCCCCTTAGCGTCGGCGGGATTACCCTTCCTGACAGGACTAAATATGGATTTCCGCGCGATACTCATGGGCCTTGCCTTTGTGCTGATGTGGAGCAGCGCGTTCACCTCAGCGCACATCGCGGTCGAGTATGCTTCGCCGTTGCTATTACTGTCCTGCCGTTTTTTGATCTCGGGGTTATTGGCGGCCGGTATCACGCGGTTGCTGGGGCAACACGCGCGATTCAGCCGCAAACAGTGGATCGCGATTGCGATGTTCGGCGTTCTGCAAAACGGGGTATATCTGGGCGCAAATTTTGTGGCGATGCAATGGATTGATGCCGGATTGGCCGCCATCATTGCCAGCCTGCTTCCGTTGACCGTAGCTGCCGCAAGTTGGGTGCTCTTTGGCGAAAAGATTTCAAAAACATCACTGCTCGGGCTGGTTGCTGGAGCGCTTGGTGTGCTGATTATCATGAGCGCACGTCTGTCGGGTGGGGCAGATCTAACCGGCATACTATTGGCCTTTATCGGCGTTATTGCCCTGACAAGTGCCACGCTACTGGTGCGCGGGGCCACCAGTTCAGGCAATGTATTGATGGTGGTTGGCATGCAAATGCTCATCGCCAGTGCGGTGCTGTTTCCGGCGTCAGTGTTGCTGGAAACATGGCGCGTTGACTGGACCTATCAACTGATCGCCGCGTTCATTTATACCACCCTGATTCCCGGTGTTGCGGCAACCCTGATCTGGTTTTTGCTGGTGCGCCGAATTGGGACAATCCGCGCTGCCAGCTTTCATTTCCTCAACCCGTTTTTGGGCATTGCCATCGCAGCGGTGGTGTTGGGCGAAGCGATGACTCAGCGCGACTATTTGGGGGTTTTGGTCATCACCGTTGGTATTGTTGCCGTACAATTGGGGCGGCGACGTTGAAAAAATGTGGCCTATCTGATAAAAAACACCATGTAACCGGAGAATTATCGTGATTAAACAGTTTACCACACTGACATTTGGCCTAATATTTGGCTTGGTTAGTGCCAGCATTGGCATGGCACAAGAACCCAGCATTAACATCAACCCGCTGACTATTGAGGGCGGCTTTGTTGGCAATCGCTATGTGATTGACGCCGACTTTGCGGCTGAATTCGATATTCCCGTACCCGCGCCATTTGAATTTTTCGCGCCGACGTCTGGCAATTACCAAATATTTTCCGAGGCCGCGCCGGGCGGTACTGGCATGTTCAAGATCTCGTTTGTGACCTCAGACCGTCAAGTAATGTCGAACCTTCAATTTGTGCCATTCACGCTGCCCCGTGGTGATGCGCAAGCTGAACTTGATGGGTTGAAAAGACTTTTGGAGCAAGCTTTTGCGGGGTCGGTTCCCAATCTTGAACGGGCAGAACTTACCGTGGTGCAGATCACTGAGATCGGCGACATTACAGCGCTTGAGGCCATTGGCAGATATGATGGCGGCGTGGATGGTATCGTGATTTTGCGGATCGTCGCGATTTCTAACCCGGACAATGAAAACGGGGTGATCGCGATCATCAATGCCTTGACTAAAAACAACGATATGGCCTCGGTGGCGGATGTACTGACCATTGAGGCGTCAACGGCGCTGAGCACCTTTCGTTTCCAGTAAAGTTCAGTGCCGAAAAGTTCATGTGATCTTTTTGCGGCCACCCCGTAAATTAGCGATATGGAATTTGTATTTGCATTTGGCGCGGGCCTGCTGACCCTGATTAACCCCTGCGTGTTGCCGGTGTTGCCCATTGTGCTGGCCTCGCCTGTGAATGCCCATAAACATGGCCCGCTGGCACTGGCCGCTGGGATGAGCATTGTTTTTGTGGTGCTGGGGATGTTGGTGGCAACGCTAGGCAGCACGGTCGGGCTGGACGCTGATCGGGTCTCACAAATTGGCGCAGGAATGATGATCGTATTTGGCGTAGTGCTGCTGGTGCCACAGCTGAACATGGGGTTTGCGACCGCGACGGCGGGTTTTGCGGCCGGCGCCGACCGTCGTATGGACACGCTGGAGAGCAACGGCCTGCGCGGGCAATTTGTTGGCGGGGCCATTCTTGGCGCGGTCTGGTCGCCCTGCGTTGGGCCAACCCTTGGAGGTGCAATCGCGCTGGCCTATAAAGGCGAAGATCTGGTTTTTGCTGCGGGGATTATGACTGCTTTTGCGATGGGTATATCAAGTATTATCCTGCTGCTGGGCTATGGTGCGCGTGAAACCATTCGTCGTCGTGCCGGATCCATGCGCGCACTTGCTGAAAGATCAAAGCCCATTATGGGGGTGATATTTTTACTGGTCGGTCTGATGATCATCACCAAAACCCATTACAAAATTGAAAGTTGGTTGCTGGAAATCATGCCAATCTGGCTGCAAGACTTCTCTGTCTCAATCTGAAAAGGAAAGCTGATGAAACGCCGTACATTTATCGCCCTGGCGACTGCAATATCCCTTACCCCGATGGCCGCTTTGGCGGATGAGGGCTGGATCACCTATCAGCCTGGCGTTATCGCTGAATTGCTGGCGAATGGCGATACGGTTTTTGTTGATTACAGCGCTACGTGGTGCTCAACCTGCAAAGCACAGGGACGGACCATTGACGCGCTGCGCGACGACAACCCCGACTTCAGTGCTGCGATGCAATTCGTGCGGGTCGACTGGGATACTTATGGGCGCGAGGACGTAACCACCAGCCGCAATATTCCGCGCCGATCAACGCTGATTGTGCTGCGGGGTGATGCCGAACTGGGCCGGATCGTTGCTGGCACCCGTCGCGCTGACATTCAGGCATTGCTTGAATTGGGCGTCTAGCTTACGACAGGGCAAACGACACGAGGCCCCTGACATGCAAGAAATAACCGCTGATACCGACTGGGCATTTACCCAATATGAGCGGGTGCGGCATTTGCTGCCCTCGGCCAGCTTTCCCGATACCTCGCAAAATATTGCCAATCTGGGTGATATCGCAGATCAGTTTGATGTGTTTCTGCTGGATGCGTTCGGGGTGCTTAACGTAGGTGATACACCGATAAAAGGGGCACCTGAACAGGTCGCGGCACTGCAGGCCGCTGGCAAAAAGGTGATGGTGTTGACCAACGGCGCAGGCATGCCGCTTGAAGTGGCGTTGCAGAAATATAAGCGTTTTGGTTTTGACTTTACCGCTGAAAATGTGATCGCCAGCCGTGAAATTTTGGCCATGAGCCTGCCAGGCAGACCCGCGATGAAATGGGGGGCAATGGCAATGCCTGCCTCAAAGCTAGACGGGTTGGGGGTTGATGTTGTTGATCTTGGCGTTGATCGCCCGCTTTTCGACGCGGTCGACGGTTTTATCCTGCTTAGTGCAGCAACCTGGACCGATCAGCAGCAGGAAATTTTGACCGAAAGCCTGTTGAAAAACCCGCGCCCTGTGTTGGTTGGTAACCCCGATATAATCGCCCCGCGCGAGAATGATTTCTCGTTGGAGCCGGGTTGGTTTATCCATGAAATTATTCGAACAACTGGCATTGCGCCCGAGTTTTTTGGTAAACCGTTTGATGGAATTTTTGCTGAGGCGCGCCGCCGCATTCCCACCGATATCCCTGATCATCGTATCGTCATGGTTGGCGACACGCTGCACACCGATATTTTAGGGGGCAAAGCCGCAGGGTTTGGCACCGTATTGATTGAGGATCACGGCCTGTTTGCGGGTAAAGACACAGCAAAATACATTGCCAAATCGGGGATTCAACCTGATTTTATCGCGCCGACGACCTGACGCCAAAGCAACAGGTTAAAAGGTGGGGCTATTGACCCCACCGCAATGGTCATTCCTCATAGGCATCCAACGGCGGACAGGTGCAAACCAAGTTTCGGTCGCCAAAAGCGTTATCAATGCGATTAACTGGTGGCCAATATTTGTCGACGCGGAAGGCACCCGGAGGATAACACGCCTGTTCGCGGGTATAAACGCGGTCCCAGTCTCCGACCAGATCCTCAACAGTGTGCGGCGCGTGGTGCAGCGGGCTGTCGGCGTAAGCGATTTTGCCATCTTCGATTTCTTGTGCCTCGGCGCGGATCGCCAGCATCGCGGTGATGAAACGGTCGATCTCGGCCTTGGGTTCACTCTCGGTCGGTTCAACCATCAGGGTTCCGGGAACCGGCCAGCTCATGGTTGGGGCATGGAAACCGCAATCCATCAGGCGTTTGGCGATGTCGTCAACGGTGACATTGGCGCTGTCGTTCAAGGGGCGCGTGTCTAGAATGCACTCATGCGCCACGCGGCCTTTGTCGGATTTGAACAGAATGTTGTATGCGCCTGACAGACGTTTGGCGATATAGTTGGCGTTTAGAATGGCGACTTTGGTGGCTTGGGTCATGCCCTCGCCGCCCATCAGTAAAATATACGCCCATGAGATCACCAAAATTGATCCAGAACCAACTGGAGCCGCCGAAACAGGCCCAACGTCCGATCCGCCCTCAGGGTGGCCGGGCAGGAAGGGTTCAAGATGTTTACCAACGCCAATTGGGCCCATGCCGGGGCCACCGCCACCATGCGGAATAGCAAATGTTTTGTGCAGGTTCAGGTGGCTGACATCGCCGCCAATTTTGCCAGGCTGCGCCAGACCGCACATGGCGTTCATGTTTGCGCCGTCAATATAGACCTGCCCGCCGTGATCATGGGTGATCTTGCAAACCTCGGTCACGGTTTCTTCAAACACACCGTGCGTGGACGGATAGGTGATCATGCAGGCGGCAAGGTTATCACCGGCGGCGTCGGCTTTGGTGCGGAAATCTTCCAGATCAATTTCGCCATTATCGGCAGATTTCACCACCACGACTTTCCAGCCAACCATCTGGGCGCTGGCGGGGTTGGTGCCATGCGCCGAACTTGGGATCAGGCAAATGTTGCGGTCGCCTTGCCCACGCGATTTGTGGTAATTGCGGATGGTCAGCAGACCAGCATATTCGCCCTGCGCGCCCGAATTTGGTTGCAGCGACATAGCGTCATAACCAGTGATTTCACACAGTTGATCCATCAATTGGTTGGTCAGCTCGGTATAGCCCGCCGCCTGATCCAGCGGTACAAACGGGTGCAGATTGCTGATGCCAAACCACGTCAACGGAATCATTTCCGCTGTGGCGTTCAGCTTCATTGTGCACGACCCAAGCGGGATCATCGCGCGGTCAAGCGCCAGATCACGGTCAGCCAAACGGCGCATATATCGGGTCATCTCAGCCTCGGACCGGTTCATATCAAAAATCGGATGCGTTAGGTATTCATCGGTACGCAGCAGCGATTCAGGCAGACGGTATTCGCGATTTTTCGCGCTATCGTCTTTCATATCACCGCCAAAGCTGCGCCACACGGCCTCAATGGTTTCGGGATAGGTCTGCTCGTCAAGGCTAATGCCAATGCGGTCATCGCCGACTTTGCGCAGGTTGATGCCGTTTTTCACAGCGGCGTTCATGATCACGCCTTGCAGGGCGCCGACCTCAACCGTGATGGTGTCAAAAAATACGTCAGGCGTAATTTCAAACCCGAGACTTTCCAGCCCTGTTGCCAAGCGCGCCGTTTTGCGATGCACCGACTGGGCGATGGCTTTGAGGCCAGCAGGGCCGTAAAACACAGCATACATTGAGGCCATAACCGCCAGCAATGCTTGCGCGGTACAGACGTTGGAATTGGCCTTTTCACGGCGGATATGCTGCTCGCGGGTTTGCAGCGCAAGACGATAGCCTTTGTTGCCACGCGCATCGACCGACACCCCAATAATGCGCCCCGGCATGGAGCGTTTTAGCTTGTCAGTTGTTGCCATATAAGCTGCGTGTGGC
>JAESRG010000034.1 GCA_016764785.1 Paracoccaceae bacterium
TCCAGACGTCAAAAACGCCGCGAAGAAAAAGAGGCCATCAAAGCGGAGAAACTGGCCAGCGAACATAAATTTGCTGACCGGCTTGACCACCTGAAAGACGAAATTGAACCAGAGACCAAGGTGAGTTATCAAGCAGAAACCGACGCCCTGATCGCGCGCGTAACGCATTCGCTAGACAATGAAACTGTGATTGACGAAACACCGGATGCCTCAAGCGAATATCCAAGCCTTGGCGGGGTCAGCCGCGAAGATCAACCCGCGCCAGAACCTGAACGTCCCGAAAAGGCAGAGCCTCTGGTAAAGTACCCGAGCACCAAACCCGTGGCAAAAAGCACACAGGCCAAAGCCGAGGAACAACCCACATTGGGGTTGGAACCCACGAAAAGCGGCTATGAAATGCCGCCGCTTTCCCTGTTGGAAAACCCCACCAAGATCATACGCCATCACCTGTCAGAAGACGCGCTGGACGCGAATGCCCGCATGTTGGAAAACGTGTTGGATGACTATGGCGTTAAAGGTCGCATTATCGGTGTGCGCCCCGGTCCGGTTGTTACGATGTACGAACTTGAACCGGCCCCCGGCCTGAAAGCCAGCCGTGTGATTGGCCTTGCAGACGATATTGCCCGATCAATGTCGGCCCTTTCGGCGCGTGTATCAACAATTCCGGGTCGCTCGGTGATTGGCATCGAGCTTCCCAATGAAAACCGCGAAACGGTGCTTTTACGTGAGATATTCTCGGTCAAGGCTTTTGGCGATAGCACTCACCAACTGCCGTTGGCGCTGGGTAAAGATATCGGTGGCGAACCCGTAGTGGTGAACCTTGCACGTATGCCCCATATGCTGATCGCCGGGACCACTGGGTCTGGCAAATCGGTTGCGATCAACACCATGATCTTGTCACTAGTTTATTCGCGCACACCCGAAGAATGCCGCCTGATTTTGATCGACCCTAAAATGTTGGAGCTGTCGGTTTATGACGGCATTCCGCATCTTCTATCACCAGTTGTGACCGACCCCAAAAAGGCCGTTATTGCCCTGAAATGGGCTGTGGGCGAAATGGAAGACCGTTATCGCAAGATGTCAAAATTGAACGTGCGGAATATCGACGGGTATAATGGCCGTGTTGCTGACGCGCTGGCCAAAGGCGAGCCGTTCACCCGCACCGTTCAAACCGGTTTTGATGACGAGACCGGTGAACCAGTGTTCGAGACCGAAGAATTTACGTTAGAAAAAATCCCCTATATCGTCATCATCGTTGACGAGATGGCCGACTTGATGATGGTTGCGGGCAAAGAAATTGAAGCCTGCATTCAACGTCTTGCACAGATGGCGCGGGCAGCGGGCATTCATCTGGTGATGGCCACACAGCGGCCCTCGGTTGATGTGATTACCGGCACAATCAAAGCCAACTTTCCAACGCGGGTTTCGTTTCAGGTGACGTCAAAAATCGACAGCCGCACCGTGCTGGGCGAAATGGGCGCTGAACAGTTGCTGGGCAAGGGCGACATGTTGTTTATGGCGGGCGGCGGGCGCATAACCCGCGTCCACGGACCGTTCGTGTCAGATCAAGAAGTTGAGGAAATCGTGAACTTCCTTAAGGCTCAGGGCCAGCCGGAATATATTACCAGCGTGGTCGAAAGCTCGGGCACCGCAGCAGAGGCCGAACTGGACCTGAAGCTGGGCCTCGGCGACACATCAAATGAGGACACATTGCTAGACACCGCAATTGCGATTGTTGCCCGAGACCGGAAATGTTCGATCTCCTATATCCAGCGAAAATTGTCGATCGGCTATAATAAATCCGCCAAGCTAGTGGAAAAAATGGAAGACATGGGCATAGTTTCGCCTGCAAATCATGTTGGTCGCCGCGAGGTGCTTGTGCCTGAGCCGGTGCAATAGTATTTTTAACGCTGTAGCCGACATCGCGTTACCGTGAACTTTGTTTACGTGACGCTGTCCAGTATTCAGGGTAGATTTCTGATATGAACCGACGTGATTTTATTGCCTTTTCCGCCGCATTTGCGGTGTTGCCAACCGGACAGGCGCTTGCCCAGAACGCCAGTGTTGACCGCATAAATGCGTATTTAACAGGTTTGCGGACCGCACAAGCGCGCTTCCGTCAGGAAAATGCAGATGGGTCGATTATTGGCGGTACGTTCTATCTGAAAAAGCCCGGAAAAATGCGGTTTGAATACGATTCTCCGTCGGACTCACTGGTCATTGCTGATGGTCGAAACATCGCCATTTTTGATGCAAAATCCAATGTTAGCCCGCAGATTTACCCACAACGACGCACACCGCTATCGCTGCTGTCCATGGAAAATATCGACGTAACAAGTTCAGTGTTTGTCCGCCGAATTGAAGAACGCGGCGGACGCAGTTTTGTCACCATGTTTGACCCCGAAAAACCGGAGTATGGACAGATGACGATGATCTTCAATACCGACCCAATGTTGCTGACCGAATGGGTTCTTCGTGAAAGATCAGGCCTTGAAACCCACGTCTATCTTGAAGAACTGCAAGTCGGTATGAATTTTCAAAACCGGGTATTCAACATAGGCTATAATAGAATCCAGTTTGAGCGCGAACATGGTGAGTAGCGAATTTCCTCCTATTCTACTCAATAAAGAATATCTTTCTTTCTAATCAATGATAAGTTGCTGGAATTTAATATATTCTAGGAGATTTATTATGGATTGGATTCCAGCGCTTCATAAATTGTTCCGGTTTAAAAAGTATTACGACAAATTGAAAAAAGTTAAGAAAAATTATGATTATTCAAAAAAGATATCAAAGTCAGACCCCAATAAATTAACCTGGGATGACCTGAAGGTTTTCGACAATAATACAATGAATGAAGCCACAAAACTGGCGCGAGAGCTATTAAAACGAACAAAGGCCGCAGAAAAAGTAAAACTGACTTGGCCGAAATGCGACAGCTTCAAAGCGTTTATGGTCGCGGTGAAAACCGCTGACAAATTTGGCATCGACAGCCCCGAAACCAAACGTGCTCTTGAGCAATACCTATATGTATTGATGAAGTTTAATTACGATCTGGTTGTGCTGAAATCAGAACTAAAAGCCCAGAAACCCGACTTCAAAAGGAATATACAGGTCGCGCTGGAGTTTGAAAAATATTCGGATACTTTATACAAGGCGTTTTGGGTCGCGGCTCAGGTGCCCTCGATATACGGAACAACTCAAAATGCCATGTTTTTTGCCCTGTCAGAGGATGCAATACAGTACGGTAGCCTAGTCAGCAGGATTGCCTCTAGCTTTCAACGCCTTGAAAAACAAAACCTGGGATACCTCAAAGATTGTGAGGCTATGATCAAACAAAACAAGGCTTGGATTGACTGGGCAGCAAGCAGCTATATCGCCAACGAGGGCGCGTTAAAGAAAAACCGGAAGGCTAAGAAACCTAAACGATAAGGCTTGCTAGTCTTCGATTTTTCGAGCTTCGTCGATCAACATCACCGGAATGCCGTTTCTGATCGGATAAGCCAAACCGGCGGCTTTTGAGACCAGTTCTTGCTTGTCAGCATCATAGGACAGGGTTGACCGCGTGAGCGGGCAAACCAGTGTTTCCAGTAGCTTAGGGTCGGTTTTGACGGTACTTGCCATGCGATCCCCCTAAAGAAAGATCATCGACGACAAGCGCCGGCGGCCTGAATGGGCCAGCTTACTGGTGGGGCCAAGGCTGTCGAACAGCTTGAAAAGCTGCGTTTTGGCAGCGGCATCGTTCCATTCGCGATCACGGCGGAACAGTTCCAGCAGCTCATCAACAGCGGCTTCTTCTTCACCGCTTGCGGCCAGTGCAATCGACAAGTCTAGCCGTGCCTGATGATTATCCGGGTCAGCGTCCAGCGCTTGGCGATGCTGGTCAGCCTCGCCTGCGTCTGCGGCGGCTTCCAGCAATTCGATCTGGGCACGCACGCTCGTGATAATCGGGTCGTCATTTTTGCCCTCAGGCACCGCCTCTAAAAACGTTTTGGCCTGTTCCAGTTCATCCAGTGCGATATGCGAACGAACCAGCCCGGCAAGGGCCGTCAGGTTCTCGGCTTCTTCGCCCAGTATCGCGGCAAAGGTCTGGGCTGCATCACGCGCTTCGCCTGCGGTCAGCATTTGTTCAGCCGCTTCAAGTGCTTCTTCGAGTCCGGCATTTCCACCACTTTGCGCAATGATACGCTCAATGAACTGGTCAATTTGCGCGGGGCTTTGGCTGCCTTGAAAGCCGTCAATCGGTTTGCCTTCATAAAATGCAAAAACCGACGGGATGGATTTAACCTGCATTTGCGAGGCAATCTGCTGATTCTTGTCCACGTCGATTTTCACCATTTTGACCTTGCCGCCGGCTTTGGTCACTGCCGCTTCCAGCGCAGGCCCGAGCGATTTGCACGGGCCACACCACGGCGCCCAGAAATCAACGATCACTGGCACTTCATTTGAGGCTTCCACAACGTCCTGCATAAACGTTTCTTCGGTGGTATCTTTGATCAGGTCGGTATTTTCGACGGGCAGGTCCATTTTTATTCTCCGTATATGTCGGTATTTGTTAGGCGATATTTGTGTTGTTTGCGGTCAGATTTCAAGAACCAAGTTCAGTCAACAACGCCGCATGGCGTTCCAGAAACGCGGCTTTGACTTGCATCGGCGGTTTCAGGTCCAGTTTTATATGTTTTATTTCAGCGAGCTTTGGATGGCCAAACAATTTATCAGCCTCGGCTTGATCGAACCCAGCGATCTGAATGGCCTCCAACCAAGCCGAAATTTTATCCGCGCGTTTAATCTGGAGTTTAACCGATTTAGGAATGATCCCCGGCAGACCAAAACGCAGCAGAACAGCGGCCATCAGCCGATCATCCAACTCCCGATAGCCCGGACCGACGGCTGCCTTAACCGGGGAAATCATATCGCCAATCACGTATTCCGGCGCATCGTGCAACAGGGCCACCATTTTCCATTTTGCCGGAGCATTGGGGTTTAGCCGTGCATAAATCCGTTCAACCAGCAACGAATGTTCCGCCACAGAATAGGGAAATTCACCAACAGTCTGCCCGTTCCAGCGGGCAACAAAAGACAAGCCGTGGGCGATGTCTTCGACCTCAATATCCAGAGGCGCAGGGTTCAGCAGATCAAGGCGGCGACCCGAAAGCATACGTTGATAGGCGCGGGGCGGAGATTTCAATTTCATTTCGGCGTTTTCTTTACAACGTCACGCGGCCAAATCGGCGATCCGGCTTCAATTGAATGCTCAACATCTTTCAGATGGCGCTTCATCTCAATTAGCGGAATCAAACCGCGCAGATTGGTATAATAAAGCGGGTTAACCATATTTAGCCGTGATTTTATTTTCCGTGGCGTCAGCTCTGATTTTAGGCCATGCCAGAAACCTGGATTAGATTTGTTTGCATAACCTCCAAATTCGCGCGACGGCAGAGATTCGTTAAATTCCGAGGCAAAGAATGATTTGTAATACTGTCGATATTTCTGTGTATAGGGAACAGTTTTGGGCAGCCACGGCTTTGTATGACCGATAAAATGCACGAGATATGGATCGAAATGATCAATTAGCCGCGCAGCTGTCGGCATTGTTTGCCAATTCCAGCGTAAAGAAAGTGGTGCCCAGTTTCCTGATAAAAACCCGTTGATCGCCGTCTGATCGTGGAAAAACGAAACGTCAGGGTTAGCTTTTTTCAACGCCAGCGCTTCCTGACCTTTGGCCAAAACCCCGTCGGAAAAATCCAGTTTCCGGCAAGCCGCAGTATCAAAAACCAAAACACCCGCGTTCAAATATTTTTTTCCATAGTTCCCCATAAGTTTATAGTATTCGATACGTTTCGGGTCTCGATGGGTAATCCATTGTAACCCGTCCTGAACCGCCGAAATCGCCTGCCCGGGTTTGGCGGCTGCAAACAGATCTGATATTTGGCCTTTGCGTAAAAATACGTCGATGTCGAGATACACGATCTGCTTGTAGTCACCTGCAAAGATTTTGGGGAAGGCAATACGAATATAAGATGTTATCGGGATTCTCGCGCTGGTAATAAGGCTGGAAAACCAGGATGGATCAATCTGACAAACCCTGATCTCGGGATGGATGTTGCTATCATCCAGCACAGCAGAATCAAACGTCGTGATGCAGATGTCAAAATCACGTGTCGGCTCAGCCTGTATAATTTGCCGGGCCACGAACTGGGCAAACCGCACAACGTTACGGTCACAGCAGAATATCACCGCTTTGTCTTTCTTGGCAGCGTGGGTTTCTTTAACAATAAACATCACATTATTTTCCGGTTCTAGGTCTAATATTGTCTATACTCTTTTATCCTGCTATCTGGCGACTAGAAATCTTAAGAATACCGACGAAAAAGAAGGGGCAAGTTTATGCCAACGGACTATATTGTAAAAGACATCGATCTGGCGGGCTTTGGCCGCAAGGAACTGGACATCGCCGAGACAGAAATGCCGGGCCTGATGGCGCTGCGTGAAGAATTCGGCGAAAGCAAACCCCTTAAGGGCGCGCGGATCGCTGGTTCGTTGCATATGACGATTCAGACCGCTGTTTTGATGGAAACGCTGGTTCATTTGGGTGCAGATATCCGCTGGGCTTCGTGCAACATTTACTCAACCCAAGACCACGCCGCTGCGGCGATGGCTGCCGCCAACATTCCGGTATTTGCGATTAAGGGCCAATCGTTGACTGAACACTGGGATTACCAAGACCGTATTTTCCTGTTCGAAGACGCGCCTTGTAACCTGATTCTCGATGATGGTGGCGACGCAACGCTTTATATCCTGCTGGGCGCACGGGCCGAAGCAGGCGAAACTGATCTGCTTGAAACACCTCATTCTGAGGAAGAAGAAGCGATCTATGCCCAGATCAAAAAACGCATGGCGTCTAGCCCGGGTTGGTTCACCAAACAGCGTGACGCGCTGAAGGGCGTTTCTGAAGAAACCACCACCGGTGTGCATCGTCTGTATGAACTTGTGGAACAGGGTCGTTTGCCTTTCCCCGCGATCAACGTGAATGACAGCGTTACCAAGTCGAAGTTCGACAATAAATACGGTGTCAAAGAATCACTGGTTGATGGCATCCGCCGTGCGACCGACACAATGATGGCCGGTAAAACCGCCGTTGTTTGTGGGTATGGCGATGTTGGCAAAGGCTCCGCTGCCAGCCTTAGCGGTGCCGGAGCGCGCGTTAAAGTCACTGAAATAGACCCAATTTGCGCCCTGCAAGCCGCAATGGACGGGTACGAGGTTGTGTTGTTGGAAGACGTGGTTGCCACCGCTGATATTTTCATCACCACCACCGGCAATAAAGACATCATTCGGATCGAGCATATGCGCGAAATGAAAGACATGGCGATTGTTGGCAATATCGGCCATTTTGACAATGAAATTCAGGTTGCTGCACTGCGAAATCACAAGTGGACCAACATTAAAGACCAAGTAGACATGATCGAAATGCCAAACGGCAATCGTATGATCTTGCTCTCGCAGGGTCGTTTGCTGAACCTTGGCAACGCCACTGGCCACCCAAGTTTTGTGATGTCCGCCAGCTTTACCAATCAGGTTTTGGCCCAGATTGAGCTGTGGCAAAACGATGGTAAATACAAAAACGAGGTTTATATCCTGCCCAAACATCTTGATGAAAAGGTTGCGATGCTGCACTTGGAAAAAATCGGCGTGAAGCTATCAAAACTGACACCTGAACAAGCTGATTATATTGGCGTTTCAACCGACGGACCGTTTAAGCCGGAACATTACCGTTACTGATGAAAATACTGGCGATCCAACCCTCGGTTCCGTTTGGCCTTACCAGTGGATTCGATATTCGCAACGCGGCGGTCTTGAGGGCGCTCAGCGAGGCTGGTGATCTGACAACCTTGGTCTTGCGGGGAAAATTGGCCTCGCAAGCCCCGGATTGGGTTAATCTGGTAACCCTGGATCCAGAAGCCAAGGGCAGCATTTGGAAAACCGGCGTTCTACACCCGCTATCCACCCAAATTCAGCCTTTTGAAAAAAAACAAATCTCGGCGCTGATTGCGCGTATTAAACCTGATGTTGTAGTGATTGAAGGCGTGCTGTTGCGCGGGGTTTTACCATTGTTGGCCAAAGCGCGCGTACCCACAGTACTGGATATGCACAACATTGAATCTGACCTGCTTCCACAACTATTGGCAAAAATAAAATGGAGGTACTGGCCGGGGAATTATCTGCGCGAACTTATCAAACTTGCGGTCGCGCCTCGCGAAGATCGGCGAGCGGCCCATATGGCGGGTCAAGTCTGGGTATGCTCATACAGCGATGTCGACCGGCTGAATGCACTGACTGGTATTATTGGGAAAGTTGTCCCGAACCCGATTCCGAACCCGCAATTGCTCAAGCTGCGCATTTCCGCTGAACGCTACAGTACCCCCCATCTGGTTTATGTTGGACAGTTGAAATACGCACCAAATGCCGATGCTGTTAAAACACTTTGTCTGGAAATTACGCCCAAGCTGCCAAGCGGAAGTGTTCTGCAAATCGTTGGCATCAACGCACCAATACCACTTCGCACATTGATTGCTTCAAGTGGTGCAACGCTGGTTGATTCTCCACGCGACCTGACACCTTATCTCGCCGCGTCAGGCTATAGCATCATGCCGATCAACCTTGGGGGCGGCACAAGAATCAAGGTATTGGAGGCTCTGGCAGCGGGTTTGGTGGTCATTGCCACCGACAAAGCGGTTGAAGGGTTGCGATTGACAGACGGCAAACATTATATCGCGGCACAAACACCAGCAGAAAGTTTGAGTTGCCTGCAAAAATGCCTCGATAACCCAGAAAATGCGGCGAAAATTGCCCAGCAAGGCCGCGCTTTCGTGGAGCAGAATTTTGGGGCAGAAACAATCAGCCTCGCTGTGACAAATGCACTGGATTCCCTGACATCTTCTTAATAAATCAATCAGGATTTTAGGTCAATTACCGCCAAATTTTAAGCTGAAAACGTTTGCTCTGATGCCGACAAAAACCTATGGTCAAAACAGACGCTTGGTCAGTAGACCGTTCAGGAAATAAATTTCCGGCTCCCCTTAAAATTTTGAATTCTATCTTGGCCGAGGTTGGGCGAGGCGCATTGCATGTGCTTTGCGCGGGTGGGCGGAGGGGCCGTTGCGCGACGGCCCCTCCGAACTTTTTAAAACAACCCGAGTACCAGACCGATGATTGTGCACCCGATAGTAGCATAGCCGCCATCAATCAAGGTTAAGGTTTTGGGGCGCATGCCATAAGCATAGTTGGTCACGATCCACGGTAGCACCATAAACGCGCCAATCCCCAACCCTGCGAGAGCCGTTTCCTGAACGCCATCAATGCCGGCCATCGAAAAGACGTGCCGCATCATGCCTGCGACGATAATTACCGAAATTCCGCTAATAATAAATGGCCCAGGGTGTTTTCCTGCACCGCCCTCAACCTGTTCTTGCGTGATTCCAACCGCCTTCATCCACGGCTTTCCCAGCGACATATACCAAATCGCCCCAAACGCATAAGCGGCCACAGCGGCGGCCAAGACCGATACATATTCCATCATAAACTCCCCAGTTTTGTTGTTTGGTCAGCATATGGGAATAGTAGATTTATGTCACGTAGCCACCCATTTCACAGACAATTTTCCATTCGTCTGCCGTCACTGGCTGCACAGATAGACGGGTACTTTTGACCAATGCCATCTGGGCCAGACGCGGGTCGGCTTTGCAATTACTTAAGGTGATAGGCGTGGGAAACGGCGCCACGGCCTTGATATCCACACATTCCCAACGCGTATCATCGGTGCTGCTGTCGGGATGGGCTTTTGCAATGACTTCGACCACGCCAACCACACGCTTTTCATCAATCGAGTGGTAAAAGAACGCCAGATCGCCAATTTCCATCAGCCGCATGTTGTTGCGAGCTTGGTAATTTCGCACCCCGTCCCATTCCTCGCCGATGTCGCCTTTGGCAACCTGATCGTCCCAGCCCCATGTGTTGGGTTCCGTTTTGAAAAGCCAGTAATTCATAGGGTTACTCCTGTTTTAAAGGCCGCGATAAAAGGGCATCCATCGCCTCGGTAAGGGTAATTTTTTGGCTAATCACCGCGCTAACCGCATCTGCAATCGGCGTGTCGACATTGGCATATTTTGCAGCGGCTTGGGCGGTGGCGACACCCTCAACGGTCACGCCAGATTCTGGCATTTTTCCGCACCCGATCGCCAGACCTTGTGCAAAATTTCGCGATTTTTCTGATCCGCAGGTCAGGGTAAGATCGCCGAGCCCAGATAACCCCTGAAAGGTTTCGGGCTTGGCGCCCATCTCAACGCCGACTTTCAGCATTTCGGCAAACCCGCGCGTCAGAACCGCAGCGCGAGCGCTTTCGCCAAGCCCCGCGCCAATGGTCATGCCACAAGCTAGCGCAATCACGTTTTTCAACGCGCCACCAAGTTGCGCGCCGATCGGGTCGTCAGACAAGTACAACCGCAAACGTGGCGTAGATAACAGGTGTTGCAGCTCACGGCCCTGTGCGGCATCAAAACTGGCCAAAGTTAGCGCGGTTGGCAGGCCTTTGGCCAAATCACTGGCAAACCCCGGGCCCGTCAGAACCGACAGCGGTGCATCGGTGTATTTAGCGGCAATTTGGGTTTGCAAAGCGCCAGAATTAACGTCGATACCCTTTGCACACAATACCAGTGGTGCGGCCGGAATTTGATTTTCGCGCAGAAAACCGGCGGTTTGCTGGGCAGGTAGCACCAGCAGAATTGCCGCACATCCGGTCAGATCAGTAAGGGCACTAACGACCGTCAGAGAATCGGGAAAAACGGCATCGGGTAAATACCGGTGATTAACCCGCGTCGTCTGCATTTTTGCGGCATTGGCCCGTGACCATAACCGAACATCTTGGCCGTGTTGGGCCATTGTAATCGCAAGCGAGGTCCCAAATGCCCCTGCACCAATGATTCCGATACTCATGCTTTTGCCCCTTTTTTGCCTGATCCTAACATCGGTTTTGCCGTCGAATCCAACGGCCAGCGCGGCCGTGCGGCAAGGCTAAGGTCATCAAATGACCCAGCCCGAAACCGTTCAATTCCGGCCCATGCAATCATGGCGGCATTATCAGTGCAAAGTTTCAGCGGAGGGGCTAAAAAGCCAAAATTCAAAGATTGCGCGGCCTGCTCAAGACTGCTGCGAATGGTGTCATTGGCAGCCACGCCGCCGGCAACGGCAATCGTGGTGGTGCCAAATCTGGCTGTAAATTCGACCATTGCGCGGCGACTTTTTTCGGCCAGCACGTCAGCCACCGCCGCCTGAAACCCCGCGCACAAATCTGCACGATCTTGATTGGTTAGGCCCGATTTTTCGGCCACAATCGCATCACTTGCGCGTCGCAATGCTGTTTTCAAGCCCGAAAATGACATATCGCAGCCCGCGCGATCCAACAGTGGGCGGGGGAATTTGAACCGTTTCGGGTCTCCGGTTTTGGCCTCGACCTCAACAAGTGGGCCACCGGGGTATCCAAGCCCCAGAATGCGGGCGGTTTTGTCAAACGCCTCACCAGGGGCATCATCAATGGTGCCGCCGAGGCGGTGAAATGTGTCAGCAGATTCGACCGCTAAAAACTGGCAATGACCACCCGACACCAGCAACATCAAATACGGAAACGCCAATCCATCGGTCAAACGCGGGGTCAGGGCGTGGCCCGCCAAATGGTTAACGCCAATAATCGGTTTGCCCGATCCAACCGCCAACCCTTTGGCAAACATCACCCCAGACATCACGCCACCAATCAGACCGGGGCCAGCGGTGACTGCGATCGCGTCGATATCTGCCAAGGTCAGCCCAGCTTGTTCGAGCGCTTGTTCAGCGCAAATATCCAGCCGTTCGGCATGTGCGCGCGCCGCAATTTCGGGGACAACGCCGCCAAAATCTGCATGCAGGTCTTCTTGCCCAACGATTACCGACGATAGAATCGCGCGGTCAGATTGCACCACCGCAGCCGCCGTATCGTCGCAGCTGCTTTCAATGCCTAGAATTGTGATTGTTGTTTCCATGCCTTTCGGGGTAACACCGTGCGCATGAGCACGCAATATAACATCACCAATCCACTGAAAATCGGCACACGCGGGTCGCCTCTGGCGTTGGCCCAAGCGCATGAGACCCGCACACGTCTAATGACAGCACACAACCTGCCCGAAAGCGCGTTTACGATTGCCGTCATTCAGACCACCGGCGACATGGTGCAAGATCGGCCATTGTCAGAAATTGGCGGCAAAGGGTTGTTCACCAAAGAAATTCAGGAAGCCCTGCTCGATGGTCGTATCGACATCGCAGTGCACTCATTCAAAGATGTGGCCACCGCCCTGCCCGATGATCTGGTCATCAATACCTGCCTGCCGCGTGAAGACGTGCGAGATGCGTTTATCAGCCGAAAATATGCCTCGATAGCGGACCTTCCACAAGGCGCGGTCGTTGGCACGTCCAGCCTGCGTCGCCGCGCGCAATTGCTGACCATGCGGCCTGATTTGCAATTAGTTGAATTTCGCGGCAACGTACAAACGCGCCTTAAAAAGCTGGACGACGGCGTGGCTGACGCAACCTTTCTGGCCTGTGCAGGCCTGCAACGTCTGGGCAATTTTGAGCTGGCCAACCCGATTGACATCAACGTGATGCTGCCCGCCGTAGCACAAGGTGCAATCGCGATTGAACAACGACGCGGGGACGCCTCGGTTTCAACCATGCTGGCCCCGATTCATCACGCTGAGACCCTGCTGCGGACCAGCGTTGAACGCGCGTTTCTGGCCGAACTTGACGGATCATGCCGCACCCCAATTGGTGGGTTGGCGGTGGTGGATGGCGTCCAAATCATCTTTCGCGGCGAAATCATCCGCCCTGACGGATCACAGGTTTTCAACGGTGAATGGCGTGGCCCAATTGCTGATGCGGTAAAAATCGGCGCCAAAGCGGGCATTGAACTGCGTGCAAAAGGCGGGGAGGGGTTCTTTGGCTAGAACCCTTCTGCTGACCCGCGCCTTAAAGCAAGCCGAGGGGTTTGCAGAATTGGTCGCGCAAAAAACCGATTTTCAATGCCATATCGCCCCCATGCAGAAAATGCAGGATATTCCGGCCAAGATTGACTTTTCCGGTGTTGATGCCCTTGTTTTCACGTCTCAAAATGGTGTTGAAAGCTTCGTACGGCGTTGGAAACAAGGCGATATTCCGGCCTATTGTGTTGGCCCTGCAACCGCTGAAATTGCCAAAGCGGCGGGCATGCTTTCTTATGCCGCACAAGGAAATTCGGCGTCGCTTACGGATCTGATTAAAAACGCCGCCGTTCAGAATCCGCTGCATATTCACGGGCAGCACAAATCTGGCGGTCTCGCGATAGATCGCCACGTTATGATCTATGATCAGGTCGCCCTGCCCTTGGCGACAGCAACGGCACAGCTTTTGGCAGATGGCGAAATCAACGCTGTTGCGCTTTTTTCACCCCGCTCAGCACAATTGCTGGCTGATGTTTGGGAAGCCAACTGGCCCGCTGCCGAATTTTTCTGCATCAGCCAAGCAACGGCCTTACCCGTCGAAAAACTAGGAAAAATCCATGTTTCGGCCGAGCCAAGCGCCGAATCCCTGCTGACCTTGCTCCAAAACTAAGAGCCGTGCCGAACTGGGCTAGAAAATAGGTGTTTCAACTGTTATATAGCCGCAAGCTCGCCCTTTGGCGGGCTTTGTCTTTAGGAAACCCCCGCATGTCTGACGCCTCGATCTCACCCGATTTCAAAACCGTGCCGCGCACAATTATTGAAACCAAGCAATCTTTACTGGGCTTGTCCCGTGACGCTTTGCGCGAAAAACTGATCGAAGTTGGCGTTAAGGAAAAACAGGCCAAAATGCGCGCCAGCCAAGTTTGGCAATGGATCTACCAAAAAGGCGTGCAAGATTTCATGATAATGACCAACCTGTCGAAAGAGTTCCGCACCACAATGTCGGAACATTTCACGGTTGAGCGGCCTGAAATCGTCACCCTGCAAAAATCAATTGATGGCACCCGCAAATACCTGCTGCGCATCGCTGGCGGCCATGAGGTTGAAGCGGTTTATATCCCGGATGAGAATCGCGGCACGCTGTGTATTTCCAGCCAAGTCGGTTGCACTCTGAAATGCACCTTTTGTCATACTGGCACCCAAAATTTGGTGCGTAACCTGACGGCTGGAGAAATCGTCGCCCAAGTTATGGTGGCGCGCGATGATCTGGATGAATGGCCAAATGATAGTGGCCCGCAGATCGGGCGCCGCAAAATCACCAACGTTGTGCTGATGGGCATGGGCGAACCACTGTATAACTTTGAGAACGTCCGCGATGCGATGCGGATCGTGATGGACAATGAGGGCATTTCGATCTCGCGGCGTCGTATTACCTTGTCGACGTCCGGCGTGGTGCCCGAAATCGTGCGCGCTGGCGAAGAAATCGGCTGCCTTCTGGCCGTTAGCTTTCACGCCACCACCGATGATGTGCGCGATATTTTGGTGCCGATCAACAAAAAATGGAATATTGCAAAACTGTTGGACACGCTGAAGCAATACCCTCGGCTCAGCAATTCTGAACGGATTACCTTTGAATATGTAATGCTAAAAGACGTGAACGACAGCGACGACGACGCGCGGCGTTTGGTGAGGTTGGTGTCGGGCATTCCTGCGAAAATCAACCTGATTCCGTTTAACCCGTGGCCGGGCAGCAATTATACGCGCTCCGACTGGGATCGAATTGAGGCATTTGCAGCAATCGTCAATGATGCTGGTTATGCCAGCCCCGTGCGTACCCCGCGCGGCGAAGACATTATGGCCGCTTGTGGGCAGCTAAAATCGGCCTCGGAGAAAATCCGTAAAAGCCAGCTAAAGAAAGAAAAAGTATAAATGGAAATGCGTCAACTCGGCCGCACCGATATGCAGGCCAGCCTGTATTGCCTTGGCTCAATGCTGTTTAATCTATCCAACACCGACGATTCCTTTCGGCAAATGGATATGGCGGTTGAGCACGGTATCAACATGATTGATGTCGCTGAGATGTATCCGGTTAACCCGCTTTCCGCTAAAACCAGCGGCGATTCTGAACGGGTGATCGGCCAGTGGCTTGAGAAATCCGGCAAACGTAAGGATGTGCTGATCGCCACCAAGGTTTCCGGCGAGGGATATATGGGCGTGCGTGACGGTGCGCCGATTTCGCGTGCTAGCATTTTGGAAGCGGTCGAGGGCAGTCTGAAACGCCTAAAAACCGACACGATCGATCTGTATCAATTGCATTGGCCAAACCGAGGCTCGTTCCATTTTCGTAAATATTGGGAATTTGATGCGACTAGCCAAAACCGGCAAAACACCCGCGACCATATTCTGGAAGTGCTGGAAACCATGCAGGAACTGGTCGACGCGGGCAAAATTCGCGCCATCGGCCTGTCGAACGAAAGCGCATGGGGCACCGCGCAATTTCTCGAGATTGCCACGGAGAACGGCTTGCCTCGCGTCGCCACAATGCAGAACGAATATAATCTGATTAATCGGCTATACGATCTGGATATGGCCGAGCTAAGCCATAATGAAGACGTCGGTCTGCTGACCTATTCGCCGCTGGCAGCGGGAATGTTATCGGGCAAATATTCAGGCGATGTGACTCCTGACGGGTCGCGACGTGAATATTCCCCGAACCTGAGCGGACGATTGACATCTGAAAGCCTGTTGGCTGTGGATGCCTATGCAGCAGTGGCGCAAAAACACGGGTTGGACCTGATCCATATGACCTTGGCTTTCTGCGCGGAACGGCCATTTATGACCTCGGTCATCATCGGCGCGTCAAATATCGGGCAGTTGGAACATATCCTGAAAGGCGCTGATCTGACCCTGTCAGACGAGGTGAATGCTGACATTCTGGCGACCTTCAAGAAGTTCCCACGGCCAATGTAATGTAACCATCTTGATTTTGGGCCTTTCCATATTGTATTATTCGAATATGTTTACATTTCGATAAAAATGGGGAGGCCAAAATGGCATTGAAACTAAACGGCACAACGATCGACACCAACGACGCGGGTTATCTGCTGGAACTATCCGATTGGTCCGAGGATCTGGCGGTTGTGATCGCTGCAGGCGAAGATATCGACCTGACCGAACGTCACTGGGACCTGATCAATTTTCTGCGTGAGCAGTATTTTGACAATAACCAGACCCAGCCCAACACTCGTAAAATTGTCAAAGCTATGTCAGATGCGTGGGGCGAAAAAATCTCGCAACGTGATGTGTATGAGCTGTTTCCCGGCGATCCATCAAAACAGGGCGGCAAGCTTGCTGGCCTGCCCGAAAGCCGTCGCAAGGGCGGTTATTAATCGCCGCAGGTCGAGTTCAGAAATGCCAGAAAGGCCTGCACTTTCGCGGTTCTGTGCAGGTCAACATGGGTGACCTGCCAAATGCGGTTGTCCCACTCCGGTTTTGAGGGCATCATTTGCACCAGATCAGGGTTTTTCTGCGCCATCCAGATAATCATAAACCCAATACCCGCACCGGCGATGATGGCATCGTCAAGGCTGCGCATTTGCGGGGCGCGAAACACGATCTGCGAATCGTCAACATGTTGGTTTACCCAATCGGTAAAGGGCGCCGGGCTGTTTTTATCGCCGCTAAGCACAAATTTGTGGTTCTTGATGTCGTCAATACCGTTCAGCATGCCGTGCTTTTCTATATATGATTTATGGGCGTATAACGTCATTGGCAGATTACACATGTGGCGTACGATGTTATCTGGCTCGGTCGGTTGGCGGCCCACGCGCAGGGCCACATGTGCCTCACCATATTCCATTTTCAATAACCGTTCTTCGGCCAGCAGTGACACCCTGACTGCAGGGTGCTTTTGTTGAAACGCGGCCAGAATAGGCGTGAACATCGGGGACAACCCGCTAAGCGTGGTTACAATCAAGTCACCGCTAACGGTGTCCTTATTATCGCGAATCCGTGCCATCATTTGCGTGAACTGATCGTCGGTGGTTGCTGCGATCCGCATTAAATCTTTGCCAGCCTCGGTGGGCGCATAGCCCCGTGGATGACGGTGAAACAATTTTGCACCCAACCGCCTCTCAAGATTATCAATATGGCGCATGACTGTCGCATGATGCACCCCCAAATAGGCCGCAGCAGCGCTAAGCGTGCCCAAGCGGGCCACCTGATATGCGGTATGGATTTCATCCCAGTTCTGGCTGGTGCCGTTATGTGCGTTCATGCACATATACTATGCGATAACTAGACTTATGTTCAACCCGTCTGTGCGTATATCGGTAACACACAGACATATTTGGAGAACACCATGACAAATTCGCCCCTGACAATTTTGAAAATTAACAGTTCCAGCCGCAAATCCGGCTCGATCTCGCGGCAGCTTAGCGCCCGACTGGTTGACCGCATCTCAGCAACAACCGAAACAACAGTGATCGACCGTGATGTCTCAACCGGGCTTTCGGTGATCTCGGAAGACTGGATCGGCAGTAATTTCACTCCAAAAGCTGACCGCAGCCCTGAACAAGCCAAAGCGTTGGCGCTGTCGAACGAGCTGGTTGCTGAGCTGCGCGCCGCTGATGTGCTGGTGATTGGCCTGCCGATCTATAACTTTGGTGTGCCCGCCGCACTGAAAGAATGGATCGACCTGATTGCCCGCGTAGGTGAGACCTTTCATTACACTGAAAATGGTCCCGAGGGTCTGTTGACCGGAAAACGCGCGATTGTGACCGTGGCCTCTGGCGGCGTGCCGGTTGGCTCACCGATGGATTTTGCGACCACCTATTTGACCCAAGTGCTGGGCTTTATCGGTATCACTGACGTGACGTATATTTCCGCCACGGGCCTATCTATGGACCCGGACGCTCCAATTAAATTAGCCGAAGCTGAAATTGACGCATTGGATATTTCGCAACTTCGCGCCGCATAAAACTTGTATCGGGGCCTTGGTCGTGCGACGAGGGCCCCATGACAACAATTCTATTCAACAAACCGTTTAACGTCCTTTCCCAGTTCACTGATTCTGGCACAAAGGGCTCTTCTCGTAAAACTCTGTCGGGGTTTATCAACGTGCCAAAGGTATATGCCGCTGGTCGTTTGGATAAAGACAGCGAAGGCCTGCTGGTGCTGACCGATGATGGCCGCCTGCAAGACCGTATCGCCAGCCCCAGATTCAAAACCGAAAAAACCTATTGGGTGCAGATTGAGGGCGAGCCATCGGGCGCTGACCTGAATATGCTGCGCGGCGGCGTAAAGTTGAGCGACGGCAAAACCGCGCCAGCGATTGTCGAAGACATGGACGAACCAAAAATGCTGTGGGACCGTAACCCACCCATTCGCGTGCGCAAATCCGTGTCGGATTGTTGGCTGTCGATCACAATTTCCGAAGGCCGTAACCGCCAAATCCGCCGTATGACGGCTGCGGTTGGCTTTCCGACTTTGCGCCTTATTCGGTATCGGATTGGCAACTGGACGATTGATGGAATTGAAAGTGGTGCTTGGCGAGAGGCGTGACTTAATTTCAGTCCTTCAATGCAACCACAAGTTCAATCAAAAACGCCCCTAACGGAACGTCCTTTAAAAGCGCGATTGCCGCTACCATAAGCCCTATTATTCCGACCCTTCCACTCATTCTTGCCCGCCGGAAATCTGTATCTCTTCTACCTTCCTCAAGAAGAGCACGCTGCACCTGCCGCCGCGCCTGTTGAGTCAAGAAGCGGCTATTTGACATCCGAGACACTTCCCAAGATTTATTGTCGGACCAGTCCGGTACGGGGAGATGGTATCGCATTGCATCGTGGAGAATCAGATTGCTTTCTGCCACGGTGACCTCCTCCACGTAATACTGGAGAATGACTTGCCCTTCTTCCTCCCATATCTTTCTAGATTCCGCTTCAGATTTTCCGCGGGTCAGATTCACGATCTCTAAACGCTCTTGCTCGGCCTGTGACTCAGCCACCTCCAATGCATTTACTAACTTGTCTCTCAGTGACATCTATTCTCCTTTAGCCACCCGTGGCTGTGCTCGGAGGCCCGCGCTACGCGCGCTGTTCTTCAACAGCATCCGACAACGGATGTGGCAGCCTACTCAGCATTTCTTTCGGGCAAATCTGCCGGAAATTCAGCCGCTCAACATCCCAGTTACGCAACAATTCAGTCGCCAGCGGGCTGCCAGTTTCGGCAACGTGTTGCTCAATCAGGAACACCAGCTCCATTTCCCAATGCGCCGATTCCAACCCTTGCGAGATCACCGATTCAGGGTTCAAACGGGTTTTTAGCTGGTCGTCAGGGTCATAGATATAAGCCATGCCGCCGGTCATCCCCGCGCCAAAGTTATCGCCAATTGACCCCAGAATAACCGTCATCCCGCCGGTCATGTATTCACAACCATTTGACCCACAACCCTCAACCACCACTTTGGCGCCCGAGTTACGCACGCAGAAACGCTCACCGGCGCGGCCATTGGCGAACAGTTTTCCGTCAGTCGCCCCGTACAAAACCGTGTTGCCAATGATGGTGTTCTCATGCGGCACCAGCGGGCTGTTGAGCGGCGGTCGCACAACGATCACGCCGCCCGACAGGCCTTTGCCAACATAGTCATTCGCATCGCCAGATACTTCGATCTTAAGACCCGGCACCGCAAAAGCGCCAAGCGACTGCCCAGCTGAGCCAGACAATTTGATCGACAGGTGGTTTTCCTGCAAGTCATTGCGCATGCCAAACCGTTTAACGATATGGCTGGAAACCCGCGAGCCAATGGTCCGATGCGTATTTCGCACCGCATAAGAAAGCTGCATTTTTTCGCCGTCTTTGAAGAACGGATCAGCGTCGCGCATAATCAGCGCGTCCAGCGTGTCGGGCACCGATTGACGTGCGCGGGTGCGATCATATTCAATTTCATGGCCTTCATCGACAGAAATCAACATCGGGTTCAGGTCAAGATCATCCAGATGATCTGCGCCACGCGAAACCTGCGTCAACAGATCAGCCCTCCCGATTACTTCGCCAAGCGTGCGGGCGCCAACACTGGCCAGCACTTCGCGTACTTCTTGCGCATAAAACGTAATCAGGTTCACGACTTTGTCGGCCGTTCCGGTGAATTTTTTGCGCAGACGTTCGTCTTGCACGCAAATTCCGACCGGACAGGTGTTCGATTGGCACTGACGCACCATGATACAGCCCATTGCGATCAACGCGGCGGTGCCGATGCCGAATTCCTCAGCGCCCATCATCGCAGCCATCACAATGTCACGCCCGGTGCGCAAACCACCGTCGGTGCGCAAAGTTACGCGCCCACGCAGATTGTTCATCGCCAGAACCTGATGCGCCTCGGTCAGACCCATTTCCCATGGCAAGCCAACATATTTAATGCTGGTCGCGGGGCTAGCGCCGGTGCCACCATTGTGCCCCGAGATCAATATAACGTCAGCCTTGGCCTTGGCCACGCCGGCAGCAATGGTGCCAACGCCGGATTGTGCCACAAGTTTCACACAGACTTTGGCGCGCGGGTTGATCTGTTTCAGATCATAAATCAGCTGGGCCAAATCTTCGATTGAGTAAATATCATGGTGCGGCGGCGGTGAAATCAGAGTCACACCGGGGGTTGAATGGCGTAAACGTGCGATCAGTGCCGTCACCTTAATGCCGGGCAGCTGGCCACCCTCGCCGGGTTTTGCGCCTTGGGCAACTTTGATTTCCAGCTCTTCACACTGGTTCAGGTATTCAGCCGTAACGCCGAACCGCCCCGAGGCCACCTGTTTGATTTTCGCAGACGGGTTGTCGCCGTTGGGTTCCGGCACAAAATGCGCGGGATCTTCGCCGCCCTCACCGGAATCCGACTTAGCACCGATGCGGTTCATGGCTATATTCAGGGTTTTATGGGCCTCGGGCGACAGAGCGCCGAGGCTCATGCCGGGGGTGACAAACCGTTTGCGGATGGTGGTAATGCTTTCGACTTCTTCCACCGGAATCGGCGTGACGTCCTTTTTGAAATCCAGCAAATCGCGCAGATGGATCGGCGGGGCCAATTGCATCATTTTGGAGTATTTCTTCCACAGATCATACGAATTCTGATCACAAGCCGCCTGCAAAAGATGCATGTTCGACGCACCCCACGCATGGGTCTCGCCGGATTTACGCAGTTTATAGAACCCGCC
>JAESRG010000035.1 GCA_016764785.1 Paracoccaceae bacterium
TCATAGTGGACCCGTCCTCTTTCTTGATGAGTTTTAGCAACTACATCGTGGCCCATTACGAGGCCGATTAAAAGTGGATGGGTCCATTCCATTATTCCTGCTCATGGACTTCATACCCAACAATTTTACGGCTGTAAATATCTTCAAACATATACAGATAATAAAACTGACCTTTGATGACCGAAGCACAGTAAGTGATGTGGTTCTGTCGCAAATAGCAAATTTGGACTTTTTTACATTTCTTAACCATCTGTTTTCAATCGATTTTAAATTTAGGTTTTGGCTAAAAAACTCTATTTGCGACAGAACCAGATTTTAAGCTTGTCCCGGGCTTTGTTGGTAAAGACAAATAACGTATCTGAAAACGGTGATAGCTGCATATCTTGCTCGACGATAACGACCAGGCCGTTAATGGACTTGCGAAAGTCGACCACATCTCGATGCAAGTAGAGGGTCTCTATATCAGAGAACAGTGACATCTAGCGGCACTCCCTGAGTAGCTGGCCTAGCCAACGTGGGTCAGTATTGAGCGGAAGCGTCAATAACCTCGCCCCCACGGCCAGATTAATCACCACCACTTCTTGTGGTGGCTCTGTCGCTAATGCCTCTGCTTTGGGCGTGAGTTTTACAAAGGTTGAATGAAATGCTTCTTTAGCCTTCATCAACTCGCTTCTCTTGCGGCTAAAGGTTTTAACGACAAGGCGATGCCACTATACTATTGAGTTACTCTACCAAAGCCTTAAACTGTTAACCTTCCTTGCATCAGTAATCAAATATCAAAGACTACTGACCCTAGAGATGTTTTATTTGTTGTTAAATATCTCTGCTCAAATAATTGATATTTTTATACAACTGGAAAATACAAAGACCAATGAACAAATTAACCTTATCCCTACTCTTCGCTTTTATCCTCGCCCCTTTGCCTTCTTTAACTGAAAATAATGATAATAAGTTGGATATCAAAGCTGTGTGGCAAACAACGTATATTTGGTAAAATCGTATCGAACACAAATGCCCTCAGAGTCGCCATCTAAATCAATAACTATGGATGCCAATTCGATTATCTATGTGGATGGTAAAGATGCCTATTATATCGATACACCATGGAATTCCACTGATATGCCTGAACTCATGGCTTGGTTGGATGTTCGTGGATTAACTCTTAAGAAAACGGTGTTTACTCACTTTCATGAAGATCAAACGGGTGGACTCGACTACTTACTCGATAATAAATTTAATACCTTTTCATCCAACAAAACCAATCAGTTATTAATAAAACAGGGTAAGTCAGCGGCCAATAACGAATTTACCGGAGTCAACTTCGAATTTTTAAAAGACAAAATTGAGGTCTATTACCCTGGACCAGGCCATTCGCCAGACAACCTAGTAGTCTGGTTACCCAAAGAAAATATTCTCGTTGGAGGCTGCTTACTACGTGCCAATGAAGTAAATAGCATCGGTTGGATTGGCGACGCTGATACTGAAAAGTGGGCTCTGTCAGTACAAAAAGTACAAGAAAAATTCCCAAATGTAAAATTGGTGATTCCGGGTCATGGTGAGATGGGAGAAAATAGCAGTATTATTACCCACACAATGGAGGTAGTTAATGGATTCAATGCAAACAAATAATATTTCCCTATAGATTCTCACAAACGAGCGTTTTTGAGAACGGTTTACGTGATTTCTAGGGGGGTAAAATTGATATCTAATTTTTTAAGTGACTCCTAACCCGCTAATGACCCCCAATTAGCGGGTTTTCCTTTGCCTTATTATTTTTCAAAACCAAATAGAGTTAATTTTGTTCTGGCTTATCTCTCAGCTGAAACTTGCAGCACATGTAAATGGTTAGCGAGATAAGTGTCATGATGAGGTAGCGGTTAAACAGGAGCACAGAGAAAGGATCTTCACCTAAATTATTTAGTTCACTCATTAGCACTGTCATGGAGAGGGCAAAGATAATCCAATATTGATGCTTGAGTCTTAGTGCTGATAATGGCACAGCACTGCAAGCCAGGTAGGCCAATAACCAGCTCAATATCGCGCCAAAGGCGATGTCTTCTGGCCAGTGTGCCCCCACCGCAATACGAGAAAGCCCCACCGCAACTGCCAGTATCAATACGCTTAATTTACACCATAGTTTGTCGGCTAATAGCCAGATGATTCCGGCTAATGCGAAGGCTGTCGTTGTGTGTCCCGATGGGAATGCATGCTCATAGCGAGCCTTGCCTATTATATTGATGACTTCGAGTACGGCGGCAGGCCGGGGGCATCGAAATATTGTTTAAAAAAGTGCACGCATAATGCACAGAGCAGAGTGGTGACTAGGACTCGATATAGCCATTGGGACTTATAAGTGAGACAGATTAAGATTAAGGCTCCAGCGGTAATACCGTCGCCCAGGTCAGTCACACTGAGTAGTAACCCACTCGGTAGGCTAGCGCCAAGTTCATTGAACCAGCTGAAGGTCTCTAAATTAGTTTGCGCATTTAAGGTGAGAATATGGAAGAAAAATAACAGCAATAAAACGGATAGGAAGCTGGTATTCACACCTGAGTTTTGTGGTTGTTTTACAGTCACAATTCGACAGTGTTCATGGTCTGGTAACATACACTAATACTCTTATTTGTAGTAGAACATGTCCTGTATTTTTATAAGAACATTATCAACGTCCTTCCCCCCGCCTCACTTCGCGCCCTCATAAACTCGGAAAGGAAGGGGTTTGAAAGTGCAATGGTAATAGGATTTATTGTATATGGGATCTTTTATTTTAAAGATTATCCAGCAGTAACTAAAGTAAACTTAAACCCCAACAACTTACCTTCAGCACGTTAAAGTTTACATAACCGTAGCGACTAGAACTGACAATTACCGCAATTAATTAACACTTCAAATTTGAAAGTCAGGGAAAACTTAAAACCTAGTTCTTCCCCTTCAGCCAGGAATAATTAATTTAATATCTCCAGTCAAAAAGCTCATCAAAATCTTAAATTCAGTTACACCAAGCCTTCCAAGAGGATATTTCTAGGAGGAATAAAAATATGAATTTGCAGGTAATCAATATTTATAGTTAATTCAATCGGTTAACTATAGTGTGGTGGATGTTTTTTAAATCGTTTTTTGGCTGCAGGCTAGTGATAGCAAGGGTTACAGAGGAGCGTGTTTACAAACCGTTCTTTTAGTCAGAGAATTCTATAAAATAGTTACAGTGTAATTATCTTCATACCAATGCGTTA
This sequence comes from Paracoccaceae bacterium, assembly GCA_016764785.1. GTDB lineage: Bacteria > Pseudomonadota > Alphaproteobacteria > Rhodobacterales > Rhodobacteraceae > UBA3077. The sequence continues at coordinate 3,234 of JAESRG010000035.1, forward strand.
TACATAGGTGTTGTTATCAGGGTGTATTACATATGGCTATGTAGATGTTACTGCACCAGCATTTGGCGAGTGTATTATAGGTATACTTTATTTGCACTTGTTGGTTGCAAGTTACCAAACTCATTACTGCCCCAAAGTTTGTTATCAGCCAATTTTAGCTATGCACAGATATAGGCCGCGCGTAGCCGCGTCCTTATTCCAAGTGTTGAACAAGCCCGGATTTGCTAAAAGTGATACCTTTTGTAATGAGCTTTATAAAATTCTAAAAATAAGGGTACTCAATGAAGCATGAGTTATTTAAAAATATGCTGGTTCGTATCGAAAACGGAGATATACCAACAAAAAAAATTACAAGTTTTGTACACTAATGCAGAAGAGCCTCTATTAATTATAACTATGGATGTTATTTAGTTTTTATGTAACTAGTTTTTAGTGTAAGCTTTATGTCATTGATTATTTGTTATTATAATAACCACGGTTATCTACTTGGTACCGATAACGTTAAATAGAAATGTCAGGAGATATTATTATGTCAATTAAAGCAAGTGAGATAGCAACGAAATACCCTGTTCTTACCTACCGTTTTCGGGTGACGGTGGGCGAAGAAGTCATGGCGTTTAGTAAAGTATCCGGTTTAAAAATGGGGCGTGACAAAATCGATTATAAAGACGGCATGGGTGGTCGATTTAGAATGTTAGGCCAAAGAACAGACCTCGATTTTACCTTGTCTAGAGGCATTTTTGCGGGGCAAAGTCAGCTGTGGGCTTGGCTAAACTCGGCTTCAGGCAACCTAATCGATAAAAGAGATATTTCGGTTAGCTTAACCAACGAAGCCGGCACCAAACTCATTATTACCTGGAATATTTTGAATGCTTTCCCGACCGATTTATCCGCGCCCGATTTTGACGCCACTAGTAATGATGTGGCCTTAGAAGAGTTAAGTTTGTCAGCCGATAGCATGACAGTTGAATTCCACTAGGAAGATACTTTCTTGTAACCGTCAAACCAGCCACAGCGTGCACTTAACCCATTTAGGAGAAACATCATGGGCATAACCGTTACAACCCCCGGCGTCTATATTGAAGAGTTAAAAAGTCAAACATTATCCATCACTAGTGGCGCGACAGCGGTACCGGTTTTTGCTTGTGCAGCTGAACACTGGCCTGTTGCCTATACGACTGGAGGAACCACCGTCCCCGTCCCAGACACATCTAAGCCTATACGAGTCAATAATTGGTTGGAATTTAGCAAGCTATACATGAAGGATGACGACACGGAGGAGGGGGATGTTTTTTTCACGCCGCCGACAACCATCCAAGTCTCGCTAAAAGCCTATTTCGATAACGGTGGCGGCTATTGTTACATTGCGCAAATAGCGGACACCTCCGCGGTAGGCTTGACCCAAACCAATGCGCTGGATGACATCACCTTAATTGTCGCGGCTGGGTGCGGCATTGAGACTTCCTTGACTACGTTACTGCTAGGGGTTGGGCGTTTTGCTTTACTGGAACCAGACGATGTCGCTTTGGTAAACATAAGCATGAGTACAACTTCTAGGAAGGACATGAATTGTGCTTATTATTATCCATGGTTAACCGCGTCATGGGCTAAAAATGACGTCGCAATCCCACCCTCCGCCGCGATTGCGGGCGTTATCTGCTCGGTCGATCGAAAAGCGGGCCCCTGGCAGGCACCCGCCAATGTGGCGTTATTGGGCGGGCTGACGCCTAAATATAGAGTCACCGATGACGAGCAAGAGCTATATATGCAAGGAGCTGCTCTCAATATGATCCGTGAATTTACCGGTACGGGCGTGCTCGTCTGGGGCGCACGTACAACTACAGCTGACGATGATGAGTGGCGTTACGTGCCAGTGCGCCGTCTGTTTAGTGCTGTTGAAAAAGACCTCAAGCGCACCTTGATGTTTTCAGTATTCGAGCCTAACAGCCAGCCTACTTGGGAGCGTGTCCGCGGGGCGATTGACAGCTATTTAAATGGTATTTGGCAATCCGGAGGCCTAATGGGCGCGAGCACCGCAGAGGCGTATTATGTACAGGTGGGTCTCGGGACGACAATGACTGCGGAAGATGTTAGTCAGGGCAAGATGATCATCAAAATAGGCATGGCGGCGGTGCGACCAGCAGAATTTATTATTCTGCAATTTACCCAAGATATGCAGCATACATAGGTCCCTGTCGCAGAACATACAGTGAAAGTGGCAACATTGCCACTTTAGGTAACCGGAAACGATATCGTCGGTTTCAACAGAATAAGATTGAGGTAGCAAAATGGGTGCACCAGGTGTAACAGTCAAGGAAGTAAACCAACTTTCTCTTTCCGTGTCGGCAGGTCCCACGGCGATACCGGTTTTTATTGGTAAATTTAAACGCATAAATGAGTTGGGCAGTGATGGTGCTTTTGCCTCAAACGGAAGCTTACTCGATGAAGAAGCATGCTACCGGATAGAAAATTGGTTAGATTTTAGCTCGCGTTTTGGTGAGTCGGCGGAAACCGTAGTTCACTACGAACCTGCAACAAATGGAAAATTCAAAGAGGGTTCGAACTCAACAAAAAAAAGCAAGGAAAAAACTGCACCTGCAACAGCAGATGTAACTCACACGCCTCACCTAGGCTCTGCTTGTGTCCAGCACTATTTCGATAACGGTGGCGGACCTTGTTATATTCTGCCTTATAACATTTACTCGACGGATGTTGCTGATTTATGGGCCGAAACAATCCGCAAATATCCTGATATTTCCTTACTGTGTCATTGCGAGAATAGATCTACTAGTGATTATCAGTACATGTGTAAGGCCCTCAATCCACTGCTAAATAGCAATCAGGGCTACTTTTTGCTGGCAGATATGCCCACCCATGATTTTGACCCATGTACAACGCAGATGCAAACCGCCCAGTATTGGCCGGCATTGGAAACGCGCTATTCGCCGCGGCCATCGGATGATTATATTTATGTAACTGGTGTAACTGGTGTAACTGATGGGGAGCCACTCAGCAACCCCAATATCCCTGCCGATGTCTACAAAACGATAAATGACGCAATAGCTGGTGTATTAACACCCGCTAAATACCTGCCTGCCGGCCCAGCGATGGCGGGAATTTATGCCAAAACCGATCGAGAACGCGGTGTGTGGAAGGCGCCAGCCAATGTGGTCATCAACAATGTCAATGCACTTTATTATCCTGATGCCGCTGGTTATCCAGCAGTTACAGACCAAAAGCCCAGCACGCTTGATGTCACCGCCAATGAAATTGTTTACCAAAGCGGTCGCGGCCTTGTGGTCTGGGGCGCGCGCACCATGGAAGACAGCGAGCAATGGCGCTACATCCCAGTGCGTCGATTATTTAATTCGGCTGAACGCGACATCAAAGAGACCATGCGCTCTGCGGTATTTCAGCCCAATAGTCAACCTACTTGGGAAAGTGTACGCGGTGCCATTGCCAATTATCTCGAGCAATTATGGCGTAAAGGCGGCTTAATGGGCGATAGCGCAGAACAAGCATTTTTTGTTCAAGTCGGTAAAGACATCACCATGACAGAGGCGGATATTTTACAGGGAAGAATGATTGTCAAGGTGGGGATGGCCGCGGTGCGCCCAGCTGAGTACATCATCTTACAGTTTACGCAGGATATAGGCGCTGTTTAAGCAAGGTTGATGCTTCTCTTTCTTATACGCCAAGGGGTTATTGTGACCCTTGGCGTTAAGTTTACTCATTTTTATTACGCAAGGAATATCATATGCAGCCTGGTGTAACGGTTGTTGAGTCCACCATTGAGGGCGCTGGCTTACCTTCATCGACAGCCATACCTGTTTTTGTCGGGTTCACCGATAAAAATTATGGTGACGAGTCGGAGCCAATTTTACAGCAAATAGCGTCTATGGCCGAATATCAAGGCGTATTTGGTGGGGCTGCTAATCCTAAGGCTGATTGCGCCTTGTTTCATACGGTGGCGCATTATTTTGAATCTGGTGGTGAGCCCTGCTTTATCGCCTCTGTGGGTGGCTACTTTGAGTTAGAGTGGCCACTGTCAGCCGTTAATATTTCGGCGCGACTGACCTCTAAGGCGTTATTTTCTGAGCTGCAGCGAGAGCCCAGTATTGCCTTATTTGCCGTGCCAGACTTGGCACTGCTTAACGATGATGACGTTCAAACTATACGAGCGACTTGGACTGGTATTACTGCAGGTTGCACCGCATCGCAGCGCTTGTTTGCCCTCATCGATGCGCCAAAAACGATTGCGGCTACTGAAAATATGTTGAGCAACCTCAATAACATCAGCTTAGTTAATGGTAGTTGGGGCGCCGCTTATTGGCCCTATTTAAAGGTGAAGTCGTCTCTGGGCGCCGCTATTCATATTCCGCCCAGCGCGGCTGTTGCCGTGATGATGCAACAGATTGATGCCAGCCGAGGTATTTGGAAGCCGCCAGCAAATACAGCACTGATAAACATTATCGAGCCTGAATATTCCCATTTGCAAGGCGCTGGCTTATTTAAGCAAGATGAAACCTATATCAATCTTATCCGCAGCTTTCCTGGGCGAGGGACTCGAGTGTGGGGGGCGCGCACGCTCAGTGATGGCAGCGATGATGCATTGGCTTATGTGCAACTGCGACGTTTGGTGAGCTATATCGAGAACACGCTCGCTGACATTGGCCGCTTTGTGGTGTTTGAGCCCAACAATGACATCACTTGGGTCAAACTAAAGGGCGTGACCAGTGGCTGGTTATATGAGCTGTGGAGCGATGGTGCCTTATATGGTCAAAGTGAAACTGAAGCCTTTCAGATATCGCTGGGTATAGGTGAAAGCATGACGGTAGCAGATATCAAAGCGGGTAAGCTTATCATGTCTGTGTCATTGGCCTTGCAATATCCCGCCGAATTTATCCAAGTATCGGTGCAATTCGATACTCGCACTCTGGTGAGTGAATAACCGTTTTATAGGAGTGTGTAGTATGGGGACGTATTTAGATAATTTTAAAGCATATAAGCAGCCGGGGCGTGACCTATATCGGCCTGAGCTTTCTCATCGTTTTCTGGCGACATTTTTTATCGAGACAGGTGTTCGTGTTGGCAAGTTAAGGGTAAAGCTGCCCAGTCCTATTGATGTGCGCTTTGCGCGTATCGATGGACTCAGTCGGGAAGTGTCGATGAACAGTTATCATGAAGGCGGCAAAAACACTGGCAGTCATCATTTTCCTGAGCAGGTCACCCATAGTCCATTGACGTTTGAGCGTGGTGTCATGACGGTGACGCCACTTTCGCTGGTATTTAATCACATGCTGACCGAATTTAAGGTGCTCGACATCGATATTGTCATCATGTTGCTCAATGAAAGTGACATACCCATCAGTAGCTGGTTAGCTTCTGGTGCGACGGCAACCAGCTGGAAAACCGGGCAGCTTGATGCCCAAAGTAATACTGTGTTGATGAATTCACTGACATTTAATTACCGAAAACTTCGATGTTTGGGGGTGAAGGTATGACGGTTGAAATTCGGGAGTTGATTATAGTGGCACGAGTGGCAGCGCCGGCAGCGCAGCGCGTGCTAGAGAATACTCCCCCTGTACAGATGAGTGAAGAGGGTGTTGACGCTATTGTTCGCCGAGTGCTTGATACGCTGCGAGAAGAAAAAGAGGGCTTACTATGAAAGGCATGGATCGGCTAGGCGAATTAGCTAAAGGCTTGGAATACAGCCTGAAAAAACTCACCCTCTCTTCTTATCCTACTGAAGATGTAATGGGTCCGGCTGCCAATAAGATGGCGGCGATGTACAATCCTAGTACTATCGACTTAAGCTATGGCCTTGATTACCACCGCCGAGATCACATCAATAATCGGATCATCAACCCCAATGTTATCCGTATTAACCCCGGTCAATTGCAGTTGGAGCTGATATTTGATGCCACACTGCCAGGTAACACAGATTCGGTTAATGAGCAACTGACTCAATTACGTGAACTGACCACCTTCAATAAGGGGGAAGATACGGGGATACCTTATCTTAAAATCTCATGGGGTAATATGCAGTGGCACGGCAAGGACTATTTTAAAGGCCAACTTGAATCCTTATCGATACGCTATAGCTTATTTGATCGGGACGCCAATCCTATTCGCGCGACTGCCTCATTGACCTTGGTATGCCAAGATAATGTGTCATCAAATTCTCATCCGGATCTAACAAGCAATACGCCTTCAGTTACGGCCGCTGTCGGATCTACCCTCGCCATGATAGCCGCTAATCTAGCAGCTGTGGGCGCGGTTTATGGGCTTGATTATCTGAGCGTAGCCGAAGATAACGATATGGATAATCTCGATGATTATGAGGCCGGCGATACCTTAGTGAGCAACTCTGATGAGGAGCAAGCTTAATGGCAAATTTTGCGAAAAAACCAGCAGATATAATAGTGTCTTTTGGCGCAACAAAAGAGCAGCTTCAGGTATTTAGTGTTGAAGATCTCAGTACTCAGTTCAAAGCCAATCAAATACCTAAGGCTGAAATTAGCTGTAGTGCGTCCGGTGATGGGCCTAAGGTCGATGAGGATCTTAAACGTTGCCAGCCAGGTGAGGATGTGTTCATTCATGTGAAGAAAGAAGGCAAACCGGATCGTTTAATCTTTGCTGGCATCGTCATGCAACAAGGGTTTACCAAGACGCTTAATCGGGACGTACTAACATTGTCACTGCGCCATTCTTTGACGCGTCTTGCTGGGACACAGCAAAGTCAGGTATTTACAGATAAAAAAGATGAGCAAATAATAAATACCTTACTTTCAGCTAGCAAGATTACCAATAAGGTCTCACTGCAGGACAAAACCCAGCATGAGCAAATGGTGCAGTGTAATAGCTCTGAGTGGATTTTTCTGATGAGCCGTATTCATGCCAATGGCGCTTGGCTGTTGGCCTCAGCAGAAGATGTAATAGTCACCCATCCAGCATTGAGTAAAGTCGAAGCACAAATGCACCGTTTGTCAGGTGATCGCGATGAGAGTGGTGAGCAGGTGGGTATTCAAGAGGCAAGCTGGAATTTTAGTCATGTCAGGTTGGGCTTAACAGAATCTTTCTCCTCTTGGGATATCACTCAGCAGAGTCAAATAGGCAAGATAGGTGCTAAACCTGATATATGGAAGGGCAAAGGCTATGACTTAGCAAGAGTCGAGCCGCTAAGCCAGCTTCATAGAAAGGGTGCGACGCCAGCGTCTTTATCGGGTGCAGAATGTAAAGTCTTGGCTAACGCTCAGTTACTTGAGCAATATGCGGCTGGGTTACAAGCCAGATTTATACTCACCGGCAACGAGCAAACAGCCAAATATCAATTGGGCGACACCCTTGTCTTGTCAGGGTTTAACAATCAATGTGATGGCAGTGCGGTGATCAGTGAGATCAAGCAGCACTTTTATCAAGGGCGATGGGATACCACTGTGGGCATAGGCTTGCCTCGTGCCATCAATCCCCATGCGGCAACAGCAGCCTATGGCACTTATATTGGCGTGGTTGAAAAGCTTCCGGCAAAAAAAGATCCCTTATTTCGTCTGCGTGTCAAGGTGCCAGCTTTGAATAATATTAGCGTATGGGCCCGTTTTTCGACTCCTTATGCCAGTGACAATGTCGGTATGTGTTTCTACCCTGAAGTGAATGATGAAGTGGTGCTGGATTTTTTGGGGCAAAATCCCAATTACCCCATCATCCAAGGCTCAATGCATAATCCTAAGCACAAGCCTCCTATTGAGCCAAGTACTGATAATGAGGTGAAGGTGTTAGTCGTGGCTTCTGATAAGAAGAGTCAGAAATTAGTTTTTGACACGAAAAATGACTCTGCACTATTAGCAAATAGTAACGGATATCTGGTCTGTGCTGCAAATGAAATAGAAGTCGCCACAACGGAAAAACTATCGATATCAGCCACTAAAGCAATAGACATCACTACCGAAGCAGACATGACACTCAAAGGCAAAAAAGTTGACTTAACGTCTTGATATGCTTGTTCTAACAGGAAATGAATTGAGATGAAAGAGACATCATTGTATGGACGGGGTTGGGGCTTTCCTCCTCGTTTTTCACCAGTATCTGGCGTAGATATGGTCGCCGATGAAGAAGATATCAGACAAAGCCTGTTAATCCTCTTAAGTACCCAACTGGGCGAGCGCATCATGCGGCAGGAGTATGGCTGCGGCCTCGTGGACTTTGTTTTTGAAAATATTAATTCGGAGTTGTTCAGCAAAATCAGCGCACAAATAAGCGACAGCATTGTACGTGATGAACCTAGAGTGACGTTAATAGAGATCTTGGTAGAGCAAGATAGCGGTCGACCTAGCCAACTGAATATCGTCATTCACTATGCTATTCGCGCGTCATCGACAACGGGGGAGCTGACCGGTTCTCTGGATACTGCCACTGGCATAAGGGGGTTCTCATGAGTCGACTGGTGGTGCTTGATGGCGACGCCTTGCTATTTGCCCCTAAATTTAGTCCCTGCAACGTCACGATTATGGGCGCGCCAAAAATAAAAGGCACCGGGCATGCAACTGTTACAGGAAAAAAGGTGTGCATTTTAGGTGATGAGCACCGCGTGAGGCTTACGGCTACCTATATCAGTCCAGGTTTTCCAACACCGGGGCAAGGCACGGTGACGATATTGAGGCTAGCGAGCGATCAAATTGCCAAGCCTCATAAAAGCAAGATGTCAATGCTGCTAAAAGGCAAGTGGTTTGATGCCCTATTTACCCCGACCACGCCGGCAATGTCGACCAGTGTTCCGCCTGCTCCGGCGCCTTTAGTGCCGTGCAAGGGCAAAGGCCAATTTATCACCACCCAAATATTCACCACGGCAGGATAATCATCATGATAGTAAATAAGGTTTCATTCACCTGTGCTGCTCGGAGTAAATATGTCTAAAATCCCTGTTCTTGTGCTCGACAACCGCACCACCGGCGATTGGCTGGATTATTTTTACAGTTATTGCCAACACATCCCTTATGCGCAAGGAGCTAATGGCGATGAAATAACGTTAGTGCCAAATCCAGCGCTAGCGAGCTACGAAGTAACGACATCGGCGATAGATAAAGGTGAGAAGTTTTCAGAGGATACGGAAGGAGCTATTATTGCTGGATGTTTGGAATCAAAGCTTTCCGTAAGGGTGCGCCTATGTAACGATAACTGGTCCAATAATTATTACCTACCCAACGCGCCTGAGTACTACGATAAAGTCGTGACCTTCACATCGACGGCCGGGAGCAAATCGACCATACACGATGGCGATAACGATTGGGTTATTCATGATGACGAAGAATTAACCTTTCGCTACATGGCGGGAGCGTGGTCGCCATACAAAGCACTGTCTTGGACCGATGTGTTTTTTGACTCGAACTATAACAGTGAGGAGCCTCAAGATAAGCGCTTAAACGTCGCTAAATTAACCGAGTTGGCTGGCACTCTTAACACCGCTAATGGCTCCTTAAACACCGCCGATGGCACCTTAGCACCGATACAGGCATTTTTGCTCGCCTTCTTAAAAATGCAGCAAACCCCGCGGGCGCTGTTTAACTCTCTGGCCTATCGCCATCGACAGCTTTATTATCGTGACCTCTTGGGGTTAACTCCCAGCCCTGTGCTAGCGGATAATGTCATGGTGTCCTTTGCACTACAAGACGATGTTCCCGAGCTGTATTTACCGCAAGATACATTATTAGATGCTGGTACAGATTCAGAGGGGAATGAACGCCAATACACGCTGCAACAAGGATTGCTCACCAACCAAGTTCGCTGGACGGACTTACGTTGGACCGATTATTCTGATGTGGCAGACCCCACGGCCTATACCGCCTTTGATGAGTCAGCTGGAGTCAATTGGCCCGATAGCGGGTTGCGGTTATTTGATAGCAGTGCAGCGACCCCAGGCGATAGTGCCACTATTTTACCCGGTCGCGTGGTCAGCTCGCCCTTATTAGCCCTCGCCGGTGGCACAAGAACCATCAAAGTGGTGTTTGCTGAGTCATTAGCTATGCCGGTGGATGTAACAGGCTATGTCAGTAGCGCGTCGGGGTGGCTGACTTTAGTCACAACAGGGACAGGCTTCACCGGAGATCGATTAACCTTCACAATAGACGCCAGCGTTGGGGCCATTGAGGCTAATCCTGACTTAGATGGCTTTATCGAGACCGAACCCCTGCTTAAAATCGTCAGCAATAACCCTGATACAGCCATCCCTGAGATTGTCAGTATCGCAACCTCTGTAGTCAATATGCCCAATGTATTCATGAGCACCGATGATGGACTTGAGGATATCAATAAGCAGGTCGAGCCGTTTGGGCTGGAGCCTGTGGTGGGGGCGCGGATCAATCTCGTTGCGGAGGAGTGGCTGGGAAAGACAAATATCGTTATTAGATTGACGCCAAGTTGGATGGACTTGCCAGATAAAAGCTTTCAATCACATTACGTAAATTATCCATCGGTTGACAACATCAGCAACAATAATATATTTCAAGCGTCGGCGGCCATTAGCCACAATGGTGTATTAGGGGACATGTTAAATACTCCTGTGGACACCAGAAGTGTAGCTGCCCACGTAGATGAGGGGGGAGCTAATTTATTTAAAACAGGAATCTCTGCACCTGATGCAAATCCACTCAATATCACCACAGATTTCCTAACAGGCGAAGTGGTCGACAGCGAAGACCCAAGGGACTGGTCATCTTGGCTCACCCTTACGCTAACGCCTCAGGATTTTTTGCATGGTGAATACTGGACGCTGATGGCAAATCCTCCGACGGAACCCTTGGAACCGCCGCTTAATCCGCCCTACACTCCGCAATGGCAACAGTGTCAAGTGGACGTGGATTATGGGACCGATGATTTAACTGGCGAGAGTAGTGCCCAGTACATCTTAACCCCTTTTGGTTACACAGATACTACCGATGATTTAACTGGCGAGAGTAGTGCCCAGTACATCTTAACCCCTTTTGGTTACACAGATACTACCGAAGATGCTAATCCAGCAGGGCAACAGCTTTATCTGGGTTTCACTGATATCACACCTGGACAAGATTTATTGCTGCATTGGCAACTGAAATCGCCCAGTGAGCCTACCGTCGTGTGGGATTACCTTAATCAGCAAAACCAGTGGGTGAGCCTCGATGCATTTTGCAATGACCAAACCGCTCAGCTATTTCACTCTGGGTTATGGTCAGTGACCTTGCCAGATGATACCTCTATTGCGAGCTCACGCGACGATACTGCGAGTGCGCCGAATGCATCGCGTATGCCCTCAGGGCGGGCTTGGCTACGTGCGTCTGTGAGTACCACTGCGGATGATGTAACTGATGGCATCGCCACTACCCCTTGGCTCTACGGCGTCAACACTAATTGTGGTACGGCAATACGCATCATCAACCCTGACAGCGTCTATGACGGGGTACTCCCCGCCAACACCATTGCCCAAACGACTGAAGCCATCACCAACCTCGATGCCGTCATGCAGCCTTGGGAGTCGGTCGGGGGGCGTGCGGGAGAAACCAACCAGGATTTTAATGACCGCGCAGCGAAACAATTATCTCATCGCAATCGGGCGCTCAACTGGCGTGAAATTCGCGATATCCTGCTCGAGTATTTTCCTGAGTTGATGGATGCACGGCATGAGAGCGCCAATAATATAAGCTCTTCATTCAGTTACGGCCCACCAAATCCAAACATGACCGTTTTGCCTAGGGTGGGTCAACAAGATAATGACGACTCGCTGCGACCTAAATTCAATAATGCCAGATTGACCAAAATGCAAGACTATATCTTGGCGCGCAGTACCCCTTGGTTGAAGTTAGCCCTTAAAAACCCAAATTATAGAGATATTCTCGTTAAGTATCAGCTCACCTTTTCAGCAGGCGTAAATCAATATTATGGTTACCAGCAAGTTAAAGAAGCTCTGGCGCAGCAATATATGCCTTGGGCGTGGGATGAAAACAGTCAACTGAGTGTAGGAATTTCTCTGGACTATTACAATATGGTCAGCTTTATTCAGCAGCTCGACTATGTGGCAAGTGTGGATAGTTTACAGCTCAACGGGGCGACCTCGAGTGTTCAGGCAGAGGGTAATGATGTACTTATCCTAACAGATACTCCGAATGCCAATGCGCAATATTTAGTTATCAAACGTCTCGGGACAAATGATGGAGGAGATTTTGTATTAAGTCTGGCAAACGTGGAAGTTATTAGTGACGGGGAAAACGTAGCGACTGATTCACTAGTTGTTGCGAGTGAATCGTCGGTCTATCTTGGAGAGGACACATACTCAGCCAGTAAAGCGATAGACATTGATACTGGTACATTTAGTTCTACCAAAGACGAAAAAGGCTCTTATTGGAGTCTGGATTTACAGAGTGTCAAGACGATAGAAAGCATAGTGTTAACGAGCCGAAATAGCCCCGACGGGGTGCAGTTAACCAATTTCTCCATTACTTTACTTGCCGCGGATAATAAAACAGTGCAATGGCACCGTGATTGTTACATCAATCATAATGGCCATCCAAATCCTACATTAGAGATTGATTTTACCCTTGATGAAAACGGCCACTTATTGGACGTGAAGGTCACAGGAGATGGCACTCCCTAAACACCATCGCAATAATCACGGTTAAAGTGAATACTGCTTTAATGAAACATAAAGCCAATACATATGAGGCTAACCATGGCAAGAGATGATTCAGTAACAACGATAGACACAGACATTGGAACTGACGTTAACGTGAGTCTTAACATTAAACAATTTATCCATTTCGAGACGTTGCTCACCGAAGGTATGCGAGTGGTCGATTTTTGCTCAAGCGCGGCCTGGAGCGACACCGCCGAGCACGATCCCGGCGTGACCTTAATCCAAGCCTTATGTTATGCCACCTCTGATGTCGCTTATCGGCATACCTTACCCTTACTCGATTTACTGACCCCGGCACCAGAAGCTGTACCCAAAATTTGGCCAGCGCAGGAAAAACAAAAAGGGATATTCCCTGACGAATTCGGCCCTCACCAAACCCTGACATCCGGCCCCATAACGGAAGATGATTATCGGCGCGCCTTGTTAGATTTAATCTTTGAACCAGCTGGTGACGCTGAGCCTCGATACTTATTTAGAGACGTGCGCCTAGTAAAAGAAAACGTTGCGGATGAATATAAATATTTTTATGATACCAGTAAAAGAAGCTTTACTTTCATAAAATCGGCAGAAAATGATAATGACGCTGCGTCAGTAAGGGGGGGCTATCGCCTCTACCTGGAGCCAAATCGTGACGTAGCACTTGGTGACATAAATACCCCTCTGAATGACTTTTTAGCGACTCACCGTAACCTATGTGAAGAGTTCAGACAGAACGATGCGGGTGATGTGTACACCTTAGTAACGGCCATCGATAACAATTTATCTAATGTGCACATTACCATCAACCTAGAGGATGACTGCACCGTCCCAGAAGCCGTGATGGCCGAGATTTACCAAATTGTCGAGCAAGCCTTGCGGCCTCAAGCACCCCGCTACAGTGCAAGCGAGTTATCCGCCCAAGGGTACACTAACAACACCATTTATCAGGGGCCCAACCTCGAACATGGTTGGATCCCTGAGTTACCCGCGCCGGTTGATTATCACACCACACATAGCGTCAGTCTCCAATCTATGAGCACGGCTTTATTGGCCATCGAGGGAGTTGCATCCCTCAACCATCTTAGTTTTGATGAAGATAGCGTTGTTTGGCATAAAGAGGTCCCCATAGAACAATACTTTCTTCCTTGGGGCTCGGATCCGTTAACCGATACAGGCAATTTCGTAAGTTCAGTTAAATTATTTAAACGTGGCCAGGCGGTAAATGTCCCTGCTGCTAAAATCATTATTGAACCAAGTTCAGTCATCAATGAACCCCCTGTCATTTTGCCCCTGGGACGCTGGCGCAAACCCAATGTATACCATGATGCCAGCCAGCGCATTCCCCCTTGTTACGACTTACAAACACCGCCTGCTGAGCCTACGCTAGCCCAGCAAACTCAATTGCATCAGTTTTTACTGCCTTTTGAACAGTTACTCGCCGATAGCTGTGATCAACTGGCTAAATTACCCCGGTTATTATCTTTTAATCACCGTGATGATGACAGCGTAAGAGGTGGCCAATGGCCCTTTACTGGGTCCAGTGTATCGGATGACGTTCACGCCGAGTATAAAGAGTCGCTTACCGTGTTAAGCGATACCAATAAGTATGACCGAGAGGTTGAGTTATCTCAGATAGATGCCTTATTAGGTTATTTTGGCAATACCCGAGCCCAAAGGACATTAGAAATCAACGATGGTCAATTTCAGTCTGACGACTTCTTAACTATCCAACAAGCCTACCTAGCACAGCAAAGTCAATTAGTGTATCGAAGAGCCAGTATTCAAATTGATGACATTTCTGCGCTACAAAAAAATATCGCCGCTAGATTAGGGATAGCACCGAATGTGTTTCACACTGACACTCCCGATTTATCTAATCTGGAATTTTACATGGTTGAGCACCGGTTACTCCTGCCTATAGCCCCTAACTCGGATAAAGAGGGGACGCCGGTAACGACAGTAACCGATGATTCGGGCATATTAACGCTATCAACCTCTGTCGGTAATTTGCAATCGGGCCAATTGATCGATTTGTTTATTGAAGACGATGAAGCGGACACATTTAGTGCAGTACTGGTACAAAAGGTAACCGCTGATGGATTTACTGTAAACATCAACACTCATCCCCACCTGAGCAATAATGTCGGCAAAGTAACAGCAGCAGCAGCAGCTGGGCACCTAACTTGGAATTACAGTGATGTCTGGCTAAAGGACATGGAGTTTTCATTAGGTGATTGTGAAGATCTGGATGGTGGTACCCATGTACAGATCTCCTGCGCGGTGAACGAGCCTTTTCCTGTGACCCTCACTACCGATGATTACGTCATATTCATGGATGACGTTGGCATCTTTTCAGAATCTCACAAGGTGCAATCTGTCGATCATTTAACCCATTCTTTTGTTGTTGAAGGCTCGGGTATGGGATTGTCTGCATTCAGCGCCTGGTATATCGACCGCGCCCAAACCCCTTATGTCGATCGCTTTACATTTTGTGTCAGTGTGGTATTTCCCACAAAATTCTTAGGTCATGATCCTAACCCTGTTACCGCCGCCTGGTTTGAACAAGTCGTTCGTGAAGAAGTGGCTGCCCATGTGAATGTATTGGTTCATTGGATGGATGATGGCTTGTATGGCTCGTTTAGCGATCAGTACTACAAATGGCAATCCGCTGGCAACGCACTGACTGACAGCGCGTATGCCTTGATGAAATCATTGGCCATCGGCATGCAGCCTTACACCTCTAATGGTATTGGCGTGATGCATGTGTATGACCCTAACAACATGAATGATAAGAATATCTACGACAATGATAAAACAGATAACATCATGACGGGTTCGGAAATAGGTTACGTCCCGCTAGGAACCAGTGAGCAATGGCCACCAATTTACGAAACAGTTCCATCATAGGTGCCACAGATAAAATGCTCACTTTTGATCAACAGAGACATTAACACACAAGGCGAATAATGGATTTAATCGAGGCTATTTGCGACAAAGACAACTTCCACCAAGCGTGGCAGTGGTTACACAGTCGCAGAAAAAACAGTCATTACAACAATGACTACTGGTACATACTCTTTCATCGTCAAGCGATTGAAAAAAGTGTGGTCAATGCCTTGCGAACAGGAATATATCGCTTTAGCCCATGTAAATATGTTAACGGCGTCGGCTGCTGGGGTGGCCAAGACGCACTGGTGCTGCGAGCTATCACGCAAGTGCTCACGCCGCACTTAATGCCCCACATCAGTGAGCATTGCTACCATGTGGCAGGCCGAGGTGGCGCCAAAGCCTGTGTCAGCGCTGTCGACGCCGCAGTAGCGGACTACAAGTTTGTTTGTCGCTCTGATGTTAACTCTTATTATGCCAGTGTCAATCACCGCATATTAATGCGTCAACTCAGCAAGCTTATTCCAGAGAGAGCTCTACTGGAGCTCATCGCGCAACTGCTTGACCGCCTCGATGAGGTCGACGGCGAGCTGTATCATGTAGAGGGCGGCATAACCAAGGGCAGTCCGTTATCCCCCTTGTTAGGCGCCGTGTATCTACAAGGCTTAGATCGAACTTTGGGCGACTACTGCCAGCAACGCCAACTTAAGTACATGCGATTTATGGATGACTGGATTGTGTTATGTCACACCCGCAATCAGTTACGCACCGTGGTGCGCTTAATGAATGGCGAATTGGACAAGGTGCGCATGACGAAGCATCCTTTTAAAACGTACATAGGACGGATAAAAGATCAAGGGTTCGACTTTTTAGGTTATCGCATTGCCGATAAAAAGGTCAATGGGCTTGCCGTTGCCTGGTCAACCTGGGTAAAATACCACACTAAACTCAAGCAGCTTTATGAGCAAAATGTGCCGAAGCAGGCCATTGCAGAGTACGTGCGCAGGTGGATAATTTGGGCGAAATCGGGTGTGACGTTAGATCTTAACCAACCGATTAAGGGACATTTTGATTCCCAGATTGCTTAGCTAACGAGGAGATACACTGTACCGCTTGTTGAAATTTAACTTAGGTAAGGCTAAACAAAGAAAACTGAAATTTACAAATAAAATGTAAACAGAAACTCATTCATAAACTACCAGCACCGACAAAGGTTACGAAGAACCACGAAGATGGGTGATAACAACTTGCCCTCCTCACAAGAAAAAAAGGGATTTACCATGCCAAATATTAAACATGATCGAGAGCAAGACGAGACACCAGAAACCATCCTGAAAGAAAGATTCAAAGCAGGGCGCATCCCGAATGAAAGTGATTATGGCGAACTAATTACGAAAGCCTTCGAAACGAACACTGGACCACCGGGGCCGGCTGGAAAAAACGGAGCGAATGGCGAAACAGGGGAAACAGGGGAAACCGGCGCTTCCGGGGCAGACGGAGGAAACGGCAGTGACGGGCAGGAGGGTGCGCCAGGGCCTGGCTTCCAACAGTATGTAGTGAAATATAATGAAACGGGCGAATATTGGATCATAGAGGGTACCGAAGACCAGCACCTTCAGCTGCTCATAACTATCCAACGAGACGCAGGTATGGACGACCGCTCATCAGTGTCAATCTCATACGTCTATGGACTGCAGGGGGAACAAAACTCAAATATCACGATGTACAACGCGACGTCAACTAGCGGCGGCTCTGGAACGATAATCGCATGCATGGGTAAGTACGGGTCAGTTAGGGTATACTCATTTGACGCGGGGGGGCAAAGGACCGTGCTAGGTGCTTCGACAACGCTCGAAGTATGGGGGTGCCCGATGCCATAGGGAACTGTGGCAAACAATAGTGAGAGCACCACTGAAAAATAACATATAAAAAAACCACGTACATCAAGTATCTAGCTCGGTCACGCCATTGACGGAACCAATGGGAGAAGTTAGTAGTGGACCGCTGTGACGTAAGACGAGACTCGCGTGGCGCTCAACTTCTCTGGACGGCATTATCGATAAGACGGCAATGTGCGGGCTCTACTCTATTATCTGGCCTGCAGACACAGTTACCATGAGATGAGGAGATGTTCGCTGAGCCAAATATCCTTATTGACTACTCAACACTGAACAGGTGGGTTATCAAATATGCGCCAAAAGTCGAGGCTATATTCAGGAAGAGAAAGCGTCGAGTATCTGGCTCGTGGCGAATGGACGAAACCTACATCAAAGTGAAAAGACGGTAGGTATACTATTA
>JAESRG010000036.1 GCA_016764785.1 Paracoccaceae bacterium
TTCGCGGGTGATTTCGGTGGTGCCAGAATTTGGTGCCCACATGCCGCGCCGCATCCAGACCCGCCACAGTGCGGGAAATTCTTCCAACGCTGACAGCATACCATAATAAGGAACATTCCCGTCGAACATAAAAACATCCGGTTGATGAAAGGCAATTGCGGCCTGCACTTCCCGATTTAGATGGGAATTCCAGTCGTCTATATTTGCGCCGGTGGCACGATGAAATGGCAGATATTCCGCGTGAATGCCTTCTCGTTCTACCAATCCAAACGCTTTCGAGAGCGTCAGGAAAACCGGTTCAACACTGTCCGGCAATCGGCGCGCCACCGCAAGTGAACGCGTTAAATGCCCCATGCCAACCCCGTTGGAAGTAAAAAACATGATTTTTGGACGCTTTACCTGACCGGCGGGCCGTTTTTGTCTGGCAGGCAGACCTATCAGATGAGCAACACGATCTATCAACACTTGTGGGCCGGCGATCTCGGTTGCGACATCCACCGCGCGGTTGGACTGTGCCAGAAACAATTTTGGATTCTGGTGGAAATTTCGAATTGTGGCCTGAACACTGGCAGGAACCGCATAAATCGCCCCTTCGCCAAACAAAGGCCGGAAGCTTGGATGTAAAACCACCACCGCCCCTGTCGCCATCGCTTCGAGGATGGAACGGCCATAGGCCTCAACCCATTCAGAGTGATGATAATAGACAAAAAAGTCGATCGAGCCGAGGAAATCTCGGGGGGGCATGGCTTTGAACGGCAGCACTGTCCAGTTGGCCGGCGGGTGACCAACCACCGCTTCCAGATCCGTGCCATACCCCATCAAACGCACATCAAAATGCGGGTCATCGGGATAGACCTGAAAAAACGCACTACGGGTTTCGGGCCATTTTAACGGATCAGGGCGGCTGTGACGCCCGATAACCGGTTGAGCCGACATAAAGCCGGTGCGCGGCACTTTCCACTCGTCGATATCGAAAACATTTGTCCAGTCCTGCAAAAACAGCTTTGGCGGGTTGACCGCCCGGGAAAACTGTTCGCGCACCTTTGGGCCAACAGGTGCCCAGCGGACATCGCCAAACATATCGCGCGTGATGGTATCAATTTTTTGCCAGTCATAAAACGGTTGGCCGCTGGCAGTCATCAGCGGATGGTGCACAACCATGATGGTTTGCCCGGCCTCGATATGCCACGGCCGGTGCGGCCACTGCTTGAAAACCTGCGGATGGTGCAGCAAGCATAACGCACACGATACCGACTGGTCGGGTGCGATCAGTTCGGCAAATCCATTGTCCAGCACCCGCCGGATTTCCGGGTGCATCGGATGGGGGTATTTCAACACTGCCCCAGCAGTTGCGATCAACCCGACCCGATACCCGGCCTTGGCAAGAATCGCGGTCTCGGACGCGATGGAAGTCGATGTCCCCCCCGGAAACCGGAAATCGCCAATCATGATGATGTCAAAATACATTTTGGCCTAACTAAGTTTGCAGCGCGCGCGTTTTTGAAATAGTATAGCAATTCCATCAAAGTAAAAACGACAATCTGGATTGCGGGCAATGTCAAAGATATCTGAACGATTTGCACAGGCATTTGCAGCGGGTCGCGCTGCCAGCGCAGACGTGCAAAAATCCGTGAAAACGCCAACAACTGTCATGGCTCTGATATCCGGTCAGAGCGTTTCAGAGGTTCTTGATGCCGTTGCCAAACTGAAAACCGCGTCCAATCGTGTGATTTTGGTAACAGACAAAACCGATATAGAGCTGTTCCAGATCGACGGGTGTGTCACCGAATATCTGCCTCTGGGAAAACTGTCTACACAAGGTTTATCCTGCGGAAACCCCGAGACATACCTTAAACAACGCCTCGTGATTCTAGTGCAAAAATGGACCCCGAAAAAAGTTGATGCTATCGGTGACATTGCGAAAAACCTGTTGGATCAATGGCAATCCTCCGAACCGCGTTAACCGTTGCGCAAAAAGTTAGTCTTCAAACACTTGGAATAATGAATATTTTGGTGTAAGCTGCGTACTAATTCAATTACCTACCATTTATTTTTTCCAAGGCGCCATTATGACAAAGAAAATTTCAGCGTGGGCTATGTTTGTTCGGGCGTTTGTTGTGACGTTGTTTGCAGGTTCATCTGTTGCCGACGCTCAGAACTCCGCGCTGTCAGACGACGCGGCTTGGGCTTATGCGGTGTCGATCGGTACGCAGGCAGCCGTTCGGGATTACTTACGGAATTTCCCAACCGGAGAGCATCTGGATGCAGCCGTGCGTCTTTTGCTAACCATTGGTGAACTGAACGGAACAGACCCGTCACCGGCAAACTTGCCGAGGCTTGAAACATCAACTGGCGGGCAAGTCCTTTATTGATACTTTGACCCTTGGGGGCTTGGCATGATTATGAAATTTCTTCCTTTTGTTATTGGCATGATGGTCGTCGCATCCTGCACCTCGATTTACGTCGACGGAGAGTTGCGCAACCTTTCAGTGCGCTATGAAAGTGGCGGCATACGCCCAGAAAGCGGTGCGATATTTAGCATCGGAACCGATTATCGGCAAAGTTTTGCTACAGCAAAAAATCGGTTGCGGGCTGCTGGGTTCCAAATATCGGATGCAAATCTGGCCAGTGGAATAATCACCCTAACGTCGACACAGAATTCACTGATCAGTTGCGGAACCGTTACCATCGGAGAGCTGGACAACCCCAAAAGTTTTGCCGCAAACGTCGCCGATGCCGTGATGGAGGTTCCGGCCGAAGGGGGCGGGTCAACTTTTGTCAGACGGGCGATGGCGGTTCAGTCAGAAGTTTCGATCTCGATTGGTGTAGATCCAGAACAGCAAGGAGCAATTTTTGCATCAATCAACGAGGGGCATTTGGCGCGATTGACCCTGACCCAGATTTTGAACAATGTAAGCGTATATTCGGAAACCATACAGTTTTCCGGCAATAGCGCTGGGCAGTTTCGACGCCGGGTCGTGTGCGGGTCAGCTGGCCGGATTCGGGAAATACTGCAAGGAAACTAAGGGTCTCCCCAGATCCAACCTGCGGCCTCAAGGTATTGCTTGCTGTATTTTTCACCAGCGAACCCCAATGGTTTATATTGCGCAGCAAGGGCTGAATAAACCGAAGCTGGTGGCATCAGGAATTTGTTTTTCTTGAAAAACCGACTGTTTTTGGCGCCGATATTCTGGACATTGATGCCCTGTTGCAGCCTTGCTTTACGTGACAAATCACCAAGCCGTTGCGGCATTGTGCCTTTTTCAGCGGTCAGTTTCTTTTCACGGTGAAAAGACCCGTTTCGATCTGTTTCGCCAAGCGCCGCATTCAACACACCAAGGTGCCACCAATCGCAAAAAAGCGTATCCCGACCTAGCGACGCTGCTACCGACAGCCGGGTGTTCAAATCGCTCGGGGCGTCATTAAGTAGCCTTTTAACATGTTCAAATCCGGCGGAAAATGCTGCGCCCGACGAGGTGTTAAAAACCCAGTCAGCCTGACATTCCGGCATCACCGCAAGGGGTGGTTTCTGAAGAACGACACCCTCAGAATCAGCCAATAGCTGGTCCAAAACATCTTGTCGCCGCCACAATTCCGGTGCTGGTTCAGACAGAATTTCGCCCGTTACAACGTTTCTAACCATCCAGCTGATCCGGTATCCGGCCTCAAGCAATAGCGGGTCTGGTCTTGAGATCGCCAGTGCTGACTGCGGAATAACAAACGGCGGAAGCACCAGAAGATATGCGCCGGTCATCGGCTTTATGGCCTCAATCATTGGGCCATTTTGGTTACTTTCAAGGATCACCGCATTTGGAAAAAGCTTTAGGATATCATCTCGATGCGACGCTGGCGCGCCGGGGGACAGGTAACAAATACAGTCAAATTGGCTGAGACGTTTCATGCGCTTTCGGCCTTTTTATATAGTAGCCCATCAGGGTCAAAGCCGCGTTCAGCCGACAAAAGTTGCAGCGCATCGGCGCGTTTTTGGGTAACATCGTCGCCGGATAATCTGCGCAGCAATCTCGCTAAATGATAGGGCGCATAGATCTCGCCCATATCTATTGCCTGTTGATAGATCGCAATAGCGCCTTGGGCATCGGGCACTTGCCCTTCACCCAGATGTTGCATTCGCGCCAGATTGTTAACCGAAGACGCCAGACCGTTGAGCGCTCCGATCTCGAATAATTCCCGCGCACGGGTTGGGTCCAGATCAACGCCAAACCCTTTTTGATACATATAGCCAAATGAATCGCTCATCCACCAATCCAGTGTTTCAGGCTCCATTTCCTTGAATAGCGTGCTTTCCGAGGGGGAGAGGTCAAACACCTCCAACCCGAATTGCGTTTGAATATTCTGACCCAGCGCAATAATTTCAGCCTGTAAACGGGCCTCGTCCCAGGTGAAATCGGTATACGGGCAGGCTGACCCGCCAGGACCAAAACGGTGGCGGATGATGTCATTCCAGAAACTGTCAAACCAGTGATAAGCGTTAATTAGGGTGAAATCCCATTCCGACGCATGCGTCATCCACAGGCCAAGGCGTGTGCCGTAAATCAACCACGTGCCATGCTGGCAATCCGCCCCGAGACTACTGCAACAGGCAAGTCGTCGAAGCTGGCGTTCAGGCAGGCGGGAAATATGGGTGCGATTGTGAATACCGCCACTGCCGCCCAACGACAGCCGGACGCCCTCCCGAAACCCGCACCGAAATGCATGATACGGGGTCAAAGCGGGGTTCACATCTGCATGCACGGCTGGCAACGACACGCGCGGATTCACATCAGATTTCTGCATGTTTGCCCCAACCGCATGATCGACCGAAACGGTTCCACTCGGCGAATTTTCATGGGTGCGCATCTCGTTGATCATCTCGGCGGGCCAACATTTTAGCGACCCGTTGCCATAAATCTGGCCGTTGATAAGGTTCTTGCTGGGCCATTCAATGCGGCAAAACGGACGCAGCAATTCGTCAGGGATTTCCACGTCAAAAAACGACGGGCGCACCAATGTGTCCGCGTCAACGGTGATAACAAAGTCACCGCCGCCAGTTTTTAGTGCCGCTTTGTGGCAGGAATCCAGCCCGGCGACTCCATGCACCCGTTTGGCCCATGGGGCCTTTTGGTGCAGGTCTTCCCAGTATTCATCCGCCCACGGCTCGTCGAATGACATAAAAACAATCGGCAGATCACGGGTTTTGGTTGCCATAAATCAGCGGTTAACCATGTTGAAATCCAGCACCCCGTAACTGTCGATCCAGTCCTGCGCCGTGCTGCGGGCAAGGGTTAGTTCGACCTCGGACATGGTCTCGTCGAGGCGCGCCATATGTTCAGCCACATCCTCGGACACCTTACGCGACCCTGCGGTATTGCGTTGCAGCCCGCCCTCATAAGCAATGATATAGTTGGCATAGGCCTGCGGCAGGTCGGCTTCAATGCCGTCATTCCCCTCATACATTTCGCCGATTTTCTGATAGGCATTCACAAAATTGCGCTGGGCGGAAAGTTTGAAATACGCCAACGCCTGTGTCGGATCGTTTTCCACCCCCCAGCCTTTACGGAACATCCGGCCCAGATGAAATGCTGAATAAGGATTGCCGGCGGCCGTGGCGCGGGTAAGCCAGAAGATAGCTTGTTGCGGGTTTTGGGTGACGCCCTCACCGCGCAGATAAGCCATTCCGACATTGTTCATCGCATCGGTTTCACCGTTACCAGCGGCGATCAAATAGAGCTCAAGCGCCGTAGCATAATCGACCTCCAGCCCGTGACCACGACGATACATATCGCCCAATGCGGTGAAAGCGTTGAACTGCCCGTTCATCGAGGCAATCTCAAACCAATGACGCGCCTCGGCGTAGGATTGCGGCACGCCCCAGCCTTCGCGGTAATATTCTGCCATCGCAACCCGCAGGTTTCCATTGCCGGCCAATGCGCCTTGCATCATGAAACTTGCGGCTTTCTCAGGGTCTGGGTCAACGCCACGACCGATGCGATAGGCCTCGGCCAAACCGCCATATGCATAGGTATAACCGCGATCCGCAGCGAGTTGCAGATAGAAATTGCCCTCGTCATAACGTTCATCGAGGATCAAAACGCGCGCCAAAAGGCCGGTAACTCGGGCGTTCGACGGGTCATCCCGCAAGGCTTGAATGCAAACGCGCAACGCCGCTCGGGTGTTCACAAGATCATGGGGAACCCCTTCGACCAACGCAAACGGATCATGCTGCGGTGTCGCCAGAATATCGCATTGGGTAATTATCGTCGACAGCCCGTCCGGCACCGTTTGGTTCGGGTCGGAAACGCGAATATCCATCGGCCGAAGGGCGGCATAACCGGAATCGGTTAACAGTTGAATTTGACGTGACGCCACGCCGACCAGCTGGTTCTCGGGAAACAGATCAACGAAAAGCTGGAAATCGTTCTGGTCAGCGCTGGTGTTGATGGTATTCCACGTGATTGAAGCCAGATCAATGGTTCCAGAAATCGACTGGCGGTCTTCTTCCGACAACAAGATAGCGGGGTTGGGGTCCAACCAAATTTCGTCGGTAACATTGTCAATAAACCAAGGTGTTTGTTCGCCGTCAGTGGCGCGGCGAACCTTGGCGCGAACCAGTCGCAGCACATCGCGGAAATCTTGGCGTGGGCCGTCAAGCGTGGCCGCAAGTGCCGCCGTAAACGGGCTATTGGCCCCTGAACCATCAAGCGCCACAGCGCCCGGCGATGTCGCATAGGAAATAATCGTATTGGGGGGGGCATCGCTTAACGCCAGCCCAACGCCAAATGCCTGATCCGCCCCGAATGGCGAATTCCGGCAAGCATCCAGAATAATTACCAGCTTTTCTGAGCCGACCGCCGCAAGACTTTCAATAATATCCTGTGCCGAGATCGCCTGGTTTTGCAGAAAACTGGCCGAGTTTGGTTCAATATCGGTGGGCAGAATATAGTTAACGCCCTCGTGCTGTACCCCGTGTCCAGCATAGAAAAACAGGCCCAACGCGGTATCGGCTTGTTCGGCTTTGATTTTTACCATTTGCGCATCGATATCAGCGCGGCTTGCATTCTCAATGGTATAGATGTCAAACCCCATTGCGGACAGTGCGGATGTCATCGTGCGCGCATCGTTCAAGGTATTTTGCAAGGATGCAACGCCTGAACTTGTATAATTGGCGTTCCCGACAATCAGCGCCCAGCGCCCTTCAGCAATTGCAGAGATCGACAGAGTGAATAGAATTAGCGTGGATAAAAATATGCGTTTCATAAAGAAAAATAATGTGGCCATTGAAAGCTCCTAAAAAAATCGGATTGGCTGTTTTGGGTTTATTTGCAATAGATTAACTTAGTCTAGCAGAAAAATCGAGACACATTTCCATGAATATCCTTCCCGCGCAAAAGCTCTGTTTCCTCTGAAAACATTGCGTGAATCGCTGATATCTCGCAAGTGGTGCATTTCCATTCAGCTAGAGTTTGACCAGATCACAACCTGCCGCTACGTTTTGAGAAAACCGAATTCAGAATCATCGCAAGGTACAAACATGGTAAAATCACTCGAAACCACCACGCTGGGGGCCTTCCCCAAACCAAAATACGTGCCGGTGCGCGACTGGTTCGATATTTCTCGCGAAACCGGTGGCATGAACAGCAGCCAGACCACGCGGGATTACACCACAGATAGCGACGGCGCGCATGAGGCGCTGTTCATTCGCGCGGCCCGCGAGGTCATCGGCATTCAGCTTGACGCGGGCATCACAATTCCCACCGACGGTGAAGTCCGGCGCGAAAATTACATTCATTATCATTGTCGCCACCTTAGCGGATTTGACTTTGAGACGCTCGAACATCGGGTGCTGCGTGACGGGGCCTATGAAAGTGACCTTCCGGCGATTCGCAGTGCCATCAGCCATAGCGGCAAGCTGTATGGCCCGCATGATTATCTGGCCAGCCAAGGTGTCAGCGCGCGTCCGGTCAAATTCACCCTGCCTGGCCCGTTGACCATCATGGATACCACAGCGGATTGTTTTTACAATGACCGGCCCAAGCTGAATGCGGCATTGGCTGAAACGGTGAACAAAGAAATTCTGGCGCTGGTTGACGCTGGTTGCCAGTATATTCAGGTCGACGAACCGTTATTTGCTCGTAAAGTTAGCGATGCGCTAGATTTCGGCATGGAGGGGCTGGAACGCTGTTTTCACGGCGTTCCGAAATCGGTAACGCGCATCGTGCATATGTGTTGCGGATACCCCGACCATCTGGACGATGACGATTACAAAAAAGCAGATCCCGACAGCTATCATCAACTTAGCAACGCGATTGACGGGGCGGCGTTTGACCAGATCTCGATCGAGGATGCGCATTGCTGCAACAACCTTGATCTGCTTGATAAATTGCCCACCAAAACCGTGATTTTTGGCGCGGTGGCCATTGCCAGCAGTCGGGTTGAAACCGTTGACGAAATCGAGGCGCGGCTGCGGATGGCCCTTGAGCATATTGACCGCGACCGGCTGGTCGTGGCCCCCGATTGCGGTTTGGGCCTGCTAACACCGGAGCTGGCAACCGCAAAACTGCGGGCGATGTGTGCGGCAGCCGCGCGGATCTAAGGCGTGATAATGACTTTGCCGTCAGGTGTTTTTAACGCCTCGGCCAGACCCTCAATCACTTGATCAAGTTTTAGATGCGTTGACACATCGGTGTGCCAACGCCCATCCATAAACCGTGTTTGCACGTCTTTGATGATCGCCATCAGGTCAGCCGGCGCGATTTCTTGCATCCAATTGGTCAGCCAGAACCCCTCAATCTGTTTAGCCATAAAGGTAAATTGCCCCATCTGGGTCATCACCGGCGCTTCGGTACTCAGCTTGCCATAACATACCCAACGGGCGCGGTTTGGCATCAAGGTAAACACCGTTTCCGAGATCTGATCGCAGACCGCATCCAGAAAAACCCGAGGTTTCAGGCTGCGGCTGGCTTTTTCAAAATGGTCGGCAAAGTCAGGGGAGGTTGTCACCACAACTTCCGCAGCGCCCATTTTCAATAATGGATCGACCGCATTTTCACGCCGAACCAACGCGATAACTTTCAGGCCTTTGTCTTTTGCCAAGCCGATCATCAACTTGCCCAACTGGCTGGTTGCGGCTGAAATCACCAGCGCATCGCCGGCCTTTTCAGCAATATCAATCATGCCCATCGCGGTCAGCGGATTAACGATTTGCGCTGAGCCATCGTCGTCGGAAAGATCAGGGTGCAGTGGAATGCAGATCATCGCCTCGGCCAGCACGTATTCAGCCCACGCGCCGGAACTTGCGGCCACAAACGCCACTCGTTTACCCGCCAAATGCGCGGCTTTTGCGCCGGTTAAAACCACGTCTCCGCATCCCTCAAACCCGGCCGGCGCGCCTTTAACACGCGGCTGACCGTATTCCCCTTTAATGAAATGTAGGTCGGACGGATTCACTGACGATGCGCGCAACTTGATCAACACCTGACTGTCAGATGGTACGGGCAATGGCAGGGTCGCGGCCTCCAAATAATCACCCGCGTGCGCGATTTGTGGCCCTTCCATACGTCCTGAATAGCCCGAGAATTTCTGGATCACTGCAAACATGTTTTCAGGTAATTCGGTCATTTTCATTCCTTCAGGGTTGGGGCTAACAGGCGTTCAAACATATCAAGGGTCTGGATATTCAGATAGTCAAATTCTTTGGGGTCAATGGTATGAAAATTCTCGATCATCCAACGATCAATCGACATGCCAAGCCCGATAACACTGGTGATCAGAAACGAATCCGGCAGGTCATCGCGGATGACGCCCAACACCTGACCGCGTTTCAGGAACTTGGTGACAAAACCCTGCATGTCTTGCATAAAATCCCAGGTCAGACCCTGTTCCTTGATTTCCTCAAGGCTTTTATAAAACATCCGCCCCAGCAGAATAATCTGCGGGTTCTCGATGAACATCCCAACAGCTTGCTGACTGGTTTCTTTCAACGTTGGCCAAAAACTTTCCGTTGTTAGCAGCTCAAAATCAAAGTCTTCCAGCACCAGCATGAAGGGGTCAAGACTTTGGTGCATGATCTGTTTGAACAGCTCAGTCTTGTTGGAAAAATAGTGATAAAACGAGGACTTACTCATTTTTACCTCACGAATAATCCGGTTCAGCGAGGCTTTGCCAAACCCGTGCGCAACAAATTCACGTATCGCAACATCAAATAGTTGCGCACGTTTATCGGCATCCATTTTACGTGACGGGTGAATGTTCACAGTCTTGACAACCCCTTTCGGCGGTCCTAAATATAATTTGTGGACTAGGTGGTCCAGAGACGTTTTAGACAATTTTGCCGCCAGAGGCAAGACAGGAGTATTTGATGAATACCCATACCCGACGCAGTTTTATTTTTCTAGCAACAGCCACCATAATCACCCCAAATATTGCCCTTGCGCAAGACGCAACCAGCATTATTCGTGCGGCATATGACAATTGGCGCGCGACAAGTTCACATGCGGTGATCGAGGTTTTGATCAGTCGATCCAGCGGCAATCGCACCATGACGATGGAAAGCTGGACGCTTGGCGAAGAAAAAGCGCTGGTGCGCATCACCGGCCCTGCGCGCGATGCGGGTAATGCCACCTTGCAGGTCGGCAACCGCACATGGGTGTTTAACCCGCGCCTTAGTCAGGTCATTCAACTGCCCGCTAGCGCCATGAGCCAATCTTGGATGGGCTCGGATTTTTCCTATAACGATATGAACAAAACCGAGCAAACGGTGAATGACTATACCCACACCTTGCTGGAAACCCGGCGGTCTGGTGGGCATTCCATTTACGTGATTGAATCGGTGCCAAAACGGGGCCGTCCGATTGTTTGGGGCAAACTGATTATCACGGTGCGCGATGATTTTGTGCTGCTGGGGCAAGATTTTTACGACCAGCGCGGCCAACTGGTACGCAGTATGACCACCGATCGGGTGGGAGTGCTGGGTGGGCGGCCCTATCCGACTGTATTGACTATGAGCAGCGCAAATTCCAATGAATTTACGCGCATGACCACACGGTCGGCTGAATTCAATATTGAGGTGCCGACCTATCTTTTCACCCGCTCAAACCTGCAAAATCCGAGGAACTAACCCATGTTGGAAGCACTCGCGTGGCGCAATATTTGGCGGCAACCGATCCGTTCAGCGCTTAGTATTATCAGTATGGCACTAACCTCAATGTTACTGGTGTTTCTGCTGTCGTTGCAGTTCGGGTCGTATGAAACCATGAAATCCGGCTCGCTGCGGTTGTTCGACGGGTTCGGACAGTTTCAGCCCGAAGGTTATGCCGACGACCCCGATATTTCTCGCCGCGTTGAAAATGCCGATGCAATTATCGCAGCCCTTCAAGACCTTCCCGAAATTACCGCGATCACCGCACGGGCCACTGGTTTTGTCATTCTGGCCAACGGCGACCGCAGTTTTGGTGCCGCTGTGGTTGGCATTGATCCAACCAATGAAGGCGGCGTTAGCGCGCTGGCGTCAATCATTATTGAGGGGCGTTATTTGCAAGCCAATGACGATGGCACGATTGTGATCGGCGACGGGCTGGCGCGAAACCTTCACCTTTCGGTTGGCGATACGGTGGTCATGCTGGGGTCAGGGTCAGACGGCTCAGTGGCGGCTGATGTGCTGACGCTTGTGGGCCTGTTCCATTCGGGCGTGAATGAGCTAGACCGTCAAATCGCCCAAATGCCGCTGGGGCGATTTCAGGAAACATTTGCCCTTAACGGCGACGTAAACACCATAGCGCTTAGCGGGGCGCACCTATCAGATATTGTCAAAATTAACACTGAACTTCGCGAAATTGCCCGTGAAAACAATGTGGTATATCGCAATTGGGAGGAGCTGCAACCTGCCCTGAAACAGATGATCACGTTGGATATGGGCACCTCGGGCATGATGTATGTCACGCTGGTTACGGTGGTGGTTTTTATCATTCTGAACACGCTTTATATGTCGGTGCTGGAACGCACCCGCGAATTCGGCGGCTTGCTGGCTGTTGGTATGCGGCCCGGTCAAATCGGCAAAATGGTCTGGATGGAGCTGATATTCCTGTCACTGCTTGGCGCGGGCATTGGCATTTTCCTTGGCTCTGCGATCACGCTTTATCTGAAATCAACCGGAATTGCCTTTCCGGGGATGGAGGAAATATTTGCCCAATGGGGCATTCCTGCCAAAATATATCCGATCTATACGCCGTTCACGGTGCTGGCTGGGCCATCTGCGATTGTTGGCTCAATCTGTCTGCTCGGGTTTATTCCCTATCGTCATATTTTAGGGCTGGAGCCCGTAACCGCAATGGCATCGACATGATGAACACCTTCAATATCCTGCGCCCGTTGGCGTGGCGAAACTTGTGGCGCAATCCGCGCCGCACCGGCATTACCTTGATCGTAGTGGTGGTTGGCCTGTGGTCAGTGCTGACATTTTCAGCATTGCTTGGCGCGTGGGCCGCATCCAGTCGCGACGAGGCGTTGGGTCTGCTGATCGGCCAAGGCCAAATTCATGCCGCGGGTTACATGGATGACCCGAATATTGACCACCTAATGCCCCCCGCCAGCCCCGAACTGACCGCCGTTTTGAACGGCGATATGGTCGAAAACTGGGTTGAACGGCTGGAAGTGCCCGCCGTTGTGCAAAGCGAATATAAAACTCTGCCGATCACCATTCTGGGTGTTGATCCAGCCGGAGAGCTGGAAATCTCAACCCTGCCATCCAAAATCGTCGCAGGCCGGTATCTGACCAGCTTAGACGATGACGGGGTAATTATTGGCCTAAATTTGGCCAAACGTCTAAAAACTGAACTCGGGCGGCGTGTGATTCTGATGTCACTAGGGTCTGATGGGTATCTGGCCCAGCAAAGCTTTGACGTGGTCGGAATCTTCGACGCAGATCAGAGCTTTGAAGACAATAATGTGTTCACAGGCCGATCTCTGGCGCAGCATTATCTGGGGTTGGAGGATGAAATCTCGCAAATTGCCTTCACAGTTCCCTTGGATGAAAACCTGCCGATGGTCATGGAACAGATCACCGCAGCCGCACCCGACTTAGATAGCCGCGAGTGGCGCAAACTGTCGGTTATGTTGGCGGCAATGGATACGTCGATGGGGTCGATTATCTATGTCTGGCTAGGAATTATGATCGTGATGATCAGCATTGGCATCATCAATACTCAGCTTATGGCGGTGTTTGAACGCACGCAGGAATTTGGGTTGATGCGGGCCTTGGGGCTAAAGCCAAAAATGGTTTTGATCTTGGTCACGTTCGAATCAACGTTATTGATCGGGGTTGGGGTGTTGCTGGCAGTGGTTTTGGCGCTGATGACGGTTTACGCGCTAAGCGATGGTATCGACCTTAGCGCCTTTGCCCAAGCGCTAGAGGAATTCCAGCAAGCGCAGGTGCTTTACCCAACCGTCAACACATCCGATTTCATTATTTTCCCGCTAATTATCTGGCTGCTGGGCATTCTTGTTGCCCTGTGGCCAGCCTATCGCGCCCAAAAAGTTAGCCCCGTGGAGGCCATGCGTAATGCAACCTGATACAGCAAAAAACCCAATCGTTACCTGTCGTAACGTCGAAAAAACCTTTGGCAAAGGCGATCTTGCGGTGCATGCGCTGCGCGGCATCAACCTTGAAATCATGGCCGGAGATTTCGCCACGCTGGCCGGTCCGTCGGGGTCGGGTAAAACCACGCTGCTGAACATGATCGGTGCGCTGGACCACCCCACAAAAGGCGAAGTCATCATTGAGGGCAAGGCGCTTAGCGGGCTATCAAAGGCCCAACTTTCCGACCTGCGGCTGCATAAAATTGGTTTTATCTTTCAGGCCTATAACTTGATTCCAGTATTTTCTGCGCTTGAAAATGTTGAATTTGTGCTGCAATTGCAGCAAGTCCCGAAAGTCGAACGCCGCGAACGCGCCATAACCGCGCTGACCGAGGTTGGGTTGGCAGGTATGGAAAACCGCCGCCCCGGCGCAATGTCAGGTGGGCAACAGCAACGGGTGGCGGTGGCGCGGGCGTTGGTGTCAAAACCGTCAATCGTGCTGGCCGATGAACCGACCGCCAATCTCGATTCCAAAACCACCGCTGAACTGATGGCCCTGATGTCCAAGCTCAATTCTGAGCTGGGCATAACCTTTGTAATCGGAACCCATGACCCGCGCGTCATGCAACACTCCAAAAGACATATCGAGATGATAGATGGCAAAATTGAAAGCGATATCCGCAGCTAGCATTCTGGCCGCAATTCTGGCGACCAGCGCTGCGCAGGCCGGTGATTTACGTGCCCAACTGCAATTTGGCGGCGTGTTCGACTGGGCGCAGGCTGACAGCCTTGATGCTGATCTTGGCTTTACCAATCGCGAGATGTTCGGTGGTAATCTGCGGCTAATGTGGACTGGCGGCACAGGTGCTTGGGCCGTTGAGTTTCACTCGGTGCTGTCCTTCGCCAAGGGTGATATGCAAGCTTATGGCGCTGCGCTAGCGCCGTTTCTGCCTACCCCGCCCCCGTCAACTTGGCTAAACCTGACCAGCGCAATTTACACCGACGAAGACATCGTAATTGCCAATACTATTGACCGCCTGTCGGTCAGTTTTACCAGTGACAATTTTGTGCTAAAAGTCGGCCGTCAGGCAATAACTTGGGGCGGTGGCACAGTTTTTCATCCGCTCGACATCGTTGCCGCCTTTGCGCCCAACGCCATTGATACCAGTTATAAACCGGGCGTGGACATGGTCTATGGCCAGTATCTGTTTGATAGCGGCGCTGATATTCAAGCAATTTACGTGCCACGCGCGGCGGTTGCAGGAGGGGGGCTCGATTGGGGTTCCAGCACCGTTGGCCTGCACGGGTCAGCCCTTTTGGGCAATTTTGACGGCAGCTTTACACTGGCCGTTGATCGCGGCGACACGTTGGCAGGCATCGGCCTGTCAGGTCCGCTTGGCGGGGCTGTCTGGAACGCAGAATACGCAGGCTGGTTTCTTGAGAACGGCGATTTTTACGGATCATATTTGCTGAATATTTCCACATCCGGCAGCCTGTTTGGCGCAAATACCATGTATTTCGCCGAATATTTTCACAACGATTTTGGCGTAGATGGCAGCGTCGCCCTTGATGATCTGCCCACTGAACTAACGTCACGACTGGTTACCGGACAAGTGTTCGCCACAGGTCGAGATCTGCTGGTGATCGGCGCCCAAATAAGCGTCACGCCCGATATTTCCATCGCGCCCAACGCCATAATTAGCCTGGATGACGGCAGCGTGCTGGCCGCGCTCCAAGCCAACTGGAACATGGACGATAACACCGACCTGACAATCGGATATCACCAGCCTTTTGGTGCAAATGGCACCGAATTTGGCGGGCGCGAAACCACAATCGGTTCAGGGGTTTTTCAACGTAGCGCCAGCGAGCTGTCGATTAATATTTCGCGTTTCTTCTAATCATGCGCGGTACCAGCCTATGTGTTATTGTTGAATAACCTTCAAGAAATTTGACCTGAATCAAGATACGGATTACAAATCCGTGTTCAAAGAGGCACAGGTAGCAAACTCTGTGGGAGCGCAAAAGTGTCACGTCAGCCAACCCTTAAAACGAAATGCGCAAAATGCGCCATGTTCTTTGAATCCAGCGGATTTTGTGCAAACCTGACTGAAACCGAATTGGTTGATCTTAGCAACCAATCGCGTACCATGGACCTTAAGCGCGGCGAGACATTTAGCGAAGACCAACTGCGGTCATGGCCGATCATTGCCATTACTTCGGGCGTTTTTAGCATTCAACATCTGCTAGAAGACGGGCGAAAGTCGATCGCGGCGCTGTTCATGCGCGGCGACATTATTGATATGCGCAGCTTTTCGCGGCGCAATCGCGGCCAGCTTATTGCCCTGTCCAAAACCGAAGTTTGCCGTCTGTCCCCTGCTGTATTTGAGAATATTGTCGCGACCAACCCTAATGCCCGTCACATCGTCTGGGATAACCTGCGTGACCAATCTTTTCGCGCACAAGATCACGCGGCTGATCTGTCCAAGAAACAGGCGTTGGAAAAACTGGCGTCGTTTATTTTTGAATGCAAAAGCCGCCAGCAGGTAAATCTGACACCCGGGGCGGTATCGATTCCAATACGGCGGGTCGATTTGGCTGAATATCTGGGCATGCAGCCCGAAACCATCAGCCGCTGTTTCAAAGACCTTGAGGACCGTGGTATCGTTGAGATGAAGTCGCTACGTGCAGTGAATATCAAGAATATTCCTGTGTTACGCCGCATCGCAAACGGTGATAAATCTGCCAGCGTCGCAAAAACCCATTCCATTCGAATCCTGAGCGTCGCCTAGCCTCGCGGCTTTGTGATTTCAACATGTTCGCCAAGCCACTCTATACCATTGCAAGGTTTGGAGAATGAACACATGTTGAAATCACTGCTGACAGCTGCAATTATGTCGATCTCAGGAGGCGCAATGGCTCAGACACCAAATCACTTGCTTGGGCAGGACTCGCCCTATTTGCTGCAACATCTTTATAACGCGGTTGACTGGTATCCGTGGGGGCCCGAAGCGTTGGAAAAAGCCAAGGCTGAGGGCAAACCGATTTTCCTGTCGATCGGCTATTCATCATGTCATTGGTGCCATGTCATGGAGGAAGAAAGTTTCGAAAACGCCGAAATTGGGGCGTTTCTAAACCAGCATTTCATCGCCATCAAAATTGATCGCGAACGCCGCCCCGATCTGGACGAGCAATTCATGCTGGTCACGCAAACTGTTTCCGGCGCGGGTGGTTGGCCAAATTCAGTATTTCTAACACCTGATGCCAAACCGTTTTTTGCCGGAACTTATTTTCCTCCCGAAGGGTTTCTGGACATCCTTGGCCAAATCGAAACCCTGTGGCGCACTGACCGTACAGCGCTGGAATCAGAGGCCGCAAACCTAAGCGCAACCGTTCAGCAACACCTTAACCGGAGCGCCGCCGCGCGGAACCTAACGCCAGAAATCGCCACATCAGTTGCGCGCCGTATGCTGATGAACCTTGATTCTTTTTACGGTGGTTTCGGGTCGTCGCCCAAATTCCCGCAGGAATCTGCGTTTTTGTTTCTGCTGGATCAAGCCGAGCGTGATCAGAACCGCGAATTTTTCGCTGCCGTGACATCAACGCTCGACGGAATGATTATGGGCGGCATCCATGACCAAGTCGGCGGCGGTTTTCACCGTTATTCAGTTGATCCGGCGTGGCATGTGCCACATTTCGAAAAAATGTTGTATAATCAGGCCATGATCGGGCGACTGCTGACCCGCACGGCCCGGATTACTGGTCGTGAAGATTATCGCCGCGCTGCCCTGCGCACGTTCGACTATGTCTTGCGCGAAATGACAGCACCTTTGGGTGGGTTTTATTCAGCACAAGACGCGGATTCGCTGGATACCCAAGGCAATTTGGAAGAAGGTGTTTTCTATACTTGGACCCCAGCAGAAATTCGAGTTGTAACCGGTGAAACTGCCGAGTATCTGATTTCGACCCTGAACGTTACCGATGTTGGAAACCTTGATGGCTCAAACTCAATGCACCTGTCAGAACTGACCCTTGATCCGATATTTGACGCGGGGTTAGAACAGCTTAGAATCGCCCGAAACCTGCGGCCAGAACCCTTTACTGACCAAAAGATAATTACAGCGTGGAACG
This sequence comes from Paracoccaceae bacterium, assembly GCA_016764785.1. Taxonomy (GTDB): domain Bacteria; phylum Pseudomonadota; class Alphaproteobacteria; order Rhodobacterales; family Rhodobacteraceae; genus UBA3077. The sequence goes on from JAESRG010000036.1 coordinate 17,698, forward strand.
GGGCCATGATTGAAACCCTTGCTGAGGCAGCGCACGTATTTCAACGCCCTGATTATTATCAAGCGGCTGAAAAGGCTGCGCGTTACATTCTAGATAATATGATGCGCGACGGAAATCTGTATCGCATTAGTTTTGAAGGCAACGCCTCGGTTGATGGTCAGTTGCCAGATTATGCCAGTCTTGGCCTCGCATTTTTGGCGCTGCATGATTTTGCCCCAGACGGTACTAACACCAGTTTCTGGCTGACCCACGCCGAAGAAATCGCGACCGCCATTGACCGCAAATTTTCCATGCCTGATGGCACCTATCGCATGGCCGAAACCGTTGAGGGCCTTGGCGCGTTTCGCCCGTTTAGCGACTCGGAAATTCCCAGCGGCAATGGCATGGTTCTTGCGCTTTGGTCAGGTCTGGCGAACCGCATCACCAACCCTGAATACACCCGTAATGCCACCAAACTTGCCGCCGCCCTTTCGGGCCATATTCTGAGCGCCCCCGAAGGTCGCGCCTATTCGATTAACGCCGCGCAAATCATGACAACAGGGTCAAACGGCGCGGTCAGGTTTGTGGCCAACGGTGTTGTGCGGGTTGAGATCGACGTTGATCGCGCCGCCAACACCCTGTCGGTAACCTTGCGGGTCAAAGACGGTTGGCACATCAATGCCAACCAACCGTTAGATGACTATTTCATCGCCACGACCCTAACAATTGATGACACCTCGCTGAGCGCCGCGGCTTATCCTGAAGCAGTCATCACAACCCTTGCCTTCAATACCGACCCGCTGGCGCTTTATGAAAACACAATCCGGCTAACGGGGGCGCTTCCCGACATGACCGACGCTGTTCAAAGCGCGGCGCTGACCCTTCAGGCCTGCAACGACGAAATCTGCCTTGCGCCTGAAGAAATCAGGATTAATCTTTGGTAACTATTGCTGGTAAATAGGGGCGTCGGGTGCGCAATCGGCGCTGTCTGGCACAGCCATACAGGCTTCGATCCGCGCGATATAGCTCGGCAGCAGACCATCAGAAATGCCAGCGACTTTCGATAGATTAAGAAATTCTTGCGCTTGTTCAAGCTGGCCGGATTTCAGGTAAACATAAGCAATCATAGCCTGAACGAAAGGCCGATCATTGGCTTGCGCGCGACGAGTCGCACCAAGCGCTTCGTAGAAAAACGCTTGTGCATATATCTCGTCAGCAAAAGTATTTAACGGGTCAAACCAATAGCCATCCATCAAGATGGAGAACGCCAGTGACGGGTCATTGCCGATATATTTTTCAATGATATAGGCAAGATAGAACCGCGACAGATCAACCGAGCTGTCATAGGATTCAGTCACCATATAGTCTCGCAGCAATGCTAAATCGGCCTCAGAGAAATCTTTATACATCGGTAAAAAATTGCCCGGACACTGCGGCAAACGGGTGATGAAATCACAAGACGACGTCGGCGCAAAAGACATCAACCGAACGGGATAGGTGGTGCAACTATCGGTCTCGATAACCTCAAACACCTGCCCCCCGATGGGACAGGTGATCTGAACTGAGACAGGGTTTTCGGCAGCTGTAAACGTCGGAACGCCAACAATAGCCGCCAGAATAGCCATGCAAATTTTGCCTCTAGCGGCCACGTCAAAAATCCAAATTTGCCACGTTTAGTGCGTTTTCCTGAATGAATTCGCGGCGCGGTTCAACAACATCACCCATTAGTTTGGTGAAAATGTCGTCGGCCTCAGCCAGATCTTCAATGCGGACTTGCAGCAATACACGGGCCTCAGGGTCAAGGGTGGTTTCCCACAGCTGACCAGGGTTCATTTCACCCAATCCTTTATAACGCTGCATCGACAGGCCTTTTTCACCTTCACGCATCACGGCGTTCAGAAGGTCACTTGGCGCGTTAATGACTGTTTCTTTGTCTTTGCGAACCAATTTCACGGGGGCAGAATAAATCTCCTGCAATGCGTCTGTTAATTTGGCAAGCTTACGAGCCTCAGCTGAACGCAGAGCGTTGCCGTCAATGACGCGAACTTCATCAACGCCACGCAGCGTGCGGAACATCCGCAAACCTCCGTCTTGTGTTGTGGCGCCTTGCCACCCTTTTTCGTATTCGGTGGCGATCAGATCAAGACGGGTTGCAACACGATCAGCCGTGCCTTGCGGGTCATCGTCCAACACGCCCGGCATCAAAGCACCCGCGATGGTCATCTGTTCCAGAATTGCGCTTGAATAATTGGTCGGGAAGGCATTCAAAATTACCTTGGTTTGACGGGCCTCAGTAACGACACGCGCCAGATCAGCACCGGTGATTTGCTCGCCCGAACCAAGCAGCAGGGTTGCGCCCTCCAACCCTTGCTCGATCAGATAATCGTCAAGCGCCGGTTGATCTTTCAGATAAACCTCAGACTTGCCGCGCTGCACTTTATACAGGGGTGGTTGGGCGATATACAGGTATCCGCCCTCAATCAGCTGCGGCATTTGCCGGAAGAAAAACGTCAGCAACAGAGTACGGATATGCGCGCCGTCGACATCCGCATCGGTCATGATGACCACTTTATGGTACCGCAGTTTTTCGATGTTGAATTCATCGCGGCCAATGCCAGCGCCCAGTGCGGTAATCAAAGTACCAATCTCGGCTGACCCAAGCATGCGGTCAAACCGTGCCCGTTCAACGTTCAGGATTTTACCGCGCAGCGGCAATACGGCCTGGTTGAAACGTGATCGTCCTTGCTTGGCTGACCCACCAGCTGAGTCCCCTTCCACAATGAAGATTTCAGAGTTCGCGGGGTTTTTCTCCTGACAATCCGCCAGTTTACCGGGCAGGCTGGCGATATCCATTGCCGATTTGCGGCGGGTTAATTCGCGGGCCTTGCGGGCGGCTTCGCGGGCAAACGCGGCCTCCACGATTTTACCAACGATAATTTTGGCATCAGCGGGGTTTTCCTCAAACCACTCAGCCAGTTTTTCGTTGACGATCCCCTCGACCACAGGTCGGACCTCGCTTGAGACCAGCTTGTCTTTGGTCTGGCTGGAAAACTTCGGATCAGGCACTTTAACCGACAGCACACAGGACAGACCTTCGCGCGCATCATCGCCCGAAAACGTCACCTTGTCTTTTTTGGTGACGACACGCGCCGCATAATTATTGATTGTACGGGTTAATGCCCCACGAAAACCGGCCAGATGCGCGCCGCCATCGCGTTGCGGAATGTTGTTGGTAAAGGGCAGCACGTTTTCGTGGTAACTGTCGTTCCACCACATCGCCACTTCGACCACGACCCCGTCGCGCTCTCCGACGATATAAATCGGCTCCGC
>JAESRG010000037.1 GCA_016764785.1 Paracoccaceae bacterium
CCAGCCACCAAAACATCGGCCCCGGCCGCTGCAACCAGCGGTGCTGTAATGGGGGTAATACCGCCATCTACTTGAATGTGGATCGGGCGATCACCGATCATTTTGCGGGTTTCGGCAACCTTGTCGACCATCGATTCAATGAACTTTTGACCGCCAAAACCGGGGTTGATTGTCATAATCAGGATCATGTCAATTGCATCCAGAATATGGGTCACAGTCGACAGCGGTGTGGTCACGTTCAGCGCAACACCCGCTTTCTTGCCAAAGCCGCGCACCAGCTGCAGCGAGCGATGCAAATGCGGTCCGGCCTCGGCGTGAACGGTGATCATGTCCGACCCGGCATTGGCAAATGCTTCGATATAGGGGTCGGCGGGCGCAATCATCAGATGCACGTCCATAAACGTCGACACATGTGGGCGAATGGCTGCCACGACGTTTGGCCCGATGGTCAGGTTTGGCACAAAATGGCCATCCATCGGGTCAACGTGAATCCAGTCGGCGCCCTGCTGTTCAACAGCGCGGATTTCAGCGCCAAGATTGGCAAAATCTGCCGAAAGAATTGACGGAGCAATTTTAATTGAACGATCCATTTTGATCCTCATTTGGTTTGGGCCACGCCCCCCAATGGGGACGCAAAAAATCAGTTAATGCCAAGTGCGACTCGCCAGCCGGGAAAAATTTGGTCAGCGTCGCTCGGAAAGCTTTCAAACGCGCGGGCAAATTCATAATGGTCTTTGGCGAACTCAATCGGGTCTGCGCCTTCTTTCCAACATTGTTCCGCCTGACGCAAGGAAATAGCCCCGGCTGCCGCGCCGTCGATATGCCCGAATGTCCCACCGCCAGCGGTCAGGATCAGATTTGAGTGGCCAAGATTGGCAAAGAACCCCGGCATCCGTAACGCATTCATGCCCCCAGAAATAATCGGCGTTGTCGGGTTCATTCCGGCCCATTCCTGATGATAATACGGCCCGTCGGCACTGTCATCTGTGATCATGTAAGCCATCAGCTTGTCCGCAGCCTCGCCTTCCATTTTACCGAAACCCATGGTGCCGGTATGAATGCCCGAAGCCCCTTGCATCCGCGCCATTTTGGCCAAAACAAACGCGGTATAACCCCGCATCGCAGAAGGGGAGGTCACCGCCCCGTGGCCTGCGCGGTGGTAATGTAAATACTGGTTCGGAAAGGTGCGCCGCGCCGTAGTGATCGCCGCAGGCCCAGCGACATATCCGTCGACCAGAAAGGCGACGTGGCTGGCGTTTTCGCCGAACGCCTCTAGAATATATTCGCCGCGTGCTACCATTTCATAGTGGTCATCAGCGGTGATATTGGCCGAGAATAGTTTAGCCTCACCGGTTTCATCTTGGGCGCGTTTCATTGCGCCAGCAACTAGCGTAATGGTCTCTTTCAGCGGTGCAAACACCTGATTTCCTTGAGGCTCATCGTTTTTGATGAAATCGCCGCCCAGCCAAAAATCATAGCAGGCATCGGCAAACGGTTTCGGTCGCAGGCCCAATTTGGGCTTGATAATGGTGCCAACGACAAAGCCGCCATCCACGTGTGGGCGACCCAGAACGTTCCAAAGGTCTTTGATCGTGGTTGCTGGTCCGTCGAACAAACGCAGGAAATTGGGTGGCATATAAAAGTCGTGAATTTTGGCGTGTTCCACATCGCCCATGCCCTGATTGTTGCCGATGCACAACGTCAAGAATGACGCCAGCATGGCACGACCATCGGTGATATTACGATCAAATAAGTCGACCGGATACGCGATTTTCATCAGGCTGGTCGCCTCGTTGATTTCATAGACCAGCGCGTCAACGCCGCGGGTGAAGTCATCGGTGGTCGACACCGAAACATTGGTTCCGGTTGACGATTCCGCCGCGAAATGTGCTGCCGTTTCAAGGTAACCACCAAAGCCCGCTTTGGGCTTCATGATATATGCCACCAGAACATGCTTTCCGCCTGCGATCAGGCTTTCTTCGGTCAATGTTAGGTCGGCATAGCGATCTGATTGGTCCATGTTATGTCTCCTTGGGTTTGGCAACGATTGAACGAAGCAGTATCGCCTCGCGAATCGCTCGCGTTTGAAGTCGGGATGTGACCCCCGCTTGCGCGGGAATCATTTTAAGGATTTAGCCGGTTACAGGATCAAAGCGAGCCGTCGGCATAACGTTTCGCCATGTCATCCATCGGGATGATCTTGATATTGCCAGCGTGGCCAGCGGCACCGAACGCCTCAAAGCGTTCAATGCAAAGTTTTTCCATTGCGGCCATGGCTGGAACGTTGAATTTACGCGGGTCAAATTCACCGGGATTTTCCGCAGCAACCTTGCGATACTGGCCGGTTAAGGCCATGCGGTTATCGGTGTCGATATTGATCTTGCGCACCCCGTTTTTAATGCCCCGCACGATTTCATCCAGTGGTACACCGTAAGTTTGGTCCATCTTGCCACCAAATTCATTGATGATGTCCTGCAATTCTTGTGGAACCGAGCTGGACCCGTGCATCACCAAATGGGTGTTTGGCAGTTTGGCGTGGATTTTTTCAATCACGTCCATTGCCAACGTGTCACCAGTTGGTTTTTTGCTGAACTTATAGGCGCCGTGGCTGGTGCCACAGGCAATTGCCAGTGCATCAACCTTGGTACGGGCCACAAATTCAACCGCCTGATCCGGGTCGGTCAACAACTGTTCCATGCTCAGTTTTCCCACCGCGCCAGAACCGTCTTCTTCAGCGGCTTCGCCGGTTTCTAGTGAGCCGAGAACCCCAAGTTCACCCTCAACCGATGCGCCAACCCAGTGGGCCATGCGCGAAACGCGTTCGGTAATCTCAACGTTATATTCGAATGATGCCGGGGTTTTCATGTCGGCCTCAAGCGAGCCATCCATCATCACCGAGGTAAATCCGTGCCGGATCGCACTTGAACACGTTGGTTCGTTATTGCCGTGGTCTTGGTGCATACAGATCGGTAGATCAGGATGCATTTCAGCGCAGGCTTGCACGATGTGGCGCAGCATGATGTCGCCGGCATATTTGCGTGCACCAGTTGATGCAGACATCAGCACCGGCGAATTGGTTTTTGCTGCGGCGCGCATGATCGCCAACGCCTGTTCCATATTGTTAATATTATACGCTGGCATGCCATAGTCATTTTCTGCGGCATGATCCAGCAATTGTCGAAGGGTAATTAGGGCCATTATACTTCTCCTGGTGGTAAAAAGTGGGGGGCTTAAAGCCGCCCCATGATAACTGCGTTGTCCGCCATGCGGTTTGAGAAACCCCATTCATTGTCATACCAAGTCAGGATGCGCACGAGGCGGTTATCCATAACGCGGGTTTGATCCATGTGGAAAATTGACGAGTGCGGGTCGTGGTTGAAGTCAATTGAGACATTTGGCACGTCGGTATAGCCAAGCACACCCTTGAGCGGGCCATCGGCTGCCGCGCGGATAGCGTCGTTGATTTCCTCAATTGATGTATCACGGCTGGCGTTGAATTTCAGGTCTACAACCGAAACATTTGGCGTTGGTACGCGAATAGCCATGCCGTCCAATTTTCCGTTAAGTTCTGGCAGAACCAGACCAACAGCTTTGGCAGCACCAGTAGTGGTCGGGATCATGCTTAGCGCAGCAGCGCGACCGCGATACATGTCTTTGTGCATGGTATCTAGCGTTGGCTGGTCGCCGGTATAAGAATGGATCGTGGTCATGAAACCCTGTTCAATGCCAAGCAGATTGTTCAGCACATAGGCCACTGGGGCCAGACAGTTGGTGGTGCAAGATGCGTTTGACACAATGATGTCGTCAGCAGTCAGCAGCTGATGGTTCACGCCATGAACAATGGTTTTGTCAGCGCCCGCACCAGGGGCCGAGATCAGAACCTTGGTCGCGCCAGATTCCAGCAACAACGCGGCTTTGTCACGCGCTGTGAAAATGCCGGTACATTCTAGTGCAACATCAACGCCTTCCCATTTCAACTTGGTCGGGTCGCGCTCAGCTGAAACTTTGATCGGGCCGGTGCCCACGTCGATTGTGTCGCCGTCAACCACAACGTTGACCGGAAATTTCCCATGTACTGAATCGAATTGCAGCAGGTGTGCGTTGGTTGCGACAGGGCCCAGATCATTGATCGCAATCACCTCGATATCGGTGCGGCCGGACTCGATGATCGCGCGCAGAACATTGCGCCCGATGCGGCCAAAGCCGTTGATGGCTACTTTTACAGTCATGTGTCTAATTCCCTTTGATTAGGTCCATCGCGGCGTTAACAACTGCCTGCGCAGTAATGCCGAAATGCGTATACAGTTCGTCAGCTGGCGCGGATGCACCAAAGCTCTCCATTCCAATAAACCTAGAATTGTCGCCAAGCAAGGCTCCCCAGCTTTGTTTAATGGCGGCCTCGATGCCAATGCGGGGCGCGGTGCCCAGAACGCCCTGCCGATAACCTGCTGGTTGGGCCGCAAAGCGTTCAAAACAAGGGGCAGAGACCACTGTGGCCTTGATGCCAGATTCACCCAGTTGTGACGCGGCTTTTAAGGCAATTTCGACCTCGGAACCGGTGGCAATCAGAGTTATGTCGCGCGGGCCATCGGTGTTGCGCAGAACATACGCCCCAAGCGCCGATTTGTTGTCCGCAACATGCGTGGTACGCACGGTTGGCAACCCTTGCCGAGACAGGCATAGAACCGACGGGGTCGTAGCATCTGACAGCGCCAATTCCCACGCCTCAGCCGTTTCCACAGCGTCCGCAGGGCGATAGACATTCATGTTGGGAATGGCCCGCAGGCTGGCAATGGTTTCAACCGGCTGATGGGTCGGACCGTCTTCGCCCAAGCCAATACTGTCATGCGTCAGCACGTAAATTACCCGAAGGCCCATTAAGGCGGAAAGCCGCATCGCGCCGCGCATATAGTCGGCAAATACCAGAAATGTACCGCCATACGGGACGAGCCCGCCATATAAAGCAATGCCGTTCATGATCGCGGCCATGCCGTGTTCGCGCACGCCGAAATTGATGTAGTTCCCCGCAAAGTTGTCAGGGTTAACGACAGTCATGCCGCTGGTTTTCGTTAGGTTCGATCCGGTCAGATCAGCCGAGCCACCAACGGTGGTTTTCAGAACCTCATTTACTACCTCCAAAGCCATCTGCGAGGCTTTGCGGGTCGCAATCTTTGGCGCATCCGCGCTGAGCTGCTGGCGATAGTCGGTCATTGCTTTGGTTAAGGTCGCCCTATCCGGCCCAGCCAAAGCCGCGCGGAAATCTTGCGCTTGCGGTGAGGTTTTCAGGCGCGCGGCCCACAAACCCTGCGCATTGCTGCCCCGTGTTGCAATGGCCTCCCAAGCCGTTTCAATCTCTTCAGGAATGGTGAACGGCGCATGTGGCCAGTTTAAGTTGTTGCGCGTTGCCGCAATCTCATCGACCCCGAGGGGGGCCCCATGGGTTGCCGCTGTCCCCTGTTTATTTGGTGCCCCAAATCCGATGATGGTTTTGCAGGCAATGAAAGACGGGCGGGGGTCAGATTTTGCCGCCTCAATCGCCGCCGCGATTGCGTCATTGTCATGCCCGTCAACCGTGGCGACGTGCCAGCCTGCCGCCGCAAAGCGCGCCAACTGGTCGGTGCTGGTCGACAGACTTGTCGCCCCGTCAATGGTGATCGCGTTATCGTCCCAAAGAACAACCAGCCGCCCGAGGGCCATATTTCCTGCAAAATCTATCGCTTCGTGACTGATCCCTTCCATCAGGCATCCGTCGCCAACAATAACATAGGTGAAATGATCCACCAGATCGTTGCCAAACCGCGCGTTTTGCATCCGCTCAGCGAGTGCCATACCCACGGCGGTTGTAATCCCCTGACCCAAGGGGCCGGTTGTGGTCTCGATTCCAAGCACATGTCCATATTCTGGATGCCCAGCCGTGCGCGCGCCCATCTGGCGGAAATTGCGAATCTGATCCATGTCCATATCGCTGTAACCCAGCAAATGGTGGATTGAATACAACAGCATAGACCCGTGTCCTGCCGATAATACAAACCGGTCCCGGTCGGGCCAGTCCGGCGATGATGGGTCCAGTTTGATAAACCGGTTAAACAAAACCGTGGCCACGTCTGCCATGCCCATCGGCATTCCTGGGTGGCCGGAATTGGCGGCTTGTACGGCGTCCATCGTCAAAGCGCGGATCGCATTTGCCATTTGTTTTTCCATGGTCATCATGCCCTCTTGGAGTGATCAACAAGCCGTAAAATCAGCGGCGTTAGAATAAGTTGCATTGCCAGATCCATCTTGCCGCCCGGCACCACAATCGAGTTTGCGCGGCTCATCCAGGACTCGTCAATCATTGACGTCAGATACGGAAAATCGATTCCGCGCGGATCTTTGAACCGGATTACCACCAGACTTTCATCGGCTGTCGGGATTGACCGCGAGATGAACGGATTTGAGGTATCCACCACAGGTACCCGTTGAAAATTGATGTCGGTCTGGCTGAATTGCGGGGTGATGCAGTGCACGTAATCATGCATGCGGCGCAAAATAATATCGGTCGTGGCCTCGGTGCTATAGCCCCGCTCACAACGGTCACGATGGATTTTTTGAATCCACTCCAGGTTGATCACAGGCACGACGCCGATCTTCAAATCTGCGTATTTCGGCAAATTAACGTCATCGTTTAACACACAGCCGTGCAGGCCTTCATAAAACAGAATGTCGGTGCCAACTTCGAAATCGATCCAGTCGGTAAACGTTCCAGATACCGTGCCAAACTGCTTAGCCTCGACATCGTTATGCACATAATGCCGTGTTTTTCCCGCACCGGTCTCTCCGTATTCACGAAAAACCCGCTCCAGATCATGCAGCACATTAGCTTCATAGCTAAAATGGCTAAACGTATGATTCCCCTCGGCTGAGCGCCGCTCAAACTCGGTCTTCATTGTGGCGCGGTCATACCTGTGAAACGCGTCGCCTTCGATCGATACCGATTTGATGCCCTCGCGCCGGAAAATCTGATCAAACGTGTTTTTAACGGTCGAGGTGCCCGCGCCTGACGATCCGGTGACGGAAATAATGGGGTGTTTGGTGCTCATCAAATTGATCCTTCGACGTTAAACAGGCCGCGTTTGCCAAAAAGCGGCGAGGTTTCGATGTCGGGAAGATCGTGATAGGCAGCCACCCGAGTGACTTTGTCTTTCGAACCAAATACAAACGGCGTGCGCACATGCAAATGTGCAGGCGTCAGGTCGAGAATACGGTTGGACCCGTCGGTGGCCATGCCCCCGGCCTGTTCGATCAGAAACGCGATCGGCGCGCATTCGTAAACCATCCGCAAGCGGCCCATTTCATATCCGTCACGATCATCGCTCGGGTACAGAAATATCCCGCCGCGCATGATGATCCGGTGGGTTTCAGCCACGAGAGACGCAACCCAGCGCATGTTGAAATTCTTGGCGCGAATACCCACATCGCCAGCGACCAAATCGTCGATATAGGCCTGAATCGGCTTGGCCCAATGACGGTAATTCGATGCGTTAATCGCGTATTCAGCAGCATCGTCAACGATATTGAGGCCGGGTTCCACCAAAAGGTAATCATCGGTTTTGTAGTCTAGAACAAACAGTGCCGTGCCATTGCCGAGGGTTAGCACAATGCTGGTCTGAGGCCCGTAAATAATGTAACCGGACGCGATCATTTCACGACCGGGGCGGAGGAAACTTTGATCAGCTTTGTTCGCAGCCTTAAACACCGAAAAGATTGTACCAATCGACACGTTCATATCAATATTTGACGACCCATCCAACGGGTCAATCGCCAGCGCCAGATGCCCGTCGGGGTTCATGGTGACAATCGATTGCTGCTCCTCCGAGGCATAATATTTTACCGGCAATCCCTTTAGCGCGGCATGGAAAACGGCATCTGCCATCACATCCAGCGCCTTCTGCTGGTCGCCGTCAGAATTTTTGCCGACGCTTTTACCAAGGGCACCGCCGAGCGCGCCACGCGAAATTCGACGCGACAGATCACGGCCAACACCGGCCATCGCTGCAATCACGCCGCCGAGGTCATTCGGCGCGTCAGCCAAGTAATCGGTGAGGGTGATGTGCGATGTCATATCGGGTTTCCTGAATGGATTGTAAAAATCGAATATGTAATTCATTGCAGAAAAATTGAAAAAGAAAATTGAAAAATATCTTTGCTGCGTTAAACAAAACTATGATTCATAAAAAAGCGATCACGCTCAAGCAACTCCGCGCCCTTTCCGCAATCGTTCAGGCTGGCAGCCTTACCGCCGCCGCCGAGATTTTGCATGTCACTACGCCGGCCGTGTCCACCCAGCTCCGGGCGCTGGAATTAAATTTTAGTGAGAAAATGATGAGCCGCGGACCTGATGGAAAGATAGAATTAACGCCTGTAGGGCGGGTGGTTCTGGCGGCAACGGCGCAAATCGAAAACTCTCTAAGTAATTGTTTTTCCAATATTACCGCACTTAAATCCGGTAAAACCGGCCACGTAGTTCTTGGCGTTGTCAGCACCGCAAAATACTTTGCCCCCAGCATTATTGCCAAGGCGCAGCATGCGTTGCCCGACATTGAAATCGGCATGTTTGTTGGCAATCGCGCCGCGATTATCGACGGGTTAAAAGGCAAAAAGATTGACCTTGCGATCATGGGTCGCCCGCCCCGTGATCCGCCGGTTGAGGCCGATATGCTGGGTGAAAACCCTCATGTTTTGATCGCAGCGCCCGACCATCCGCTGGTTGGCAAGGGGAGAATTTCTACACCTGATTTGCTGAAACAAACGTTTTTGTCACGCGAACCGGGGTCGGGCACCCGCATTCTAATGGAACGGTTTTTGGATAATCTTAGTGATGGCACCCCCTATGCAACCATTGAACTCGATTCGAACGAGACCATAAAACAGGCCACAATCGCGGGCTTGGGCGTGGCAATTATTTCGGCGCATACCGTCACTGGAGAATTGGAGTCAGGCCGTTTAGCCCTGATTCACCACCCCGGCTTGCCAATTACGCGCACGTGGTTTTTGCTGCGTCGCGCGGGTAGAACCCTTCCCCCGGCAACGCAGATATTCGTGGAATTTTTGCTTGGGCTAAAGGGAAATTTCCTGCCAAAAATGTAGGGCGGGGTTACCCCCGCCCCGTTAAACGAACCGGTTCACGTAGTTCTCAAGAACTTCCTGACGACCAGAACGCGGCTGTGGGTTGATGTTATCGGCAACAACCTTGTTGAAAATACTGTCGAGCGAACCAGACATCATGTCCTTGGCCCCATCCGTATCCCAACCTGAATACCGCGCGTTCATGGCGTCTTCTAGGCCGCCATCTTCGATCATCGCGGCCGCTGCTTTCAAGCCGCGCGCACAGATATCCATGCCGCCGACGTGACCGGCAATCAGGTCCACCGGATCAAGCGATTGACGACGCAGTTTTGAATCAAAGTTCGTGCCGCCTTGTTTCAAACCGCCATCCTTCAGGATGTGGTAATAGGCCAGCGCAACTTCGGGTGTGTTGTTCGGAAACTGGTCCGTATCCCAACCCGATTGATAGTCATTGCGGTTCATGTCGATCGACCCCAGCGCGCCCATGGCAATTGCCGTGGCAATTTCATGTTCAAACGAGTGACCCGCCAAAATTGCGTGACCCTGTTCAAGGTTCAACTTAACCTCGTTCTCAAGGCCATATTTCTGCAAGAAACCGTAACAAGTTGCGGCGTCAAAATCATATTGATGCTTCGACGGTTCTTGGGGTTTTGGCTCTACCAAAATTTGGCCTTTAAAGCCGATTTTATGTTTGTACTCGACAACCATATTCAGGAACCGGCCCATGTTGTCCAGCTCGCGGCTCATATCGGTATTCAGCAGGGTTTCGTACCCTTCACGACCACCCCAAAGCACGTAATTTTGACCGCCCAGTTTATGTGTAGCATCCATACACGATTTTACGGTCGCCGCAGAAAAGGCAAAAACCTCTGGGTCAGGGTTGGTCGACGCACCCGACATAAACCGACGATGAGAGAACAAATTGGCCGTTCCCCATAGCAATTTAGTGCGGCTGGCCTCCATTTTCTCTGCTAAATAATCAACAATTTCTTCCAAATTTGCTAAGTTCTCTGCAAAACTCGAACCTTCAGGGCGAATGTCGACATCGTGAAAGCAAAAGAACGGTGCGTCCAGAATGTCAAACATTTCGAAAGCCACATCGGCTTTTACTTTGGCACTGGCCATAGTGTTTTGTGGGTACCAAGGGCGCTCAAAAGTCTGGCCGCCAAACGGGTCGCTGCCTTCCCATGCAAATGAATGCCAATAGGCCACAGCAAAGCGCAGATGGTCTTCCATCCGCTTGCCCATGATCATTTCATTGGCATCATAGTGACGAAATGCCAGAGGGTTGGTGCTGGACGCGCCCTCGTATTTAATGCGAGAAATATCACCAAAAAAATCGGTCATGTTAGGCTCCCTTTAGGGCTGGATAAGCGGATGTGTAAGAATGATATGCGTCCGAAAACGCGGCGGTAAGATTTTTGTTAGGCCCAACGGTGTGGTCGATTTCTGGCACTGTGCAAACACTGTCAGGTGACGCCCCGCTACCGGCCATCAGGCCAAGCCGCGCAGCGCCTAAAGCGGCTCCAAAATCACCGTCAACCGGCACGTCAATTGCGGTATCAAGCGTAGTCGCTAGCACTTGCAGCCAATAGTTTGACAGTGAACCACCGCCAACCGCCAGCAAATTACTGATCTCGGTGCCTGCTGATCGCAGGGCTTCCATATTGTCGCGCAGCGCAAAACCGACGCCTTCCAGAACAGCACGGGTTAGGCTGGCTTGGTCGTCGGTATGCGATAGATTCAGGAATGCGCCCCGAATTTCGGCATCGTTATGCGGGGTACGTTCACCGCCAAGGTAGGGCAGAAAAAGAGCATTGCCCGGCGCGGCCAAGTCTCCAAGGGTTGATGTCAGTTCCGCAGGGGATTTTCCGACAATCCGGCTATACCAGTTTAACGAATCAGTGGCTGATAATATGACACCCATTTGGTGCCAAGTATCCGGTAATGCGTGACAAAAGGTATGCACGGCACTTTCAGGTTTGGGCAAATAACTGTCATTTGCCGCAAACAGAACACCCGAGGTTCCCAGTGATACAAACGCCTGTCCCGTCGCAATCGTACCCATACCAATGGCCGAGGCCGCGTTGTCGCCCGCCCCGCCCGCAATAGGCACGCCGCTTGGAATGCCCCACCGTTGCGCGTGTTCTGCCCGCAGCTGGCCACCAACGGCGCTGCCCTCAACAAGATTAGGCATATGGCTGCGGTCAAGCCCGGTTGCGTGTAGCAACACATCGGACCAATCACGTTTAGCCACGTCCAGCCAGCTAGTGCCGGCGCTGTCGGACATGTCAGAAATATATTCGCCGCTTAACCAAAGACGCAGATAGTCTTTGGGCAACAGCACTTTGTGTACCTTGGCAAACACCTCAGGTTCGTTTCGTTGCACCCACAGTAATTTTGGCGCTGTAAAACCCGGGAATACGATATTGCCTGAAATTTTGCGAAATTCCGGCATGGCATCAAGCTCGGCGGCTTCTGCGTGCGAACGGGTATCGTTCCACAGAATGCAGGGCCGTAAGGGCGCATCATCAGCGCCCAATATTGTGGCGCCGTGCATATGCCCTGACAGGCCAATGCCGCGCAACGCCGCTAATTCCGTCGGGAACTTTGCCGCCAGTTGGTCCAACACAGATTCGCAAGCCGTGATCCAGCTCAACGGGTCTTGTTCAGACCACCCGTCATGCGGGCGCGTACCGTCCAGCGGTGCACTTGCCAAGCCAATAACGGTTTGGGTATCGTCAATTAACAGCCCCTTAAGGCCTGAAGTGCCGAGATCTAAGCCAAGATACATGGTTTTTCCTTTTATTACGCTGACAACTTGCCAAACGGCGCAATGAATGTCAGATATTATTTCGAGAGAAAAATTAAATCAAGGAGAGACTGCATGTTCAGACTGATTTGTTGGATTGCTGCGCTGTCTTTGGCCTCTGCCGTCTGCGCGCAAACCGTGCCAGCGTTTCCGCCTGAGGAATTTTCGGAACACACCGAAAGGCGTGTCAGCCTTGGACAGCTTTTGTTTTATGACCCCATTCTTAGTGGCAACCGCAACATTGCCTGCGCGACCTGCCATCACCCGAAATTCGCAACATCGGATGGGGTTTCGCTTGCGTTGGGCGAGGGCGGCAAAGGTCTTGGCCCTGACCGCATTGGCACCCCAGACAACATGCCCGAAGAACGCATTGCGCGAAATGCCCCGGCTTTGTTTAATCTTGGCGCAGCCCAATTCACCACCATGTTCCATGATGGACGGCTTGAGGCCGACCCAACCCGCGCTTCGGGTATTCGCACCCCACTAGCAGATACTATGGCGATTGGTTTTGACAGCGTTCTTTCAGCGCAAGCAATGTTTCCAGTGCTGTCTGGCGATGAAATGGCGGGCCATTATTCCGAAAGCGACGTGTCGCAAGCGGTGCGTCAGGGCTTTTTGTCGTCCGAGGGTGGCGCATGGGACATCATCGCCGCGCGGGTGTCGGGCATCCCTGAATATCGCACCAAATTCGATGACGTTATTGGTACGCGCGACATCGAATTTACCGATATTGCCAATGTGATTGCCAGTTTTATTGCCATTGAATGGCGGGCTGATAACAGCCCGTTTGATCAGTTTTTGTTGGGTGGTGCATTGTCTGATGATGTGCTGGCGGGGCTTGAATTATTTTATGGTAAGGCCGGATGTGCCGATTGCCATACCGGTCGTTTTCAGACCGACCACGACTTTCACGCTATTGCCATGCCTCAGATCGGCCCCGGAAAATCGGCACGGTTTGAACCCCACCACCGCGATACTGGCCGGATGCGTGTTACTGGCGACCCTGCGGATGCCTATCGTTTTCGCACCCCGAGCCTTCGGAATATTGCCCTGACGGGTCCGTATGGCCATGATGGCGCATACCGAGACTTGGAAGCGGTGGTGCGGCATCACCTTGATCCGATTGCCAGCCTTAATGCTTATGCGCCGGGGCAGGCGGTTTTTCCTGATTTTGAGGCGAACGACTGGTCGATCATGAATGCGCCCGACGAAATCGCAGCAATTGCGGCGGCAAATGATCTATTGCCCGTCGGCCTGACCGACCCTGAGGTGCAAAACCTGCTTGCGTTCCTGAGGGCGCTTACGGATAGTGCGGGCGGAAAAGGGCAGCTTGGTGTGCCGGAATCTGTTCCCAGCGGCCTTACTGTTGACCGCTAGAAACACTACATAACGGCAAGTCCTAGAGAGGGTTTGCCGTTAGTCCTGTGTTGTTTTTCTTGATCCGAAGTATCTGATTGCTCGAAACCTCTAGCCAGTCTGACGTGGTTCCGTCTGGCCAAATCACCCGCAGCTGCACGGTGTCAACGGACCCAAGGCCAAAATGCTCAAACCCAGCGCGACCACTGGCATGTCCACCGCCAACGGTGATTTCGCGGTGCCATGTTTTGTCTGCGTTTTGCAGCTCAATCCAAGCGCCAACCGCTTGCGGGTTGGTACCGTTTTGACTGATCTCAAGCAAAATCCAGTTGCCGGACTCGTCGCTGATATTTTCAAGAATTTCGAGGTCAGCACGTCGGTTGACTACCACGATATCTAGCAAGCCATCAAGGTTTAGATCAACCAGTGCGCCACCCCGACTGCGATCCATTGTGGCGATTCCGGCCATTTCACCAGCTTCGACAAAGCGACCGTCTGTCGTTTGCATAAGCAAATTATTCGGGTCGTCCATCGCGCTGGCTGGCATCTGTTCAACGTTGCCCTTGGCAATAAAAACATCATCTAAACCGTCATTATTCACATCGCCAAACGCCACATGCCAACCGGTTGAGGGCCGCCCGTCGCCACCCGTGTAAGGCCGGTGCGCAGTGGTGCCACGATCATAGGTGGCATCGTCAAAGCTTGGGCCAGCCGCACCCGCCGCCAAATTTTGCAGCTTTTGATCGGCCATACTGGTTAGAAAAACCTCGGGAATGCCATCGCCTGAAATATCGCGGCTAGCGATACCCATGCCCCAAATGCTGAAATCACGCCATCCGTCAGTGGTATCATAAAGGCGCGGGGTATCCTCCATCGCCCAAAGTTGCTCGCCGCCGCCACGGACATAATAATGTCGGTCATTACTGACCCGCAGATCTTGCCGCCCCAGCCGACCCCAGTCGGAAAACAGCATCGACAAGGGGCAAAAACTTGGTTCGAGCCGCAGGGCAGGGCCATAGGATTGCCCATCGGGCCGTACCAAAAAACTAGTGTCGCAGGCCTCAAACGGGCCGTCAGGGTCGTTGCGATCAACATAGTTGCCAATGGCGAGGGTCGGCAACAGGTTCGCCCCTTCCCACGTTGCGGAAAACGCGGTGGTCCAGTGGTTGCCGACGCTAAAGTTCAGGTCGCTGAACGCAGTAAAGCTACAGTCTGGTCCGCCCTTAAAGATGTGGTTTTCACTAACGCGCATCACGAACAGATCCAAAATACCGTCGCTATCGATGTCTAGCGGATAGGCTCCGACCATACCCGTCATCTGTAATAAGTCGGGTGTGTTTTCGGTGAACGAAACGTCGCCGCCCCGTGTCGAGGTATTGATAAGCAAAGCTGCCGGGCTGTCGCCACCGGCAACAAACAGGTCGGGCAAAAGGTCAGCGTTACAATCAAAGGTCGCGACTCCGCCGCCAACAAAATGTTCCCATCCGCCGGTATATTGATGGTGAATTCTCAGCGCAGGGGCAACATTGGTGAAGGTTGGTCCTGCCAACGTGGCGGCAGGAAGGCATATCAGGGCAATCGATGAAATAAGACGCATTTAGCGGATCTTCGCCAAAGCAATATCAATAATGCCGTCAATCGCAAACGTGGCCGCGCCGATGGACCACATCTGGTTATCCCAGCTGTGAATCTTGACCTCGGGCATCAGATCTCCGGACTGCACTGCGTATTTTTTCATGTCGTTGATGACTTCGTCACCGTAAAGAAAACTGTCTTGCAGGCGTTCGCCCGACAGGATGATAAGTTCAGGCGCAAAGATGTTAACCACATTGGCCAAGCCCATCGAGAACATGCGCCCCGCGCGCCGGATAATCGACTGGGCGACGGTGTTGCCCTTTTTGGCGGCAGCTAACAGCGCTTGCATTTGTTCTTGTGGATTGGCGCCCTCAAGCGGTCCCATCGCGGTACCGGCCTCGCGTAAAAGTGCATAATCACCGACATAAGCCTCAAGGCAGCCACGCTGCCCACAGCGGCACAACGCCCCGTCGAGCTGCACTTTGGTGTGGCCAAGCTCAGCCCCGCAGCCTTTGGTGCCGCGATAAATTTTACCGTTGATCACAATGCCAAGGCCGACGCCTTGTTCAACCGTAATCACCACAAAATTTTGGGCATTCTTGCCAAGACCAATATGTTTTTCGGCAACCGCGACCAGATTGGCATCGTTATCGATAAAGACCGGAATGCTGAATGTATCAGCCAGTTTCTGCTGCAAAGGTTGGTTCTTTTCAATCAAAACCGGCGACCACAGAACTATACCCGCTTCAGCATCGACAACCCCCGGTAGGCCAAGCCCCATACCTGAAATTGAGGATTCTTCCAATCCGGCGTCTGTTAGGGCTGCGGAATATCCGTCAGTGAGAAATGTCATCAGCTCCGGCAGGCAATAGGTTTCCTGAGCCGAGGGGTGCACATAGCCCGCTATTTTTTTGCCCTCAAAATCAAGGAACGAATAGGTGGCAGAGTTATCAGACAGTTTGATCCCGACAACAATATGCGCCGCACCGCGAATTTTCAGATCAACCCGCGGACGCCCGCGTTTTCCGGCCACGCCTGAATTTTCGACGGCGACTTCTTCAATCAATCCCGCAGTTAGCAGCTCAGCGGTGATACTTGTCACGGTTGCCGGGCTAAGATTGGTGATCTTGGCAATATCAACCCGCGCGACTGGCGCATTACGACGGATGGCGGAAAATACGAGGGTGCGGCCGTTGGAACGGGCATCATGTAATTGTGAGGGCATCAGTTGATTCATGTAGTACCTGTCGAAGAATATCAGCGATTGCGGTTAGTCATTGGTATATTCTTTATTCCGGAATTTCAATTCTTTCAGTCAGTGTTGTTTGCTGCGTCATAATTTCGTCACAGGATACAATGTTTAATTTGACTAGTAAATTAAAAACATACATAGTGCTGCCGACACGGCGATTCTGTCTGACTCGACGTGTCTAATTAACTTTTGGGAGGAAAGTATGAATTTCGTAAAAACTTTTGCTGCCGCTGCGCTTAGCGTTTCGGTCGCGACATCTGCCTTCGCAGCAGGCCACGGCCTTGTTGTTGGCGTTAGCTGGTCTAACTTTCAGGAAGAACGCTGGAAAACTGACGAAGCCGCAATCGTGGCTGCTTTGGAAGCTGCTGGCGCAACTTATATTTCTGCCGACGCACAAAGCTCGTCCACAAAGCAGCTGGCTGACGTTGAAAGCTTGATCGCTGCGGGTGCAAACGCGCTGATCATTCTGGCACAAGACCCTTCGGCAATGGGCCCTGCAGTTGATGCAGCCGCTGACGAAGGCATTCCTGTAATTGCTTATGACCGTCTTATCGAAGACAGCCGCGCATTCTATCTGACATTCGACAACGTCGAAGTTGGCCGCATGCAGGCACGTGCCGTTTTGGCTGCAATGCCAACCGGTAACTATGTGATGATCAAAGGCTCGCCAACTGATCCGAACGCAGACTTCTTGCGCGGTGGACAGCAGGAAATCCTGCAAGCTGCAATCGACGCTGGTGATATCACCATCATCGCCGAAGCTTACACCGATGGTTGGTCTCCGGCTAACGCTCAGCGTAACATGGAACAGATCCTGACAGCAAATGACAACAATGTTGACGCTGTTGTGGCATCGAATGACGGCACCGCTGGTGGTGTTGTTGCTGCATTGACTGCGCAGGGCCTAGAAGGTCTGCCAGTTTCTGGTCAAGACGGCGACCACGCTGCGCTGAACCGCGTTGCACTTGGCACCCAGACCGTATCGGTTTGGAAAGACGCCCGTGCACTGGGTACAGCTGCTGGCGAAATCGCAGCGGCTTTGGCTGCTGGCACCATGAATGGTGACGTTGACGGCGCTGTTTCCTGGACATCTCCAGCTGGCACAACAATGTCTGCAATCTTCTTGGCACCAGTGCCAATCACTGCCGACAACCTAAATGTTGTTGTTGACGGCGGCTGGATCGAAAAAGACGTTCTGTGCGCAGGCGCATCGGTCGCATACTGTAACTAAGGTTACCTCTCCCCTCTCGGGCTAGACCTGAGGGGGGAATTCAACTAAATTCACACACAATTTGACGATCATTATGGTGCGTATAGCGCGCCAACAACACCGGTGTATCCGGCGTTTGCGGGGGGAAACATGAAAAAGTCACTCAAGAAATTTGTTGATGCTATCGGTATCGACATGCGTTTACTGGGGATGATCGGCGCGCTGATCATGCTCTGGGTCGTGTTTGACCTCGTGACCGGCGGACGGTTTCTAACCCCTCGGAACTTATTTAACCTGTCGGTTCAAACAGCTTCGGTCGCGGTGATGGCAACAGGCATGGTTTTCGTAATCGTGACCCGTCATATCGACCTGTCAGTCGGGGCGATGCTGGGCTTTATTGCCATGATCATGGGCAGTTTGCAGGTTTACATCCTGCCAGAATATTTAGGCCTTGGCCATTGGAGCATCTGGATCATTACCGTGATCGTTGGCATCCTGTTGGGTGCTTTGATCGGTGCTTTCCAAGGTTGGATCATCGGGTATCTGGCCGTACCGGCCTTCATCGTAACGCTTGGCGGTTTGCTGGTTTGGCGTGGTGCTGCGTGGTGGGTGACCCAAGGCGCGACCATCGCCCCTGTTGATGTAACATTCCGGTTACTGGGCGGCGGTAGCAGCGGCACGTTGGGCGACACGCTCAGCTGGGCTTTCGGCATTTTCGCCACGGTTGCGGCGCTGATCATGATGGTGCAAAGCCGTCGTCGTCGGGCCAAACACGGCTTTACCCCAAAACCTTTATGGGCCGAATTCGCGCTGGGCGGCATTGCCACATTCCTGATTACAGGGTTTGTGATGATTATGAACGCCTATCCGCTGCCAAAAGGTGCGGTTAAACGGTACGCCGAGGCCAACAATCTGGAAGTTCCAGCCGAGGGTCTGTTTATCAGCCACGGCATTGCCATTCCGGTGGTGATTGTGTTGGCGATTGGCGTCATGATGACGATCATTGCCACCCGCACCCGTTTTGGACGCTATATTTTCGCCACCGGCGGCAACCCGGATGCGGCTGAATTATCTGGCATTAACACCCGGTTATTGACCGTTAAGATATTTGCCCTGATGGGCGCGCTTGTGGCGGTTGCTGCGGTGATTGCTTCGGCCCGTCTAGGGTCGGTTGGCAATGACCTTGGCACGCTGGACGAGCTGCGCACCATTGCAGCCGTGGTCATCGGCGGCACTGCCCTGTCGGGTGGTATCGGCACCATTCACGGGGCCATCATTGGTGCTGTGATCATGCAATCGCTGCAATCTGGCATGGCGATGGTCGGCGTAGATGCGCCGCTTCAGTCCATCGTGGTTGGGGTTGTGTTGGTGTTCGCCGTTTGGATCGACATCGTTTATCGTAAACGCGCTGGCCTTTAAGGGGGAATGAACATGAACAAGCAAACTCCACTGATCGAGTTGAAAAACATCGAGCTGGCTTTTGGCGGCGTCAAAGCTGTCGATGATGTTAGCATCGACTTGTACGCTGGCGAAGTTGTCGGGTTGCTGGGCCATAACGGCGCTGGTAAATCCACCTTGGTCAAGGTGCTGTCAGGCGCTTATCAGGCCGACTCTGGCGAAATTTACGTGAACGGCGAGCGGGCAATTATCAAGAACCCACGCGATGCGCGCACCTATAACATTGAGACGATCTACCAGACGTTGGCGTTGGCCGACAATCTGGACGCCGCCTCAAACCTGTTTCTGGGCCGCGAGATTGTCAACAAATTCGGTTTTGTCGATGATGATGCGATGGAGGCAGCGACCCGTAAAATCATGGGCCGTTTGAACCCGAATTTCTCCAAGTTCTCATCGCCGGTTTCGGCGCTGTCTGGTGGCCAACGCCAGTCGGTCGCAATCACTCGTGCGGTGTATTTCAACGCAAAAATCCTGATTATGGATGAACCTACCGCCGCGCTTGGTCCGCAGGAAACCGAAATGGTGGCCGAGCTGATTAACCAGCTTAAAGCCGACGGTATCGGGATTTTTCTGATCAGCCATGACATTCACGATGTGATGCAGTTATGTGACCGCATCAGCGTTATGAAAAATGGCAAACTGGTCGGAACTGAACGGGTAGAAGACGTCACCGATGACGAAATCCTAGCGATGATTATTCTGGGTAAGAACCCCGAAAAGAAAAGCTAAAGCCGAGCAAAGCGAGGCCATGCCCAACCTGTGCCCTGTGATCCGAAAGGATCATTGGGTAACGGGCGGGAGCGCCTCCCTTTGATTAGCTTAGCAAGATATCTCCCCCTCCCGCAGTTCAGCACCAGATTTGCTACGCAAATTGTCGCCTTCCTTTGGGCATGGCCTCGCTACGGTCGGCAGAGGGTTTTACCCTCGATTTCGCAAGATGCCGGCAGGTCGCGCTGATAGTGGCCGCCACGCGAAAAACAGGCCGGCAATAAGGCTGGCAAATGCGCCGCCCGTGACGATTGCGATCGCTGAGGGCCAGTGGAAACTGAAATCGGCCTCCATCACAAAGGTCAGTACCGCCCAGCTGGCGACTGATCCGGCCAATATTGCGACTGCGCCGGCCGATCCACCAAGGATCAGTGATCGCAGGGCAAAGCTGCCCAAAATTCGCGCCCGTGTTGCGCCAAGGGTTTTTAGCACAGCGGCCTCAAAAACGCGCCGGTTTTCGCCCGCTGCTGCTGCCCCAATCAGCACCACAAATCCGGTGATCAGCGCTGCCCCAGCCCCCCAGCGAATGGCATTTGCCAGACTGCCCAACGTGTCGGCTACACGGGTGATGGCTTCGCGGACACCAATCGCTGTGATGTTCGGAAAGTTTTGGGCCATGGCGCGGGTCAAACGACCTTCGGCATCTTCTGTTGCATAGATCGTTGCCAGATGGCTGTGCGGTGCGTTTTCCAATGCCGCCGGATTCCAGATCATCACAAAATTAATGGCCATGTTTGAAAATTCAGCTTCGTGAAAGCTGGAAATTTCGGCGGTCAGGTCGCGACCCAGAATATTGACGGTGATTTTGTCGCCAAGGGTCAGGCCTAGTTCCGCAGCTTCTTCCGCCGAGAAGCTCATGAGTGGCGGGCCGGTGTAATCTTCGGGCCACCACGTGCCTTCAACGATTCTATTGTCCTCGGGCGGTGTGGCAAAATAGGTTACGCCACGATCTTCGCGCAGCACCCAGTGGTTGCCCGCAACCTCGATTGCCGGACGTCCATTTATCTGGGTAATGTTGCCGCGCAGCATTGGGGCTGAATCAATTTTTTCAACGCCTTCATCAGCACTGACCAAAGCCCGAAAATCATCGATCTGGTCGTTTTTGATATCCAGTACGAAAAACGCAGGTGCGCGGTCGGGTAGCTCGGTTGAGATCACTTGGCGCAGGTTGCTGTCAATCTGGCCAATGGTGGCCAGCACCGTCAAGCCAAGCCCCAGCGACAAGATAACTGACGAGGTTTCGCATTTTATATAAGGTCTTAACAGTGATGCCGCCGCTAGCAATTACCGTGTCCATTGCTTTACCGGTTAAGCCAGAT
>JAESRG010000038.1 GCA_016764785.1 Paracoccaceae bacterium
GCTCGCGCATCTTCGGATTGCAGAAATTGGTCAAACAACCCTATATCGCCTCCTTTGCCAGAGAGGCCTGTGACGCCGCGCGGGTGAGAATGCCAGAAGCCCAGAACATAAAGCCCGTTTGGCTGCCATTCGTTGAGAATGATCCAGTTCATCAAGTCAGCGTCCACAGAAACATAGGTGCTGCTGCTTTGATAGGCCCCATTCCGTTTTTCTGGTGGGCAGAACCTGAACTCTGTTATCAGGTTTGGTTTGTCCAGACGTCCACCCAAAATGGCCGCCGTCTCAGGCGCATGCTGGGCAATACTTTTGCGGTAGTCATGATAGACGCGGGGTGTCAGTCGTATGACGGTATCTTGCTTCATAATAAATCCTTTCTAGCTTGTGAGAGATTGCCCTGTGCGAATGTAATGTTCGGTATAGCGGCACCAGACACGGGTCCATTCTTTGGCTTCTTCGAAAGTCTCAGGAGGCCAGCCGGTGCAGACATAATGGCGCTGGCGGTCCGTATCGAAGAGGCGATGGGTTTCGTGAGGTCCAGTGCTGCGGCTTGCATAGCGGGGATGGGCAAGGATATAGCTGCGGACTTCAGAGCCAACACGGACCATTTGAAACTCAAACTTCAATCCATTACGTTTAAACCCAATCCATCCCGGAGGACGGGCACTGCCCGTTCGTTTGGGTGCAGGCCGTCGGACGGAGCGCGGGCGATTAGGCGGAGCTGCAGGTCTTATGTTCTCAGTTCGAACAGTCGGTCTGTGTTGCCGCGCAAAGAAGAAGCGATATAAAGTGCCTAGTAGCTTTGAAACCAAATATAGACATACAGCCCCGCCATATATCAGAAGAAAAGAAATAAAATCTTCCATCGGGATATCTCCAGAGAAAACCATAGCCAAGGCTTCTTAACCCCGGCTATGGCTTGAGATTAGGCTCGCAAAGCGCCTGGTGAAATTGGCCCCTTACGGTTCGCCTTAGCCGGAACGGACGGGGTATTCCGCTCCGTTGCCAGGCTTTCGGTCACTTCAATGAATTCGGCATCAATGATGGGCTCGTAGCGCTCCATATTGAAATCCTCGTTTATTTTAGAACGATTGTTGGTCTTGCCCATGATTAACTCCTGTCGATGATCGCGCATTTGGAGGCCCCGGCGCGATAATCGGGGTATGTTGTGCCACAGTCGGCACACACGAAACCGGGTGGGAGATCTCTCGGCCAATGCCGAGTGGTAAAGGTTGCCTGATCAGCAGGGATACATGAGAAAGCTTCATTCTCTTGCGCCGCATAAGTGGGATTGAGGCGGCTGACGATCAAAGGCGACGCCAGGAAGCGCTGTGCCAAATGCGGATTGCCGAGCTCTGAGCCCGCATTATCATGAAGGAGTGAGACAACCATGTTGCCGAGCAGCGCGTTCAGGTATTCCGCCTGGAAGATGTGAGAGCCTGCATTGCGTGTCGGCTTGAAGCCGTCAGCATAAGCCTTGTAACGAAGATAGGTATTGCAGCGATGACAGCCGCATCCTGCCTCAATGGAGCACCTGAAGCTTCCCGTAACCTCGACGGCGGCCCCGTTGTAATAGGCAGCGGCAAAGAGCGCATCGATACCCCTCTTGCAGGCAATCCTGTTAAGCGCCGCCTGGACCATAAAGTTATCGGTCATGGCAAGGATCAGGTCATAGTCTTGAAGCTTGAAAGCTGGTTCTGGCATTAAATTCTGGATTTTGATTGGATGCGCCGTGACGTCGCAGTTTGGATTGATACGGGCAATGTCCTCGACCAAGGCCGCCACTTTCTTCTTGCCGATTTGATGGCTGCCAAAGGCTTGTGTTGCCGGATTGGTAGCTGAGATATCATCGTGATCGACCAGGGCCAGTTTGCCGACACCCGCACGGGCGAGATTGCGGTATAGGTTTGCGGCTCCGCCTGCGCCCACACAGAGAATAGAAGCCTTTGCCATTACGCCCTGATCAATCAGGCCTTCGTATCTTTCGTAATTAATCATAATGTCTCCTCCAGAAGGGCACAGGCAGCACGAAGAAGGCCAGGGTCAAACCGGCCTGACAGCATGGCTGCTCGGGCGTCGAGGTCCTGACGGGTGAAGGGTTCATCAAAGCCAAACAACCCCATCGCGCCGACCAAGGTGATATCGGGCGTCGTGTTCTGTGCATGGCGGTTGGAATCATCAAGATAGGCATCGCTCAGCTGCTCGGCATAGGGATAGATCTCCCACCAGCCTAGCTTCTCCGTCACCAACAGCCCGGGCAGTTTCTTTACCTCAATGATGGCTTTGTTCTTTGTCTCTCCGCCATCAAAGCAAAGTTCAGCAACATGCAGATTTGGGGCGCTTACTTCAGAGACATTTTTGCCCGCTGGGGAGGCGGCCAATTGATCGTCGCGCATACCGCGTGATAATATTGTTTTAGTACCAGATTTCTCGGAGAGTTCCTTGGCGACCTCATAGTCCGGGGAAAACCAGATATTGGCTCCGGCCATGGCTTCAATATCTTTTTGTAAGGTGACACCATAGCGGTCCGCCGTTGCCTGACGCGACTGGCTCATGGTGACCACCCTGATCAGCCGCTTACGATACGCCCTCATGCATTTGATCAGAGTTCTGGATTTGGGGCATTGGCTGAACTCATCGGCAAGCACGAGCGTATGACGATTGCCTGCGGCTCCGGCTATCACTTCGATCAGGGAAGAGAGCGTCAGCGAGATATATGCCGCCCCACTTTCCAACTTGGTGCCGTCGAACAAGATACAAATATCGAGTGGACGGTCACCACTTTTGGCAAGCGCTGGGTCAAAGTCGGATGCAGAGGTGGCGCGGTCATAAGTTGAGCCGGGTTCAAACAAGGCCAGCGGCTCGCAAGCTTTCTCAAACTTCCACTCAAGCTGTTTCTCAGCTCCAGTTCCAAGCTCAGACACTAATTTGGTAACTCGGCGCAAGACGTAGACTTCAGACGCATTGAGGCCTAGTTCATCTAGTGCTGTGTTAATCGGGCGCATAAGGAATTCAAAGAGAGACCCAGGATTACAATCCTCCGGGCGGTCCTTGGCAAGATAAAGAATAGCTGCAGCGAGAATTTCTCGGGCGGCCATATCGATCCAGTTATTGGGATTGCCGTTTTGATCCGGTGTATCGGGCACCAGCAGGACCGCATTATCACGTGCCAGCTCAATGGCCGCCTGCATATCCTCGCGCCTAACTGCCGAGATTACTGGCTGGAAGAAATTCCATCTTAAGCCAGTCATTCCATAAAGGCCGTGGGGGCTAAGAAGGACAGTTGTATGGCCAAGTTGTTGGCGGAAGGGCATGACACCCTGGCTATATTGGCCATCGATATCAATCGTCAGACTGCTGCCCTGCCATTCGGCCATGATGGCAAAGCCACCACAGGCCGTCTTACCGGTACCGGGGCCGGCGATGAAGTTTACGGGTTGATCTGAATTCTCATAAATCATACGGCCATCGAAGACCCCGATAGGAATACCGATGGGACCGCAGTCAAACATGCCTGCGATTTCCAGATCTTCTACGCTCACAAGACCGCCTCTTGTATAAGCTCCAGAGCTTTCTGCGGATTTAAGCGCCCGGTTATCGCGCCGGGAGAAGCGCCGGGCTCTGGCGGAGGCACTGTTGCCGCCAGCTTGCAGGATTTTTTTCCAGAAGGAACTGCTCATCGGTGATCTCCATCTGAGCGGCTGGCAGCACGGGCGCGATAGGTTTTACCTGAGGGCGCGGATATTCCAACTCGGCGCTGAAACTTGCGGCTCAGCGCTTTACCCAAACTGCGCATCCAATCACCGTAATGGTGGGTCAGGTCATCATGAGACAGGAGACCAAAGATCATCCAGGTAAGGAAGAAGCCAACGCCAAAGAACCAGGCAACACCCCAGTCCTCCCAGTTCGGCAAATAGGCGTTGCCGAGATAGGCTCCTAACACCAGCCCAACCACTGGCGAAAGCGGCCAGGCGACTGCCTTGCCAAGCAAATGGTAAAAAGGGCTTGCTGAGATCGCCAGGGCGAAGAATCCACCCACAAACAACAGGATCGGGCCAGCTGCGATAAGACCATATTCGAGAGCTTGTTCCGGGGTCATCGACCTACCTCCTATTTGCTCAAGCCGAAGAACGTCATGGCCAGGATCGCGCAGAGTAATCCGGTCAGACGTAAGGCATCTAACGGAGTGCCTGAGAATGTGCCGTAGAGGACCAGCAGCACCGTTGTCAGCATGCTGCATACGACTACGGACCACCCAAGATCAGAGTCGCGGAGTACGATAATCCAGTAATAATTTGCAGCCATATAGCTGATGAGTCCGGCAAACAACGCCGTTTCGTTCGGGTTATCTGCATTTGACTTTAGGAGAAGTGTGCCGATTGCAGAAAATCCGCTGACGGCGATTACCGGAGCAAACTTTTGAAGAACTTCAAACATTCCGAACACCCTTTCCTTAATCTAGTGTTACAGCTCAATAATTGTGGCATACCACGTTTTATTGCGCAACAGTTCCCCAACCTGAGGCTTAAGCTATAAATTTATTTGGGGCGAAAAATGACACTCAGAAACTATTATTGAGATCACTATAAGGTATGGTGGTATACCACGTCAAGCGCTAACTTTTATCGTAATCATATAGCTCAATAAGAAGATTGAAGGCACGTTCCGTCGCTTCCTTCTTTGACAATCCCGTTGCCTTCAGGAAATCACGGATATGTTTATCAGTATCTTCGTCAATCCTGGATTGGAAATGCTTATCAAGGCGATTGACATCATGATAGCGGGCTTTGGTTGGGTCCGGTAATTCTGATTTCCGCCGTCTGGGTTTGGGCTTATCCGTCATGAGTCCAGTAGAAATGGACTCAACTATCCTTTCAATACTAATAGACTTTTTATCCCCAGCTTTTCGGTTTCTCACATTTGTTAGATCGTAGGAGAGCTCTATGCGTCTTCTTCCTCCGTCGTTTTTTTCCTCTACGGTCAAGGTCGCACGGTCTCCAGAAGATCGCGCAAAACTAGACGTATTCAGACCGTCCTCAATCGCTTCTTTAGATGGTTTTTGCGTATTCTTTGTCACTAGATCCTCAAAACAAGTTTTGGAGAAATTGGATTTTCCAAGGCTCTGTTAGAAACTTATCATGACTAGATACCTATTACATAGATTCTATTCCAGCTACATCAAATCCTTCATAGACGCACATAGTAAACGCCCTACCTGCGATGTTGACAACTTTTGGAAGAATAAGCCATTGTTAATTATGTAAATTGGAAGCAGATTATCACGGCTTATTAGGAACTTAGGAGCAAGATAAATGAGCAGCAAAATTGTTCTCAAATATAAAAATGGCGCCCCACTAAATGCTGTCGCCGATTTTATATTTCTTGAAAAGGCGCGCCTCCTAGAACGATTAGACAAAGTGGATATGGTTACGGGAGCTTCTACATTGTTTGGCTCTGGAGAAGACAAAATCATTACGATTATTCTTCAATATACCGACCCTTCGGAAGAAGATTTAGCGGACATCAATGACATTGTCGCCATCGCCAAGAACTACGGCTCCTTGGACGGAGCCAGCAAGATAGATATCCAAATTGATGGACTAGAGAACCAATAATGCCTAACCCTCAGGTAACGAATGATCGCTTTATTATTATTACCTTGGCCGTGTGGTTATTTTCGTACAGCCTATTTAATTTGCCGCTTATAATCTTTAGTGCTTTTGTTGTTATCACTATAATATTAATTGTTTTCAGCGGGCTGTATTGGGCTAGAAAGGAGCGTGTTAGAGATGCGCTTTCTTCAACAAAGTACGATGAAGCTGATTTCCGAAAAATTGACTTTAGGTTAATTGGTAATTCAGATTATTCCGAACGTAGCGGTCTATTTTCGCGGGTTGTTGGGGTGCCCGGAAATTATGATCAATACAGAACCATAAGTCCACGTTTTCATGAAGCACGGTTGTTGCACGAAATAGGGCATACTTTATATCGTGATAACCTGGTGATGACTGCATATTTTGCAATAGCCGTATGGTCGATAGTAGCATCAATAGACTTTGCCGAAAATTATATGGGTAAATTTACGGCATTCGATTATTCTAATCTTGAATGGATGACAGTAAATATACCTGAAAGGCTAAAGATCTATGTTGTGAGATCTTTCACTGGGCCAATATTGGTTCGGATAGTTGAATTTGCCGTCGTAATTTCATTTATTTCAATGATCTATTTTCTAAGGCATCGAGAATATCGCG
This sequence comes from Paracoccaceae bacterium, assembly GCA_016764785.1. GTDB lineage: Bacteria > Pseudomonadota > Alphaproteobacteria > Rhodobacterales > Rhodobacteraceae > UBA3077. The sequence goes on from JAESRG010000038.1 coordinate 6,252, forward strand.
CTGATGCCTACGCATTTACTATTGCTGGTCAAGAATATGAAGAATTCATCCAGCATCAAGTAATTAAAGAAAAAATTACGAAAACGAATGGTCTGCTAACAGGGCTGTGGAATTTTCTGACGCACCCTTCGTTTAAAACTCGGCAAAAGCATCTCAAAAGCAGCAATTATTCATACATTTTTGTAGTGTTGGTCGGCCTTTTATGGGGTGTGCTCATGTTATTTTGTGCGCCCATTATTGTAAGTCTGTATGGATTTCTGAGTGCTGATGACGGTTCATTGATGCAACTAACCGCCACAAGAACTCTTACTGCAAATAGTATGGCGGATTACGGAGTTATCCACAAAAATTCAGCTTATGTCGTTTCCGCCATTTGGACGATTTATTTAGCACTAGTTCCTTATTTTATGTCGACCTTTATCAAAGACTTAGTTTCTTCTCAGGGCGGTTTTCTCAAATCCATCATTTTTGTTTTGAGCATATTGCTTCCCGTTTGGGCAATAATATTGTTGGGGAAATTTATTCAATTCGGTCTAGGGGCATCGGAATTTTCAAGTCTTCTAGATGTTAAGCTGTATCTAGCAATCGCTTTATGGGTAACACTGCAGGTCGGATTTCATTATTACACATTGAGCTCTTCCAATAAAAGTGACCTTAGAGCACTCAGATTTATTTGGCCCGCAGTAACGATCTATTTCGTATATATTTTCTTAATACGCGATCCTATCGAAAGAAGTCCGTATTCGATTTATATTTTATATCTTACTTCGTGCTTATTGCTCACTGCCTTTGTCGTAGACAATTATAAAGGAGTTTTCTCATTTATCGTTAAAATGTTCAGGAAACCTTTGTTTAATAGTGAGGCCAGTCATAATATTAGAAGAACACCAGAGAGGGCACTATTCCTTTCGATATTGCTAGTTATGCTATTGGGAGCTGGCGTCGAATTGACGACTGCTGATATGGAAAAGAGTACTAACTCCGTACTTATGCAAAAAGCTGAGGCAGATCTGAAAAATTGGAATACTAAAAATTACCTTAGTGATCTGAATACCAAACTTCGTGAACAAGAAGAGTATTCCATTTATAGCTCTTTGCTCCCGGAAAAGAAATGGAGTATTCAAATAGATCGCCGTAACAATAGTGCTTTGGATTATGTGACTGTCGACGGAAAGCGTGCTTCAGTCACCGACTTCAGGCCTATCCATAGGAGGCTTACTAAGGAGGAAAAAATTTCAGCTGACACACTGATCAAATCTATTAATAGTTCTATTCAAGCGCAAGAGTTTGACGATCTTCACGATAGGGCTCTGAGTCTTTATAGAATTCATGGTGTGACATATGGAGAAGAACATCCCGCTGCTACACTATCACTAATCTATCTCGGTTTATCAGAATTTTATTTGGGGAAATATAAGGGTGCTATTCCGTTTTTTGAAACGGCTCTCTTTATTTTGGAAAATACACTAGGTACTGAGCATCCAAGCACGGGAGACATATACAGTTTGTTGGCTAATACTGAGGTTCGTGCATATGGAAGCGTAGAAAAAAGCCTATCGTCAATGGATCGGGCGAGGCATATTTATAGCGTGAACTTCGGCGATGAATATTGGGGTGCGGTGGCCGCGGAAAAATTTTTACAAAAATATCCAGACTCTACGGGTGGCATACCTGTGATGGGAGGCGTAACTATTGAACGAGAAGACTTAGGTGACGACGGAGACAGAGCTATTGCGATTTTACGAAATAGTAGTACGCCAGAAAAAAAATGAACTACTATGATGTTATTGTGATCCATTAACATTGGTCATTAGCTCATATAGTCTTTCACCAAAGCGTGTGGCCATTTCGTGAAAGATGGGTTCCGGGTATCTTTCGAGTTTGGTATTTAGAATGGTATAGTCTAAAGCTGGTTTACCACTTTCTCTATAAATACCGTCATCCACGATAGTATACGGGAGCGCCCATTCTTTTCGTTTTGAGAACCTTGGCCCAAGTGTATTGTAGCTATAGTAGACTTCATAATCACGGTAGAAAGCTGTGCGTTCGCCGTCGACACCAGCTACTACGTCAATTAGCATTAACTCTTTGTTGCCGCTCACAGGATAAAGAGCCTTTAGGAAGTCGCGCATAAGGATAGATTGAGTTTTCGATGCATTAAAGCCAACATGAAGAAAATTTAATATAATAAATTTGTTCCTGTGCTCGTACAACACGTCGCTTACGCGAAGGCCTGGATATTTATTTTCTAAGGCGGTATTCATATAAAGATAGTGGTATGGACGGCTTTTAGAGACCCTGGAGTACGGAATGTGAAGTCGTTCTTTTGGTATTGCAACCGTTGGGCCGCCTTGAGTTCTTTTTGTGTCGTCCGCTAGAGAAAAGTTAGAGCTAAAGAGAAATGCCGCAGCAAAAACCGCTCCAAACTGTAGTATATTTACATGCATAACGTAATTTTCACTTTATATGTCCGTAGTAGGCATCATACACAGCACTTGCATCCTGCAATTTGCTAACATAATATCATTAATTGTAAAGCCTTACATTGTAGATATGTTATTACTCGCGGGGCATTTCCGTTAGCGCAAGCACAAGTTGCCAAATTGAGATGGCTAAGACTGCAGATATTGTAAATAGGGGCCTATATCGAGCCTAAGACAAGTTTACTTTTTTGAATTTTACTTAATCGCGTATTATATTAAGAGAAATTTTGCAGACAATGATCAAGAACATTAGAACATTTAACTTACTGAAGAATGCCCTCTAAATTTGAAGTGAGGCCAGAAGATTTCACTAACGTCAATAGAAGGAAAGTGAAGGCTATAGCGCTCCCCGTCAGCGCATATGGAGGAAACATGAGATACCCTAGTGCTCCCCTTATACATTTTGGGCGCTATTCATGGCTACCCTGCTATTTCGGACCAAGCGGGCAGGGATCGAAGCTGGAGGCGGAAGCTGTAATTGGCGTGCTTTACTTCCGCCACCCATTCAGAAAACTAACCAAGCACAAAAGGGATTGTCTTGAATTTAACACCTCTTGGAAACCTGAAACCACGATAGGCCATAAGGGCATTTTCAATAATTGGACGATTTCGACACTTCAGAAATTCTGGGATATTTCCGTGCCGGACGTATAATCGGCAATCGTGAAAATAAGATATGTACCAAGCTATCTTTAGCATTGCCTCTAAGTCTTTTGTCGCGCAGTTTTTTAACTTGTTAATATAAGACAGCAATTCATCAGACTTATTTAGGAGCGCTGTCATTTGGGATAGCGTTATTGTATCAGAATTTCCCATGATGACATTGGCAACTTGATAAAAATAATTACTGATCAGAAAGATGTCGCAATTAAGCATCCGGTCCAGCTCAAAATTAAGTAGTAAATCGAGCGAACGATTTGGCATATATGATCCATCATAAAATCCGCTGAGCATCTCTTTTTCGTTCTTCATTTTTTCCCCATATATTAGTATTTAGAAGAACTAAATTAGAAATAAGGTTTATAGGCCTAGCTAATTGTATAACCTGTGGATAATGGTTATCCTTGTGTATATTTTTAGAAAACATATACATTTCAATGAATTGTATATGTTCCTCACAGGCAAAAAAGATTTACCCACAAGGGAAAAATCCCTGTGGGTAACTAGTTATCCCCATCTATAATTTTTTATAATAGGTTAAAGTGATTCGAATCTATTGAAATAAAACTAATGGTTCTGCAACCATGTCCATGCTCTGGTAAATCCCTGTCCGGTAAAATCGTCATTTACTTCAAATATGAGAAGGCTGTCGCCGCTTCGGGAACTCGTACTTTTCTGGAATTCGGCGCGCACAAAATCAAGTGGTTTAGAAACCTTCAGGAAGAAACCAAAAAGCAAGCCATCACTCGATCTACAAACCTGCTCCATATCCCCACCCGACGCCTGACTAAAAACGTCAATAATAGCCGGAATATCATTTGCCAATCGTTGTAGGTCTGAATTTGCATCAAGCTGAACAAGCGCAAAATATTTTCTGGGCAAATTCTCTTCCATTTCTACCGCTCCCAACCATTAATGAAAACATTACGCCGAGCAATGAAAGTAAAATGAGAAGGTGCATTTAGTAGCTCGCTGACGCTCTCTTCCTGCAAATTAATTTAGAAATGTAAATAAGCTGTAATCAAATAGCCCGAAATTGGCAGAAAGCCCTTCTCAAAAAATATTTGTCTTGCTTGCCTTATGTTCCCCTCACTCTTCCTTAAAGCTGCGATTAACCTGATCGAGCAGCGGCTTGACGAGATAGTTGAGGGCGGTGCGGTTTTTGGTTTTGACAAAGGCTTCGACGGGCATGCCGGGGATGAGCGGTTGGCCTTTGAGACGGGCGAGTTCTTCGTCGGGGACATTGATCCGGACGGTGTAGAACGGCATGCCTGACTGCTCATCCACCATGACATTGGCGGAGATGCCGGTGACGGTTCCGGTAAGCTCCGGCGTGGTGCGCTGGTTAAAGGCGGAGAAGCGGAGTGTGGCAGGCTGGCCCACATAGAGCTCATCAATAAACTGTGGCTCCACTTTCGCTTCCACCTCGAATTTCTCATCTTGGGGGATGATCTGCAGGATCGGATCACCGGGTCCAATAACCCCGCCGATTGTGAAGACACTGAGTTCATGGATAATGCCGTCGACCGGGGCTTTGATTTCAACCCGCTTCAGTTTTTCATATGTGGCCTGGAGCTGCTGGGTCATATCATTGACTTCCTGCTCCACCTCCCGCATTTCCGTGAGGACAGATTGCCGGAATTCCCGATCAATCTGCAGGATCTGGATTTCTGTCTCGTTGATGGCGTTGCGGATACGGGCAAGTTCGGCATCATGCTCGGCTCGCTGCCCGACCAGGTCTTCCTTCTGCCGCTCCAGGTTCATCAACTGCGATGTGAGCGCCAGGCCCTTGGCTTTTAGAACTCGCATCCCATAAAGCTCCCCCTCCAGCAGGTCGAGCTGTTTGCCCTTCGATTGTTTAAGCGCCTTGGTGCCATTGATCTGGTTCTTAAACTGGGCGATCTTCTGATTGAGCTGCGAGACCTGCCCCTCTCGAGTGATCCTTCGTGCTTCAAACAGTTTCTGCTGCCCCTGGCGGATAACAGGATCGCTTTGCACCTTCAGGAGATCAAGCAGCTTATCGTCCCAGACAATGGCTGCGAGGGCATCCCGTTCCGCCATCAGCCGGGCCTGACGTGTGGTCGCTTCGCGCAGGCGATTTTGATAAATCTGTAAATTTGCTGTGAGCAGGATATCATCAAGGCGGATGAGGACATCGCCATGATTGACCCGGTCGCCATCCTTGATATTGATGGTTGCGACAATGCCGCCATCCAGATGTTGTACGGTCTTGGGCTTGCCGAGCACGGCCACATTCCCTTGGGCGATAACCGCGCCGGAGAGATCGGCATAGGCTGTCCAGACGCCGCCAACGCCGAATAGCAGGAGGAACAGAACAAGCCCCGTGACGATCACCGCTCTACTGGAGGTCTTGACCCTGACTTCGTCAGACTTGATTGACGTTTTGTTGTCTTCTGTGCCCATTCTCATGCTGTCTGCTGTGCCGCGCTGAGAGGTGGGTTCGTGACAACCCGGGTGACTTTGCTGAGGACTTCTTCCTTGGGACCAAACTCCACTTGCAAGCCATCATTCAGCATCAGGATTTTGCCCACCGCCGCAATGGCACTGGGTCTATGCGCCATAACGACAATGGTGGAGCCTTGTTCTTTCAGCTGTTCAATGGTGCGGGTGAGGGCGGCATCACCTTCTGAATCGAGATTAGCATTGGGCTCATCCAGCACCACCAGCGGCGGAACGCGCAGGACAGCTCTGGCGAGGGCGATACGCTGCGCCTGCCCGCCGGAGAGAATATAATGGCCACTGCCCAAATCCGTGGCATAGCCGTCCGGGAGTTTCAGGATCAGCTCATGAACCCCGGCCAATTGTGCGGCGGCGATGATTTCATCATCTGTGACCTCGGGATCAAAGCGGGCGATATTCTCTTTGATGGTGCCTGCAATCAGTTCCACCGATTGCGGCAGATAGCCAATATATTGGCCAAGCTGATCCCGGTCCCATTGATCATAGCTGGCGCCATCGAGACGGATGGAGCCTTTGTCGGGCATCCAGAGACCGACCAGCAGTTTGGCAAGGCTGGATTTGCCCGACGCACTGGGGCCGATGACACCAAGAGCTTCTCCGGGATTAAGGGAGAAGTTGATCCCCTGCAGGATCGGGCGTTGTTCTCCTGCCGCACTGTCCGTGAGCTTGCTAACGGCGTTGATGGTGAGATGGCCCTTGGGTTCCGGGAGCTGCACCGGTTGGGAGAGGCTCCGCTTCTGGGTAAGGGTCTTTGATAGCCGATGATAGGCCTGCCGGGCACGGATAAAGTTCTTCCAGTTGCCAACCGCCATATCCACGGGCGCCAAGGCACGGCCTGCCAGAATGGATGCGGCAATCATGGTGCCGGGCGTAATCTCCTGATAGATGGCGAGATAGGCGCCGAGAGCCAATATCCCCGATTGCACCAACATACGGGTGGCCTTGGTCAGCGCTGTGATAAACTCCGAACGCCCACCTGCCAGTTGGCCATGGCCCAATGCTTTATTACGGATATCCTGCCAGTAGCGGCTGATATGTCCCACCATGCCCATGGCGATGATGGCTTCTGCATTACGATGGGCGCGCTCGGAGAAATGTGCGTCTTTGAGCTCCCAGTTTGAAGCGTGCGTGATTTGCGTTTTCGTAATCCATTCATTGATCAGGGCCGAGACGATGACAATGACGGCACCGGCTGTGGCTGAAATTGCCTACAGGACGGGCGTTCCCATTTACCTGATGCGAACCGATAGATTGGAAAACGGAAAATTTCGTTTTACTATTTATCCCAAGCTCAGTATGCCAGATACCGGGGACCATGACGCCGACGTATATTCCGTGCTCAAATCGATTAATGGGATATATGAAGACTGGATCACCGAACGGCCGGACCACTGGTTCTGGGTCCATAACCGCTGGCCTTGATCTTAACCGATCGCGAAAATTCGTACGGTCATTAGCCGGTTAAAGCCAGTTCTGCGCGTTGGGTCTTCACTCTTTCGATACGCTCCAAAGCGATTTCATCGGCAACTTCCGCAGTGGAGATATTTTCCCTTTCCGCCCGCCTGAAGATATCAAGGGCGGTGTCATATATTCCGGCGACCTGCTTCATCGCTGATCCGCGATCGAATTTGGGCCCTTCATGGCTGATAATAATAATCCCGCCCGCATTGATCGCATAATCGGGCGCATAGAGAATGCCGCGGTTCATTAAATCCCGGCCATGTTTTGTCGTTGCCAGCTGATTGTTGGCGGCGCCTGCGACGACTTTCGCCTTTAAGACGGGAATTGTTTCATCGTTCAAAATGGCGCCGAGGGCGCAGGGTGCAAATATATCGACGTCCTGGCCATATATTTTATCGACTTCGACGGCCGTTGCGCCCAACTCCGAAACCGCCCGGCTGATAGCATTGTCATGGATATCGGTAACAATAAGCTCAGCTCCGGCATCGGTCAGATACTGACAAAGGCCATATCCAACATTGCCCAGGCCCTGCACAGCAACTTTCAGCCCGCGAAGATCCTGTTTCTTGAGACGATAATGGGCTGCAGCTTTCAAGCCGTTGAAAACACCCCACGCGGTGGCCGGAGAAGGATTGCCAGCGTTGCCTTCGCCGATACCGGAGATATGGGGCGTCGAACGCCGTGCAATTTCAAGATCCTCGACCGTGGTACCAACATCTTCGGCCGCAATATAGGTGCCGCCGAGCTGATGAACGGCCCGACCAAAGGCTTCAAACAGCTCTTCTGATTTATCTTCGCGGGGATTGCCGATAATAACGGATTTTCCGCCGCCAAGGTTCAGTCCGGCCAAAGATGATTTGTAGGTCATGCCCTGAGAGAGACGAAGAACATCCTCAATGGCGTCTGCCTCATTGTCATAGTCCCACATTCTGGTGCCACCAAGGGCGGGGCCAAGCGTGGTATCATGAACGGCAATGATTGCTTTCAGATTGGATTTTTTGTCGTGAAAAAACAGGACGGATTCATGATCGTCAAATTCTTCCGGTGTAAAAATCGCCATATCAAACCTCATGACTTAGGCATTTATTATAAGTCTCTACATATGAATTTTTCCTAAATCAGATAAAAATCAACGCAAATTTGTCGTGATTTCAAACTTCGCAGCATCCTTGCGTGAGGCGCGCCGGAGGAAGATAATATATTTCCAAACAGAGGAAGTTTACGCAATTAAACCATCCACCCAATTTGCCAAAATCGATTAGTGCCAATTAGTATTGACGATTCATAAACGATTTCTTTGTGTCAGGAGGTCCCGGACATAAGAGCCGATTTTCAAGCTGGCGGTCAGGCCAGGGCTCTCCATACCGAAGAGATTTATCAAACCGGGGAGGCTATGGACGCTGTCATCATCGATGGTAAAATCCGCCATGCTGTCGGTTGGCGATTGGGTTTTGGGACGAATGCCTGAATAGGCGGGCAGCAGGCTGTTGTCAGGTAACGCAGGCCAGTATTTGCGAATGGCCTCATAAAATCCGTCCGCTCGTTTAGGATCAACTTCGTAATCAATTTTGTCAACCCATTCCTGATCGGGACCGAAGCGGATTTGTCCTGCACTGTCCAAGGTTACATGAATGCCGAGGCTGGCAGTATTCGGAACCGGATAAATCAGCCGGGAAAACGGCGACGGCGCGCTCATCGTGAAATAGCTGCCTTTGGTGATATAGCGATCGGGAATATTCCGGTTGGATAAGCCTTCAATATTCCGGGCGACATCTTGCGCATATAATCCGGCTGAATTGATAAGGTTTCGGCACGTAATGCGCGTTCCCTGGCTTTCGATCATAAAACCACCTTCCCATTGCCGGGCGCCCTCAAAAGCCGCGTTATAGGCAAGGGCGCCGCCGTGGTCCTCGATCTCTCCGACATAGGCCAGCATCAACTGGTGGCTATCGACAATGCCGGTGGAGGGGGAGAGCAGGGCGGCGGAACAGGTAAGGGCGGGCTCGAGCCTCAGAGCTTCCGCCTTGGTGAGAAATTTCAGATCATTTACGTTGTTATTACGCGCCTTCTCGGCGAGTGTTTCGAGAATGCGAGTTTCATCGTTTGACGTTGCAACGATAAGCTTGCCAGTGTTCAAATGGGGCACATGATGCGTCCGGCAATATTCATAGAGCCTCGATTTTCCCTCAACGCAGAAGATCGCCTTCCGGCTGTCTTTGGGGTAATAAATCCCGGCATGAATCACTTCACTGTTGCGTGACGATGTTTCGCTGCCAAAATGTGCGGCCTTTTCCAATACCAGCACGTCCCGGCCGCTCACAGCCAAATCGCGGGCTATGGCCAAGCCGATTACTCCGGCACCGATGACAATATTTTCCACATCGTAGGACATAAAGCGTCAGTAACAGCTTTGCCTTGCTTCACAAAGGCTTGATTTTGGCACAGAGATCATTCGTCTTATTATTTGGCATGAAGAATTTTCAGAAGATCTGTACGGGCTTGCTACTGCTCGCGCTATTTCTGCCGCGGCTGGCGTTGGCGGACCCGGATTTTTGGGCACATGCATGGCCAAGGACGGATTTCAGCAAGACCGACGTGGCGTTTACGGAAATCATGTCCGGCGGGGTCCAAAAGGACCAGATACCAGCCATCGATAACCCGCTCTTTATTCCGGTGGCGGACGCAGATCATTTGAAGCCCACGGAACCGGTGATTGGTGTCGTTATAGACGGAGTGGCAAAGGCGTACCCTTTGCAGGTCTTGATGTGGCACGAGATTGTTAATGATGTGATTGCAGGGGTGCCCATCACCGTAACATTTTGCCCTTTATGCAATGCGTCGCTCGTCTTTGACCGACGGATACAGCATCCGGAGAAGGGGGAGATGGTTCTCGATTTTGGCACTACCGGTAAACTTCGAAATTCTGACCTTGTGATGTATGATCGTCAGACAGAAAGCTGGTGGCAACAATTTCTGGGGCAGGCCATCGTTGGAGAGCTTTTGGGGGCAGAGCTTAAGATGATTCCGGTCCGAATCGAATCCTTTGCCAAGTTTAAAGAACGTATGCCCGATGGACAGGTACTGGTTCCCAACGATAATAGTGTTCGCAAATATGGCGTAAATCCCTATCGAGGGTATGACAGCTTGCCGCAACCGTGGCTGTATCAGGGGGCTTTTCCAGACCCTGTCGCCCCGTTATCCCGGGTTGTTGTTGCTGAAGGAAAGGCTTGGGCGCTTGATTTTCTAAGGGCGTCCAAACGTATAGAAACAGATGACGGTCTCATTCTGGAGTGGGAAAAAGGCCAGAATTCAGCGCTTGACGCATCACTGATCGGCGAGGGCGTGGATATTGGAAATGTCACGGCGCGCCGAAAAAAAGCAGATGGGTATGAAGATATTCTCTATACAGTCGATTTTGCTTTCGCCCATTATGCCTTCCATCCCGAGACACCGATCATTCATAAATAATCTTTCGCAATTGTGTATTGTAAACACTTCGTAAATTTGCATCAATTATGGTGCTTGTCAGTTTCGAGCGGCTGGTTTATTTAAGCTATGCGCCCAACAATATGACAAGATTCAATCTTAGATAACGAGGATTGCGAGGAGCAAAAAGATCGTGTCAAACGTGACCGTAACTGTTGAAAGAACACCTCCCGAGAGGGAAAGGCAGCCAACGCGCGCGCATATCATTGTCGTCGGCAATGCTAAAGGTGGCTCCGGTAAATCGACAACGGCCATGCATGTCATTGTTTCCCTGCTGACCCTTGGTTTTAAAGTCGGCGCCATTGATCTCGACGGCAAGCAGAAAACCCTTGGTCGTTATATCGAGAACCGGCAAAAATTTATCGACAGAAAGCAGCTCGATCTGCCAATGCCGTCTTTGAGGGTCATCGAACCGAGTCCAAAGAAGAATATGGATGAGGCCCAGACTGACGAACGGGCACGATTTGTCTCGGCACTGCAGGAACTGGTTTATGCCAATAATTTTGTCGTTGTCGATTGCCCCGGTGCCGACAGTTTTATATCCAAACTCGGGCATTCTTTCGCTGATACTTTGCTAACCCCGATGAATGACAGTTTCATCGACCTCGACCTTCTCGCGACAGTGAACGAACACAGCCTCGAGGTTGAACGGCCGAGTTGGTATAGCGAAATGGTCTGGGAACAGCGAAAAAGACGCGCGCTGATTGACAACCACAAGATCGACTGGGTGGTTATGCGAAATCGGCTTTCGCACACAGATGCTCATAACAAACGGCATATCGAGAAAATTCTCGCCAACCTGGCGTCCCGTATTTCATTTCGGTCGGCGGCCGGTTTTGGCGAACGGGTTATCTTTCGGGAACTCTTTCTGAAAGGCCTGACCATGCTGGACCTGAATAAAAAGGGCGTGGGCATTAAAATGTCCATGAGCCATGTGGCCGCCCGTCACGAACTCCGGCATTTGATGAAAGCGCTTGAGCTACCTGGACTTGAAGAAAAGGTCGAGAAACTTTGACCGCCTCGGGCGGGCCGACGGTTCCACCGGAGCCGATGACCACAGACGATGCCGCTGTCGCCCTCGCCAAGCTGGGCCATCCGGTTCGGTTAAGGATCGTTCAGTATCTCGTGCAAGCCGGGGAGGACGGGCTGTCGGTCGGAGAAATCCAGTCGCTGGTAAAGATCCCGGCCTCGACTTTATCCCATCATATCTCTCATCTGGTGAGCGGCGGTCTTATTGGTAAACACCGTGAAAGCCGCATACTCAACTGCGTCGCGAACTACGAACGGCTGGCAGGGCTGGTGAAACTGCTCACGGATAAATGCTGTATCGGAATTGATGTCTGATATTAAAGAAATAGTCCAAGAGTTAATTTACTCTAAGACAGAAGGAACTTACTGGGACTTTAAGGAAATTCACCATCAGAATAAGGCGGAATTAATTCATGATATCATATGTCTAGCGAATGCGCGTCATGATGGAGATAGATATCTGATTTACGGTGTTAAGGACGAGACAGGTGAAATTGTCGGCGTCAACTCCGGCGAAAGAAAATGGGCGGGAGACAATATAACCGCTTTGTTCAAGGACAATGCCTTGAAATTCTTCGCATCCCGGTATCCGGAATGCACATTCCATACAATTTCGCTTCACGAAAAAGAGGTGGATGTTGTTGTCATCAAAAATACACCGTTTAAGCCATATTCAATGGTCCAGGACTACCTAAGCAGTAATAAACAAAATCGGGAAAAACGGATCAGAGCTCACCATATTTACACTCGGGTCCAAAAGACGAACACAGCAATAGATAAAAGTGCTGATTTTTACGACATAGAATATATGTGGAAAGAACAATTTGGGCTAACCCAATCGCCGTTAGACAGAATGAAAATTTTTCTATGTCAGCCACAAGAAGAGTGGGGCGATTGGAACGAAGAGTACCAATTTTACAAGCAGGTTCCAGAATTTATAATTGATTTTAGAGACGAAAACAAACTTCCATTAGATTACACACAAGAATGGACGCGTGGTGAAATTGGGTCACACTATCAGACTGGTAATTGGGCCTATTATGCATGTTTAAAATTTCGTCAAACTACTCTCTACAAAGTGCACGTTGTTTTGTTTGATGGCGGAAAGAAAAATATCGCTGCCCCTTCATGGGAACCATTGAATAGAGGAAGGTTTTATTATTATCTGGAAGATTCAATCGAATATACGTTCCAAAAATACATAGCGAACGGTCATCAGAAAGATAATTCTCTTGATATCAGTTCTGGTACGGCACTATCTGATTGGAATGAGTCAACATTCTCTATTCCTGTTCTAAAAAATAAATCGGAATTAGAAAAATTTATTGAGTTTGTTTGTGAACGCCATCCTCAGGATGATGAGCATAGTCGTGACACAAACGAGCAAAATAGAATTTTCATGAAAAACCTCGAATTATACGAAGAGTTTCGAAAGTCATAGCAGGCGGTAGAGAGAGGATGAGGAGGGAGGGCTGATTCCGCGCTACCTCAATATCGAAAAAACTTGCAAAACACGATCATATGAGCTATTATTACGCCTTCTCGTTGAGAGAGTGGTAAGGCCTGAGGTGGCAGCTCGGTGACTGACGTGAGGGTTTATGGCGTGCCCGGCATGTCATCGCGTTTCATATTTATGCAACTGGAAAATAACCGTGGGAATAGCTATCCCGCGGGTTGACGCCGATCATTCCTTTCCCTCGCGCCAACAGCAACGGGGCAGCCGGATATCGGTCAGGGCGGCAATAACAGCCCCACCGGGGCGTGGTCGTCGGACAGAGGTCAGGGAGGCTTTCACCGCAGGTTCAAGGACCGGCATGGGGCGTCTATGGCCGGGGTGCCCCTTTCTGTCACCTGTACGTTTTATTTGTTTTGGATCCATCATCCGTGTCTGGGCAGGGTATCTACCGCGCAATATCAGAGACTGTCCCACCTCGGGCGGGAGAGGTGGTGGCTGGTTGATATATTGTTTCGATAATTATCGAAATATAGGTTGACTTCATCGTCAAGGTGGATATGTTATATTCTATAATTCGATTATTCTGGAATATATGATATGTCATTTGATGATGCCTTGCAGAGCCTGTCCCATACCCGCTCACGTCTTTGGGCGTTTTTCACGGATAAAGTGGTTTTAGGTTGCTTTCTGATTGTTTTGGCGCAGCTTGTCATTGACCCGGCGACGGTTCCTGAAAGTTTACGATTTCTTCTGGCTGCCGTCTTGTCCATGGCGCCGTTTTTTCTGATTGCGGTCGGGTTGGCGGCGTATTTTGCGGCCTCTGGGGCGGATGGGTATATTGCCAAGGCCTTTTCCGGAAGCCCGACCAGCGCCATTGTCGGG
>JAESRG010000039.1 GCA_016764785.1 Paracoccaceae bacterium
TTCGCGCCCGAGACGAATATGGGCTTCTCGATTTTCTTCGCGCAGGTATTTTCGAATCGCTGATTTTGCACGGCCAGTGACGACCATCTCCTCCCAAGTGGCTTGGGGACGCTGAGCCTCGGCCCGGATAATCTCGATTGATTGACCATTTCTCAAACGGGTCCACAGGGGTACACGCTGACCGTCAACTTTGGCACCGACACAGCTGTCACCCACGCGGGTATGGATTGCATATGCAAAATCAATCGGGGTTGCGCCACGTGGCAATTGAATAACTTCGCCCTTGGGGGTGAAGCAAAAAACCTGGTCCTTGAACATATCCAATTTGACATGTTCAAGAAATTCATCCGGATTTTCGGACGCCTCAAAACGTTCGGCAAGGGATCGGAGCCAGCTAAACGGGTCCACCGTAAACCGGTTTTCAACCCGCTGTCCGTCACGATATGACCAGTGCGCCGCGATCCCGGATTCGGCAACTTGATGCATTTCTTCGGTTCTGATTTGAATCTCTACACGCTTGCCATTCCGGCCGGAAACCGTGGTATGGATTGAGCGGTATCCGTTGGATTTCGGCTGCGATATGTAATCTTTAAAACGGCCCGGCACCGCCGACCAACGTTGATGCACGGCACCCAGCGCGACATAAGCATCGTGGACGTTTTTGGTGATAATCCGAAAACCGTAGATGTCGGAAAGGCGGTTAAAACCCTCCTTTTTTTCCTCCATCTTACGCCAGATCGAATATGGACGCTTTTCGCGACCGGAAACACGCGCCACAACATCGGCCCCTGCCAGAGCTTTACGAATATCTTCGGTAATCTGGGGAATCAGGTCGCCGGTTTCGTTTTTCAGGTTAATAAAACGGCGCATAATGGAATTGCGCGCCTCGGGGTTCAGCACCCTGAAACACAGGTCTTCCAGCTCATCGCGCATATACTGCATGCCCATGCGTCCAGCCAACGGCGCGTATATCTCCATGGTTTCATGGGCTTTTTGCTGTTGTTTTTCGGGACGCATCGCTTTGATGGTCCGCATATTATGCAGACGGTCGGCCAGTTTAACCAACAACACCCGCAGGTCTTTGGACATGGCCAACAGCAGTTTACGAAAGTTCTCGGCCTGTTTGGTTTCGACGGATGACAGCTCCAGATTGGTCAGTTTGGTTACGCCATCGACTAACGCCGCGATTTCAGGCGAGAACTGTTCGGCGATTTCTTGATAGGTCGCGCCAGTATCCTCAACGGTGTCGTGCAACAGCGCAGTAACAATGGTTGCATCGTCCAGCTTTACTTCGGTCAAAAGGGCAGCAACAGCGACAGGATGGCTGAAATACGGGTCGCCCGAATGGCGAATCTGGCCTTCATGCGCGGCCATGCCATAGGCATAGGCGCGCCGGATCAAGTCAGAATCTGAAGCAGAATTATAGGCTTGGACCAGGCCAATCAGATCATCGACCGGGATCATAGCTGGCCCTCCGCATTAGCTGGGGCTTTGTGCTTCCATCAAGGCCCGCAGCATTTTTTCTTCAGACATGTCATCTTCTGGCACATCAACCGATTCAGTTTCCATGAGCAGAGGCATTTTATCCTCTTCCGGCTCGTCCACTTCGTTCTGGTTTTGCAGGTCTTCAATGGCTGATTCGCGAATTTCTTCGGCGGTCAGGGTTTCTTCAGCGATTTCGCGCAGCGCAACAACTGGGTTTTTGTCGTTGTCGCGATCAACAGTCAGCTCTGCACCGGCAGCAAGCTGACGTGCGCGATGCGCAGCCATGATCACCAGTTCGAACCGGTTCGGAATTTTATCGATGCAGTCTTCAACGGTTACGCGTGCCATGCGGATTGCTCCAGTATTTTGATCCTGAGAAAGCCGTTATGTAATGCGGATAGCATTAAAACGCAAGGCCATGCGCAACTATTTAGGCGGAAATCATCCGCACATTGTCAATGTCGGCCTGCGGCAGCTTGGCAATCATCTGGGCTGGCGTCAAATTAAGTACCGGATGCCGCCAATCGGGCGCGATTTCACGCAAGGGAACCAGCACAAAAGCCCGGTCTTGTATCCGCGGATGCGGTAAAATAAGCTGGTCAGGCGCACGCTGGATTTGTTGGTCCAACGGCAGTTCTTGCCACCCCTTATATGTCGCCATATCCGGCACTACCAGTCCGTCAACATCCAACAAATCCAGATCACAAGTGCGGGCCGCCCAGCGTTGCAGGCGAACCCGGCCCAACCGGGCTTCAATCCGGTGCAAAGCGGCAAGAACATCAAACGCAGAATGCGCTGTTTCGGCAAGGACGACAGCGTTAACAAAATCTGGTCCAGCGCCAGCAGGGAACGCAGGACTTTGATACCAACTGCTCTGCGAAATTACATGCAATGATTCGGACTCAAACAACCTCAAGGCGTTTATTAACGTACCGCTAGGCGTTCCAGCCGTCCCAGATTGGTTCGAACCTAACGTTATGGTCAACTTTGCCATCGTTTTGCCTCTATTCATGGGTTGATAACCTTCAATAACACACTATTTTCATATCTCGTGTGTTGAATGCAGTTTTTCGGATATTACTGTCGAGATCTGCACCTTCGCATTTTAACCAATTAAGGTGGAGACCAAATGTTTTATCGAGACGAACGGCTAGCGCTGTTCATTGACGGGTCCAATCTCTATGCAGCCGCCAAGGCATTGGGATTTGATATTGACTATAAACTTCTGCGCACAGAATTTATGCGCCGTGGAAAACTTCTGAGAGCGTTTTATTATACTGCGCTACTGGAAAATGAAGAGTATTCCCCCATTCGACCCTTGGTTGATTGGTTGAATTACAACGGTTACAATATGGTTACCAAACCGGCCAAGGAATTTACCGATTCCATGGGTCGACGGAAAATCAAAGGAAATATGGATATCGAATTGACGGTCGATGCCATGGAGCTTGCGCCGCATGTTGATCACATCGTGATCTTCTCTGGTGATGGTGATTTCCGCCCAATGGTTGAATCCGTACAACGCCAAGGCGTTCGAGTGTCGGTTGTGTCAACCATACGATCTAATCCGCCTATGATAGCTGATGAATTGCGCCGCCAATGTGACAATTTCATCGAGCTGGATGAGCTGAAAGACGTGATCGGACGGCCTCCACGGCCTGAAATGCAACACACATTTCAAGACGGTGACGAGCAATAAAGCTGTTTGACCGGTGGATTTGTCGGTGGCTTACGGTTAGATTTTGCAAAATCAAATCGGAGCCACAAGATGAACCCACCGCTAACTCTTTATCTTGCTGCCCCGCGCGGGTTCTGCGCGGGGGTTGATCGTGCCATTAAGGTCGTTGAATTGGCGATCGAAAAATGGGGTGCGCCGGTTTATGTGCGTCATGAAATTGTGCACAACAAGTTCGTGGTTGATAGCCTGCGCGATCAAGGCGCTGTTTTTGTCGAACATTTGACCGATTGCCCCGACGATCGGCCTGTAATTTTTTCCGCGCATGGCGTGCCAAAATCTGTGCCCGCTGAGGCCGCGCGGCGCAACATGATCTATGTCGACGCGACTTGCCCACTTGTTTCAAAAGTGCATATCGAGGCCGAACGGCATTTTGAAAACGGCTTGCAAATGATCATGATCGGACATGACGGACATCCTGAAACCATTGGCACGATGGGGCAATTGCCCGACGGCGCAGTGCTATTGGTCGAAACAGTTGCTGACGTGGCGCGAATCACGCCTGACGATCCAACTCGACTGGCGTTTATTACCCAAACTACGTTAAGCGTTGACGATGCGGCTGATATCATTGACGCGCTGCGTGCGCGGTTTTCCAATATCATCGGCCCTCATAAAGAAGATATTTGTTATGCGACAACCAATCGGCAGGCCTCGGTTCGGGCGATCGCGCCAAATATTGACGCACTGCTGGTAATCGGCGCCCCGAATTCATCAAATTCACGACGGTTGGTTGAAGTTGGCAAAAATGCCGGATGTGAATACTCACAACTGGTTCAACGCTCAACTGATATTGATTGGCGCGCACTTGAGGGCATCAAAACCATCGGAATAACAGCTGGGGCATCGGCCCCCGAAGTATTGGTGAACGAGGTTGTCGAGGCGTTCTCAGAACGTTACACCGTAACGGTTGAGATCGTTGAGACAGCAACGGAAAACGTATCGTTCAAAGTGCCCCGTATTTTACGAGAGGAAACAGCATGAAATCCATTCCATTTAGCGCGGCTTTGTGGGGGATCACCCTCTCTTTACCGTTTATTTACTGTGCGCTTGCCGTTCTTAACGTGTTCACGCCTCCACAAATTTATGGCGCAGAGCCAAACGTGTTGCTTCCGGTTTACGGGATAATTTCGCTTGCGGGCAGCGGTGGTATTTACTGGGGGTTTGTTGCAAAATCCCGCCCTGGCCTATTAGATAGCATCGTCGCCATTTTGCCACCGCTGGCCGCCCTTGGCATATTCTTTTCGCCATTACCCTTGTTACCTTTGGCAATTGTTACCGCAAGCCTGATTGTCATTGATATGATGTTTGTCGCGCGAGGCCTTGCCCCTAGATGGTGGTTTTCACTGCGTTTATTCACAACTTCTGTTGCAGCAGGATCAATGTTCCTTGCCTATTATGCGTGAATTTCTAATTTATACCGATGGCGCATGTTCAGGTAACCCCGGCCCCGGCGGTTGGGGTGCATTGCTGATCGCCCGCGAAAATGGCGTAGTCATCAAAGAACGTGAATTATGTGGCGGCGAGGCCGATACCACCAACAATCGCATGGAAATGTTAGCGGCAATTAGTGCGCTGAATGCCATGAAACTGCCGACGTCCCTTACCGTGATCACCGACAGCGCATATGTCAAAGATGGCATCACCAAATGGATGGTAAACTGGAAACGCAACGGCTGGAAAAACAGCCAGAAAAAACCGGTAAAAAACGTCGACCTGTGGAAGCTGCTGGACGCCGCAGCCACCCGTCATACCGTGACATGGGAATGGGTCAAAGGCCATGCGGGCCATCCTGAGAACGAGCGTGCCGATGAATTGGCACGGCGCGGCATGGAACCGTTTAAGGCTTAACCATTCGAATCAACGAATTTAGGGAACAAAAAGGTCGCCCGTGGCCACCGGAAAGCCGCGCAAAAAATCGACGGCATCCATCGGCCCCTTGCCAGCGCGCTGCAATCGCGTAAGCCGCACAGCGCCTTGCCCGCAAGCGATCAAAAGGGCGTCATCAAGCGCGGTTCCAACGCTTCCTTCGCCAGACATCAATACACAATTCAATAGTTTGACGCGCTCACCCGCGATTTCGGTCCATGCGCCGGGGAACGGTGACAACCCACGAATTTGACGATCAATTTCAACAGCAGGCCGCGTCCAGTCGATTTTTGACTCAGATTTATTGATTTTGGCAGCATAGGTCATATCGCTGTCGATTTGTGGTTCAGCGTTCAACTTATTTATATTTCGGAGAGTCGCACACACCAAACTTCCGCCAATTTCCGCCAATCTGTCATGCAAAACCCCGGCGGTATCCGTAACGGTTATTGGTGTTGTCTCGCGCGTGAAAACCGGCCCTGTATCTAGACCAGCCTCCATCTGCATGATGCATACGCCAGTTTCGGCGTCACCCGCCATTATGGCCCGTTGAATAGGCGCCGCGCCGCGCCACCGCGGCAATAGCGAGGCATGGATATTCAAGCACCCAAGACGCGGGCCATCAAGAATCACCTGCGGCAATATCAGGCCATAGGCGACAACAATGCCGATATCAGCTGATAGATCAGTAAACGATTGAATATCTTCAGGTTTTTTGAAATTCAACGGGGTACGCACCTCAATCCCCAAAGCCTCGGCTCGTTTTTGAACGGGGCTGGGGCGCAGTTTTTTACCGCGACCGGCAGGGCGCGGCGGCTGCGAATAGACAGCCACAATCTCGTGACCATCCGCAATTAGGGCGTCCAGCGCGGTGACAGAAAAATCTGGCGTTCCCATAAAGACAATTCGCATGTCTACCTTCTCCGTTTGCGGTTTTTAGCGTGTTTTGCCAAAATCATTTTGCGTTTCATCGCACTAAGTCGGTCAATAAACAGCTTGCCATTCAAGTGATCAATCTGATGCTGTACCGATGTGGCCCACAGACCAACATAATCGCGCTCCACCAGTTCATTATTTTCATCCAAAAACCGCACGGTGACGGCGCGCGGTCGCGAAACCATCGCCCACAAGTTTGGAATGTTGGGGCTGCCTTCTTCGTGTTCACGAAAAATACCGGAACTGTGCAGAATTTCTGGGTTTGCCATGCGCAACGGTTGATCACGTTTATCAGAGCAATCGACCACCGCAAGCCTTAGCATTTCGCCAATTTGCGGCGCGGCCAGACCAACGCCCGGCATGTCATACATGGCTTTCAGCATTTCATCCCAAACCGCGCGCACGTGGTCATCAACCGTATCAACAAGCGGACAAACAGCTTTGAGACGTTTATCGGGATATGTTAGGAAAGGTCGGGTCATTCGTCGCGTGCACGTTCTTTTTTCAGCTTTTTCATCTTTTTTGTGATCATCCCTCGTTTCATCGCCGACAGATAATCAATAAAAAGCCGGCCGTTCAGGTGGTCAAGTTCGTGCTGAACACAGGTCGCCCCGATGCCGTCAAACTCTTCCTCGATCTGTTTTCCGTCGATATCTTGAAACCGCATACGCACGGTATCGGGGCGCGTAATCTCTTCATATATATCGGGAATTGACAGGCACCCTTCTTCGTGAACATTCATGATATCCGACGACCAGGTGATTTCCGGGTTAAATAACACCCGAGGTTCGGAAGAACCTTCTTTGCCCGAAATATCCATCACAAACAGACGATGCAGCGTACCGACTTGTGGCGCAGCAAGGCCGATACCCGGTGCATCATACATCGTTTCTAACATATCATCCGCCAGCTTTCGCAGTTCAGCGTCGATATCTATCACCGGATCACAGGTCTTTTTTAACCGTGGATCAGGATGAATTAGTATTTTTCTAAGGCTCATATCGCTGACATAAGGCAAGCGATTGCGCGAGACAAGTACCCCAAATGGGGCTTGCACCTGCCGATCATTCGGATAGCGTGTCAGAAATCTAAAAAGGAAGCAAAATGTCGTTTGATTTTGATGAGATTATTGATCGCCGCGGAACACATAGCGCTAAGTGGGATGCGATGGAAACTGTCTATGGCGTGTCGCCCAAAGATGGCATTGCGATGTGGGTTGCTGACATGGATTTCAAACCACCAACCGTGGTTAACGACGCAATTCACGCGATGGCCGATCACGGTGTACACGGGTATTATGCCGACAATGCATCTTATCTAAATGCAATCACCGGCTGGATGCAGCGGCATCATAACTGGACGGTTGAGCCAGAATGGATCACCGGAACCCACGGTCTGGGTGCCGCAATAGCACTGTGTTTACAGGCATTTACCGAAAAGGGTGACGGGGTCATCGTATTTTCGCCAGTGTATCATGCCTTTGGGAAATACATTAATGCCAATGAACGGGTGATGGTTGAAAGCGAGTTGATCAACAATAATGGCCGCTATGAGATGGATATTCCGGCGCTTCAGGCGGCGTTAAACGGGTCAGAGAAAATGATGATCTTTTGCTCGCCGCATAATCCTAGCGGGCGGGTTTGGACCCAGAAAGAGCTGCGCGATGTCGCTGATTTTTGCATACGCAATGACATTATTCTGGTGTCTGACGAGGTTCACCATGATTTAGTTTTCGCGCCAAGCAAACATATCCCTATGCCGCTGGCAGCGCCCGATATAAAAGACCGTTTGGTGATGCTGGTTGCAGCCTCTAAGACATTTAACATTGCTGGCGGCATGTCGGGATGTGCGATTATTTCAGATACTGGGCTGAACGACAAATTTATCGCGGCAGCAACAGCGGCCGGATCACACCCAAATCGTTATGGCATGGCGATGGTCGAAGCGGCCTATTCTGGCGGTGATGAATGGCTAAAAGACCTGTTAGAATATCTTGCGGAAAACCGGCGTATTTTCGACGACGGCGTAAATGCAATTCCCGGTGTTAAGTCAATGCATCTTGAAGGGACTTATTTGGCATGGGTCGACTTTTCAGGAACCGGCATGTCTGTAAAAGATTTTACAGACCGCGTAGAAAAGAAAGCTAAGATAGCCGCCAACCACGGTGGTACGTTTGGAAAAGGCGGCGATAATTTCTTACGATTTAACATCGGATGTCGTCGAGATCTTATCATTGAAGCCGTTGCGCGGCTGCAAGATGCGTTTTCAGACTTGCAATAAAACAACATATTATCCGACATTTCGCTAGATATTAGCACTTATCGGACAAAATCCACAGGAACGCCGCATGAGCGATACAGATCAAAGACCAAGCCGTTGGATGGACAGGAAGACGGCCCCACATATTACGACACTCGTCGTTGTGGCGGGGATTACCGCGTTATCCATGAACATGTTTTTGCCGTCGTTACCAGGCATGGCAATCTATTTTGACACTGAATTTTCAGTCGTACAGCTAGCGATCTCGGCCTATCTTGGCGTTACTGCGGTGCTACAATTAATCATCGGGCCATTGTCTGACCGATATGGACGTCGGCCGATCATATTGTGGGGGCTTGGGCTATTTGTGCTGGCAACACTTGGCTGTTTGCTGGCCCCAACCATTGAAATATTCCTGATGTTCCGCATGATGCAGGGCACCGTCGCGGTTGGGCTAGTGCTGTCTCGGGCCGTAGTGCGTGATATGGTGCCGCCAGATCAGGCCGCCAGCATGATCGGGTATGTCACAATGGGTATGTCACTGGTGCCGATGTTTGGCCCAATGATCGGCGGGTTTCTGGATGGCGCCTTTGGATGGCAGGCCAGTTTTGTAACCCTGCTGATTTTCGGAATCATTGTTTTTGCAATTTGCTGGATGAATTTGGGCGAAACCAACCAGCACAAAAGTGCTAGTTTCGGAGCACAATTCAAGGCGTACCCGCAGTTGGTCCGTTCAAGACGGTTCTGGGGGTATTCGGCAACAGCAGCCTTTGCCTCGGGGGCATTTTTTGCATTTTTGGGCGGAGCATCCTTTGTTGCAACCAAAGTTTTGGGGCTAAGCGCACAGCAGCTCGGCATGTTTTTCGGTATTGTCGCGACAGGGTATCTGGTCGGAAATTTCTTTGCAGGCCGATACTCGCAACGGGTTGGCATTAACCTGATGATGTTGGGGGGAACATCGGTCGGAACCCTCGGTGCATTGGCAATATTGATAATGTTTTACATGGGGTTAAATCATCCACTCGTCTTTTTTGGCCCGATGTTTTTTGTTGGCTTGGGCAATGGCATGACCCTGCCAAATGCAAATGCAGGCATTGTTTCTGTGCGGCCACAACTTGCTGGCAGCGCTTCGGGACTTGGCGGCGCGTTGATGATCGGCGGCGGGGCGATCATTTCCGCAGTAACCGGATCATTGCTAAGCGAAGCACACCCGATATTTCCGCTGCTCATTATTATGTTTGCCGTTTCTACAGCCGCGATTTTCACATCGCTTTATGTGATTTACGTGGCCAGCAACGCGGATGAGCTGGGCGAAGACCAATTCCAATAGTTCGCAGGTGCAGCATTTCATATTGACGCGCAATATTGCAATCAATACACATGACTTAACGTAATATTATTTCGCCAAGGAAAAGTACATGAGCTTCAAGGTCCAACCCAACAGCCCTGCCCGCCCTAATCGCTGCCAGCTTTTTGGACCGGGATCACGCCCGCAAATATTTGAGAAAATGGCTGCAAGCGCGGCAGATGTGGTCAATCTTGACCTAGAAGACAGCGTTAGCCCCGCTGACAAACCGCAAGCGCGGCTGAATATCATTGAGGGCCTCAATGATATCGACTGGGGCGACAAGACGGTTTCAGTGCGCATCAACGGGCTGGACACGGAATTCTGGTATCGTGATGTGATCGAATTGCTTGAGAAATCTGGCGACAGAATTGATCAAATCATGATCCCCAAGGTTGGCAATGCCGGTGATATCTATGCCGTTGACGCGCTGGTATCAGCCGTGGAAATGGCCAAAGGCCGGAAAAAGCCGATCAACTTTGAGGTCATTATCGAAACCGCAGCGGGTTTGGCGCATGTTGAAGAAATCGCCGCCGCCAGCCCTCGACTGCAAGCGATGAGCCTTGGCGCAGCAGATTATGCGGCCAGCATGGGCATGCAAACCACCGGTATTGGTGGCACGCAAGATAACTACTATATGCTGGATAACACTGGTGCACATTTGGTTGGCGACCCGTGGCACGCGCCGATTGTGGCCATTGTGGCGGCCTGTCGCACCCATGGTTTGCTGCCGGTTGACGGACCGTTCGGCGACTTCTCGGACGATGCCGGTTTTGAGGCACAGGCGCGGCGCTCAGCCACGTTGGGCATGGTTGGCAAGTGGGCGATTCACCCTAAACAGGTGGCGCTGGCCAACACGGTTTTCACCCCGTCCGAGGCACAGCTGACCGAGGCCCAAGATATTCTGGATACAATGGCTGAGGCCACCAAAACCGGACAAGGCGCAGCAGTCTATAAAGGGCGACTGATTGATCTGGCCTCGATCCGGCAAGCACAGGTGATCGTCGGGCAGGCACAGCTGGTTAAAGGCTAGGCAACCCGCCCTTTCCAAAGGCAGAATTCCGCTTTGTCTATAGATTTGCCTCGCATTCCTGTCTGCAAGCCCTAGACTTGGGCTGCATTCGCACACATATGAAGGGCGTGTGCGTGCAATATGAGGCAAGAATGACGAAGAACAAAAATCAGGATGAACCGACGGTTGATGTCGATGAAGATGCAACCAAGGTTGAGGCTGTGGAAGACGTGGTCGACGTTGAGGGAATTGTCGAGGTCGCCGAAATTGTCGCTCCCGAAGAAATCACCGAAGACCCCTCCGTCGCGCCTGAAACCATTGATGACGACACACATGATGATGACGAGCATCACGTTTCCCTTGCCGCGCGCAGCCTGCAAATTTTGGCGCTCATGGTATTCGGGGCCGTGGTTGGCATCGGGGCCGCCCCCAAAATTGCACCGCTATTACCGTCAGGCATGTCAGGCATATCGCAGTGGCTAAGCCCGTCAAATAACGCTGCAATCGAAGATGTTGACCTGTTACGCTCTGAGTTGGAGACGCGGTTGGCGCGCCTTGAAACCCTGCCAACCCGTTCTGAAATCGAAACGCGACTGGCGAATTTTCACACCGACACCGTCAATCCGGTACGCACCCAGATGACGGCGCTTTCTGATCAAGTTGCGGCATCCGACAGCATTGCCGTTGAAAGCCGCCTTTGGGCGCTAGAAGGCCGTGTCGAAGGGCTGATCGCTGAAATAAATGGCCTGACATCCAGCTTGGGCAATATCGCGGCCGAAGGCGGCGCAATTTCGGCAGATACACTCGCCACGATCTCAGCCTATCGGACCCGCATCGACGGGCTGCAGGCCGAAATCACCGAAGTGCTGTCGCAACAAGGCGCGCTTTCACAAAAAATCGACGAAGTCGCAGCCACCGCAGAACGACAAGTCACGGAGGCCGAAACGCTGGTGACGCAGGCCTCACAGGAAACCGCTTCCAACATCGCCAATGCTGAACGATCGGCCGCGCTTGCGGAAATCGAATTGGCGCTCAAAACCGGTCTGCCATTTATTGCCCCGCTTGAACGGGTTGCGCTTGGATCGGAAATTGTATTACCCGATCGCATGATCGCGATTGCGCCGATAGGTGTGTCCACACTCGATGCGCTTCATATCGAGTTTGTCCCCGCTGCCTACGGCGCAATTCGTGCTGAAATCGCGGCTGAATCGACTGACGGGCTGCTTGGATCAATGGGATCATTTTTCAAAAGCCAAGTCGCGACGCGATCATTGACTGAACAAGAAGGCAGCAATGCCGACGCTGTTTTATCACGAATGGAAGCAGCATTGCTGCGCAACGAACTAGCGCAAGTCATCGCTGAGGGTGACACGCTTTCAGAACCGGCCAAGGCTGAAATGGCTTCGTGGCTTGCCGAAGTCGCACAACGAAATCAGGTCGCCACCGATTTGGCACAGCTAAAAAATGCACTAGGAGTTGAAGGATAAAATGATCTGGTCACTTGTAAAGGTTGCAATTTTTGTGTCGCTCGCCGCTGTACTGGCTTTCGGTGCGACAATTATTCAGGATACCCCGGGGTCGGTTCTGATTTCATTTGGAGATCAGGAACGTAGCCTGACTCCGCTGGTATTTTTGGTCGGAATCCTGTTTGCATTCGCAGCGTTTTGGCTGCTGCTAAAACTCGCTGGGCTGCTGGTGGCGGTGCTGCGCACCCTTGCAGGCGATTCAACCGCAATGACTCGTTTCTGGGATAAATCGCGCGAGCGTCGCGGCTATACCGCGCTGTCTGAAGGGCTGATCGCGGTGGCCTCAGGCGAAGGACAAAAAGCCGTTGCCAAAGCCAATAAAGCCGAAAAATTGCTGCATAAACCTGAACTGACGTTGCTTTTGAAAGCGCAAGCCGCCGAAATGACGGGCGATCAAGCGCGAGCGGTCGACCTTTATAAACAGCTTCTTACGGATGATCGCACGCGATTTATCGGGGTGCGTGGCCTGATGAAAGCCAAGTTGCGCGAGGGCGACACCGAACGCGCCTTGAAACTGGCCGAAAAGGCTTTTGAGCTAAAGCCTAGACATGCTGAAACGCTGGAAACATTGTTTGCGCTACAATCCAATGCCAGCGACTGGTCGGGTGCGCGGCGCACACTGTTGGCCAAATCGCGGGCCAAAATACTGCCTAAAGATATAGCCACGCGGCGCGATGCCGTTTTGTCGGTTGCCGACGCAATGGCCAAGCACGAAAACGGTCATGCCGATTTGGCACGAGACGCCGCGATTATGGCGAACCGGAATGCGCCGGCGCTGGTTCCGGCTGCCGTTTTGGCCGCCCAAGTTTACATTGGCGAAGGCACCAAACGGAATGCCGTGCGGATTTTGCGAAAAGCCTGGCTGGCCAACCCGCATCCCGACCTAGCGGCGGCTTTTGCGGGTATTGAACCCGATGAAACCGCGATTGAGCGGGTTAAACGATTTGCGACCTTCCTGAAAATATTACCCACCCATTCCGAAACCCGCCTGCTGGAAACCGAGCTGCTGCTGGCCGCTGAGGATTTCCCAGCGGCGCGCCGTGCGCTTGGCGATTTGGCTGACGAACAGCCGACCACCCGCACCTTGGCCCTAATGGCCACAATTAGCCGTGGCGAAGGCGCCGCTGAAGAAGTCGTGCGCGGCTGGCTAGCGCGCGCACTTGGCGCACCGCGCGGCGAACAATGGGTCTGCTCTGCCTGCAACAGCATTCATCCTAAATGGGCACCAACCTGTTCTAATTGCTTGGGTTTTGATACGCTTAGCTGGGCATTACCCGCCGAGGGTGCCAATGCTGATCTGCCAGAATCGATGATGCCATTATTGCAATCTGTGCTGGAGCCAGAGGCCGACGAGCAGCAAACTGATCCCGAAGATAGCCCAGATCAGATGATCGAAGTTAAGACTGAATCATAAACCTTCACATTTTCTCGTGAAATTTTGTTTGATTTTTTCACGCACCTGACATTTACTCAGCAAAAGTCAGAATGAAGAAATGTGATTCTATGTCAGTAATGCACCCGATTGACCCTCATAATACCGGCGGCCTTGGCCCCGATTTACGAGCTTTGCGAAAATCTCGAGGGTTAACCTTGACCCAAATGGCCGATTTAAGTGGTCGCTCGGTAGGGTTTCTAAGCCAAATTGAGCGCGGCCTGTCGGAACCCACCATTAAAGATCTTCGCACGTTGGCACAGGTCTTAAACGTGCCGGTCAGCCTGTTGTTCATGTCAAATGAAGTCGACACCGAGGAACGGGAATTCATCGTACGCAAAGGGGCGCGGCGCTCACTTGGCACCAGAATTGACGGTATCGTCGAGGAACTGCTGTCCCCTGATCTGGGTGGCAGTTTTGAGATGTTCCGGTCGGTGATCGAACCTTTTACCGAACAACTTGAACCGGTTCTGCGCCAAACAGAAGAGGCCGGATATATCGTGTCGGGCCAGCTTGATCTTTGGATCGATGATCAAAAATTCAGCCTCAAAGCTGGCGACAGTTTCCGTTTTGATCATAAACCCTGCCGCTGGCACAACACTGGCGATGTGCAGGTAATTATTATCTGGGTTGTTAGCCCTCCGGTCTATTAGGAAATTACGATGAGCACCCTCCCCTCAACTGCGCGTGTTGTCATTATTGGTGGGGGGGCGGTTGGCACCTCGGCGCTTTATCATCTGGCCAAGGCGGGGTGGGCCAATTGCGTGCTGCTAGAAAAGAACGAGCTGACCTCGGGTTCAACATGGCATGCGGCGGGAAATGTTCCCACCTTTTCAACATCTTGGTCACAGATGAACATGCAGCGTTATTCGGCTAACCTGTACCGAGATTTGGCTGAGGCCGTTGACTACCCAATGAATTACCACGTCACCGGATCCATCCGGCTAGCGCATTCTGATACACGAATGCAGGAATTCCACCGCGCTAGCGGCATGGGCCGGTATCAGGGAATCGACATTGAAATATGCAATGTTTCTGACCTGAAACGTCTGTATCCGTTTTTGGAAACCCACGACCTAGCAGGTGGATTATATGACCCGAACGACGGAGATATCGACCCCGCGCAACTGACCCAAGCGCTGGCCAAAGGCGCACGTGATCTTGGGGCCAAAATTATCAGGTTCTGTCCGGTTGAAGCTGTGTCACGTGATAATCGGGAGTGGGTTCTGTCGACGCCAAAAGGTGAAATCAGGGCAGAAATTGTGGTTAACGCTGCCGGATATCGCGCCCAAGAACTAGCACGAATGTTCATTCCGTTTGGCGGTCGCAAACTGCCGATGATGACTATGAGCCATCAATATTTGCTGACCGACGAAATTCCGGAATTGGCGGCGTGGAGCGCCGAGAACGATCAAAAACTGCCGCTACTGCGTGACGTGGACAGTTCATATTATCTGCGGCAAGAAAAAAACGGCCTGAACCTCGGGCCATATGAACGCGGCTGTAAGGCCCACTGGATGACCGCCGATGACCCGATGCCCGCAGACTTCTCGTTCCAACTTTATCCCGACGATCTGGAGCGACTGGAATGGTATATCGAAGATGCAATGGCGCGCGTGCCGATGCTGGGCAAGGTTGGCATCAGTAAGGTTATCAATGGCCCCATCCCTTATACACCTGACGGAAATGGCCTGATCGGACCAATGCCCGGCGTGCCAAATGCGTTTGAGGCTTGCGTCTTTACCTTTGGCATCGCGCAAGCGGGTGGCGCCGGTAAAGTGCTGGCTGAGTGGGTAATCGAGGGGCAAACCGAGTGGGATATGTGGTCTTGCGACCCGCGCCGATTCACTGATTTTGCAGATCAAGATTACACAAATCAAAAGGGAATGGAGGTCTATGGCTATGAATATGCCATGCACTTCCCCCACCACGAATGGCCTGCTGGTCGCGATAAAAAACTATCGCCTGTGCATCAAAAAACCGTCGGACTTGGTGGCGTAATGGGCGCGTATAACGGTTGGGAACGGGCGAATTGGTTTGCCAGACCCGGCGATGATACCAGTCACGGCGCAACCCAAACATGGAATCGCGACGGGCCTTGGCTGCAACGCATTCGCGAGGAATGTCACGCTGTGCGTGATAATGTTGGCGTGCTCGATTTACCGGGATTTTCACGGTTTTTTCTGCGTGGAGACGGCGCAGCAGAATATTTACGCGGTCTGATCGCAGGTGCTTTGCCCAAAGTCGATCGCATGAATTTGGCCTATTTCACCGACAAGCGCGGACGCGTCGTGACCGAAATGTCGATTCTTCGTCATGCAGACGACGACTTCACCCTGATCACCGCAGCCGCGGCGCAATGGCATGATTTTGATGTGCTAAATTCTGCCCTGCCAGACAGCGTGACCCTGTATGACGCAACCGAGGAATATTCGACATTAATCGTTAGCGGCCCGAAATCACGCACTCTTTTGGCCTCAATTTCTGATGGCGACCTGACCCTGCCGTGGCTTAGTCTTCAACAGGCCGAAGTGGTTGACCAAAAATGCAATTTGGTGCGGGTTTCCTTTGCTGGAGAGTTGGGTTGGGAAATTCATGCGGCCCCAGATGCGATGCCAAAGATTTACGCCGCGGTGCTGGCGGCTGGCGCGACTCCGTTTGGCATGTATGCGCTGAATTCACTGCGGCTGGAAAAAGGTTATCGCACATGGAAAGCTGATCTTTCCACTGATTATTCCGCGCTGGAATCGGGGCTGGAACGGTTTATCCGTCTCGAAAAACCGCAAGATTTTCCCGGCAAATCTGCGTTGCAGGCTGAACAGAAAAGCGGCGTTTGCAAACGGTTTGTAACCCTGATTGTTGACGCCAGAACCGCCGACGCCCCCTATATGTCAACGCTGTGGCATGATGGTCAGGTGGTCGGTGAAACCACCTCGGGCGGCTGGGGCCATCGAATCGACGCGTCAATCGCGTTGGGAATGCTGCGGGCTGATTTAGCTGTGGCCGGCACCAAGATAGAGGTCGAAATTTATGGCCAACGCTGCGCTGCAACCGTGCAGCCAGACCAACCTCTTTGGGATCCTAAAAACGAAAGAATACGTGCATGACAAACCTTCCCTCACACGCCCGTGCGGTGATTATTGGCGGCGGCGTTGCTGGCGCGTCGGTCGCCTATCACCTTGCAAAACTTGGATGGACCGACGTTATTTTGCTGGAACGAAAACGACTGACCAGCGGTACAACTTGGCATGCTGCGGGCCTTATTGGCCAGCTGCGAGCCAGCTCAAACATGACCAAATTGGCGAAATATACGCAAGAACTTTACTTTGACCTAGAGGCCGAAACAGGGGTTGCTACGGGCATTAAACGCAACGGATCAATCACCGTGGCCCTGACCGATGAGCGGTTGGAGGAGCTATATCGCGGGGCCTCAATGGCGCGGGCGTTCGGCGTGGAGGTTGAGGAAATCTTGCCGTCAGAGATAAAAAACCGGTATCAGCACATCAACATCGACGGGGTGAAAGGCGGAATATACCTGCCCAAAGACGGGCAAGGTGATCCAAGCAATATCACCCACGCGATGGCCAAGGGCGCGCGGCAACGGGGCGTGCAGATTTTTGAGAACGTCAAAGTCAGCGACATCAAAACCATCAATGGCCGCATTGCCAGCGTCACCGCTGAACAAAATGGCGAAGTGACCGAAATCACCTGTGATCACGTGGTCAATTGCGCCGGAATGTGGGCGCGCGAGGTGGGCGATATGGTTGGCGCGGCGATCCCGCTACATGCCTGTGAGCATTTTTATATCGTCACTGAACCCATCAAAGGGCTGGAGCAATTGCCAGTGCTGCGCGTGCCGGATGAATGCGCGTATTACAAAGAAGATGCGGGTAAAATCCTGCTCGGCGCCTTTGAACCGGTCGCAAAACCGTGGGGGATGCAGGGCATCTCGGACGATTTCGAATTTGACCAACTGCCCGAAGATTTTGACCATTTTGAACCGATTCTAGAAAAAGCCATCCATCGGATACCTCTTTTGGCAGACGCGGGCATTCATACGTTTTTCAACGGACCAGAAAGTTTCACGCCGGATGACCGATATTATCTTGGCGAAACCTCCGAGGTTGGCAATTTCTGGGTGTGCTGTGGGTTCAATTCGGTTGGCATTCAGTCAGCCGGCGGGGCTGGCATGGCGTTGGCGCAGTGGATGCAAGACGGCGCGCCGCCCTTTGATTTATGGGACGTAGATATCCGCCGCGTTCAACCATTTCAGAAAAATCGCGCGTACCTAAAAGAACGTGTATCTGAAAGTCTGGGCCTGCTTTACGCCGACCATTACCCGTTTCGCCAGCCCGTTACGTCACGCGGCGTGCGCCGGTCGCCGATCCATGATGCGTTGTTGAAAAACGGTGCCGTCATGGGCGAAAGTAGCGGTTGGGAGCGCGCCAACTGGTTCGCTGATCCGGGGCAAACGGCTGAATATCAGTATTCATGGAAACGCCAGAACTGGTTTGAGAACTCGGCCCGTGAACACATGCTGGTGCGCGAAAAAGTCGGTATGTTTGACATGACCAGCTTTGGCAAAATCAGGGTTGAGGGGCGCGATGCGTGCAGCTTTCTGCAACGGCTTTGTGCCAATCAGATCAACGTTGCCAGCGGCAAAATCGTCTATACGCAAATGCTGAACCCGCGCGGCGGAATTGAGTGCGATCTGACCGTCACACGTCTTTCCGAAACCCTATTTCTGCTGGTGGTGCCGGGGGCGACATTGCAACGTGATTTGGCGTGGTTGCGGCGACATCTTGGGGACGCATTTGCTGTCATTACTGACATGACAGCAGCTGAATCTGTGTTCGCGATCATGGGGCCGGACGCGCGTGAATTGATGCAAAAAGTCTCACCGAATGATTTTTCCAACACGGCCCACCCATTTGGCGTGGCCCGCGAAATTGAAATCGGCATGGGGCTGGCCCGCGCCCACCGCGTGACATATGTCGGTGAACTGGGCTGGGAGATTTACGCCCCCACCGATCAAGCGGCACATATTTTTGAGGCACTGCAACAGGCGGGCGTTGGTTTATGCGGGCTGCATGCGCTTGATAGTTGCCGTCTCGAAAAGGCATATCGGCATTTTGGCCATGACATTACTGACGAAGACCATGTGCTAGAAGCGGGTTTGGGTTTTGCTGTCAAAACCGACAAAGGCGATTTCATTGGCCGTGATGCGGTGCTGAAAAAACGCGGAACCGGCCTTGAAACCCGTCTGGTTCAGTTCATTTTGACCGACCCGGAACCGTTGCTGTATCACAACGAACCCATCCTGCGGGACGGCAAGATTGTCGGGCATCTAAGTTCAGGCAATTACGGCCACAGCTTGGGTGCGGCGATCGGCTTGGGCTATGTGCCCTGCAAAAATGAAACAACGGCTGAACTATTGGCCTCCAATTACAGCATCGAAATCGCGGGTCAGCGTCACAGCGCCCGCGCCAGCCTAAAGCCACTTTATGACCCAAAATCTGACCGTGTGAGGAGTTAACATGACCCGCCATCAAATTTTTGAAGATCTGCACCAACAAGGTTGTTTTGTGATGCCCAATCCGTGGGATCTTGGCTCAGCCAAAATGATGGCCAGCCTTGGGGCCAAGGCATTGGCAACCTCAAGCGCGGCGCATGCGTTTGCGATTGGCCTGCCAGATATGGGCCGTGTGACACGCGATCAGGCGTTAACCCATGCAGCCGAAATTGTGGCGGCTACACCGTTGCCGGTGAATGGCGATCTTGAAAACGGGTACGGCGAGGCCCCCGAAACCGTGGCCGAAACTATACGACTGGCCGCCGAGGCTGGTTTATCGGGATGCTCGATCGAGGACACAACGATGGACGACGCGATCGTTTATGATTTCGATCTGGCGGTCGAACGGGTGCGCGCCGCAGCAGATGCCGCGCGCGGCCTTGGCCAACCGTTTATTTTTACCGCGCGGGCCGATGGCGTGATGCTGGGCGCGTACGACATGAATGAGGCCATCCGCCGTTGTCAGGCGTTTGAGGCCGCCGGTGCAGACATGGTTTACGTGCCGGCTCCACCATCGCTGAGCGACATTTCACAGTTGGTAAATTCTGTCAGCATTCCAGTAAATGTACTGGCAGCTGGTAAAATGACCGCCCACAGCCAAACTGAAATCGCAGCCACAGGCGCGCGCCGCATCAGCCTTGGGTCGGCAATTGCACGGGCCACCCACCGCGTCATTAACGACACCGTTACCGCCATGCTTACCGACGGAGATTTCAGCTGTTTGCAAAAATCAATCAGCGGCGACACCGTTGATTCC
>JAESRG010000040.1 GCA_016764785.1 Paracoccaceae bacterium
GTATTCTTCGGCTGCCAGTGAATCCATAAAACAAGCGGCTAATCGCCCTAATCCGCCATTTCCCAATGCGGCGTCAGGTTCATCGGCAACCACAGCACTGTACTCTTGCCCAAGTGATGCCATGACTTCTTCAGCAATTTCTTCGACGCCCAGATTTACCGCAACATCCTCGATCAATCGGCCAATCAGGAATTCCATCGACAGGTAATAGACCCGCTTGGCTTTGGTTTCATAGGCTTTTCGGGAGCTAGCGAGCCAAGGTTCGACGACCAGATCGCGCAGAGCCAACGACAGCGACATGCGCCAGTCATAAAGCGATGCTTGGGCTTGATCCTTGCCCAGCGAATAAGTTAGGTGGCGCAGAACATCCGCCCGCAAAACAGTAACATCAATCGTGGGCTTCATTTTTTGCAACATTCGTTCCTTATTCAAAAATAGCAATTACGTCGCGTCATTGCAGCTTTTAACTGATTGTTAAAGGCAGTTTCGCTAATTGAGGAATTTCATGCGCCCAAGGAGGGTTGGCACCCTTCCGAGAGACAGTGATCGCTGCAACTTTGACAGCATATTCAAGGGCATTGGCGATCTGGCAACCGGTGATTTGGCGAAGTGCCGATTTCGCCAAAACGCTCTGTTGCGCCAGATTTGCCAACAAGCCAGAATTGAACGTATCGCCTGCGCCAATTGTGTCGACCACTTGCACTTTTGGGGCAGGTATAGAGACAGTCTGATCATCTCCGAAAAAGGCGGTGGCTCCATCCTGACCAAGAGTCAGAATGACGATGGTTGGACCTGCGGCGCGCAAACGCAGCGCTTTGTCGGTGAGGGAGTCATTGTCTGGATAAATCCAATTCAGGTCATCGTCGGACACTTTGACAACATCCGCATGGGCGATTATTTTCATCAGACGTGGCAGATATGTCGTTGAAACCCCGATGAAATTTTCACGTATATTGCAATCAACCACTATTGTCTTTTTCACATGTTCACGCGCGATCAGAGCAGCATAAAAATCGGCGCATGGCTCACTGATCAGGCTGATCCCGCCAAAGTACAGGGCCGTTATTGTTTCTGGCACAGGCGGCAGGTCGTTTGGATTCAACATGCGCCCGGCTGTGTTTTCGTCATAGAAAGTATAACGCGCCTGACCATTGTCCAGTTCAACGAAAGCCAGAGTGCTGGGGCGATCAGACAAGATCACAGGGCTGCTATCAACACCGCTCTCAGTAAGTGCACGCATCAACTGCTGCCCGAATAAATCAGTTGAGATGCCCGATAAAAACCCGCTCGTAATACCAAGCCGACCCAACCCGATAGCGGTGTTGAACACAGACCCACCCGGACGGGCCGAAAATGCCGTGCCATCAGAGCCGTCCAGAACTGGGATCATGTCAATCAGGGCTTCGCCGCAGCAAAGAATCATGTGGTGCGCCTTTCGTGTCTTGGTCGCGTGATTTTTGGCACCTAATTTCCAAGATCCGATTGGGTCAGGTAAACCCGAATGGTGGCAAGAGCCCCTATTTTCTTTACGGAATTCAACGCCGCCGTGAACAGCCGGCAAAACACTTCAGAGTGACGCAGATCGCCGTATATGTCGTCTTGCTCAAGCCAGACCAGAGGGTCATCCGCCGCCTTTTGGGCCGTCAAAGTCAATGCATCCCAGTTCGGATCATTCGGCGCGATGGTTTGTCCCTGATCGTCTGTTCCGGCACAATACTGACACCAGAACGCACAACACAAAGCCATTCCATATGGTGAATGCCCATCTGCCAACCGCGCCCGCAACGACGGGATGATGAACTTAGGCTGACGGTTTGATCCATCAAGACACAGTCGTGAAATCGTATCCGCGACACCCGGATTTTTGAACCTTTTTATCGTTTGGGTCAGGTATTCATCCGGCGTCTGACCCCCAACGGGTTTGACATTCGGGGCCACATCATCCCGGATAACTTTGGTTAGAAACGCTTCGATCTCGGGAACGTTCATCGCGTCGTGAACATATTCGATACCGGCCAAACCCGCCGGATAGGCAATTATCGCATGACCACCATTCAGCACCCGGATTTTCATAGCTTCAAAGTCGTGAACGCTGTCGGTCATGGTGACGCCCACAGCTTCAAATTCGGGGCGACCATTGGCGAAATTGTCTTCCAACACCCATTGGCGGAAAGGTTCGCAAAATACCGGTGACGCATCCGTTAGATCAAAATTCGCGCGCAACAACGCCCGTTCCCGATCACTTGTGGCCGGTGTAATCCGATCGACCATGCCGTTTGGAAAGGTCACATTATCCTTGATCCAATCCGCCAGACCGGCGTCTTGACCTTGCGCCACCCCCAGCACCGCAGCCTGTGCAACAAACCCGTTACCGGGAAGATTGTCACAGGACATGACCGTTACAGGTGTGCCAGATTCAGCACGCCGCGCCGCAAGCCCTGCAACAATCGCGCCAAAGACCGTAAGCGGGTTTTGAGGGTTTTGTATATCGGCCTGAATGTCCGGATGTCCGGGATCAAATGATTCAGTGGCTGCATCGACGAAATATCCACCTTCAGTGACAGTCAGCGACACAATGCGTGTTTCAGGATCAGAAATCGCGTTGATAATCGGTTTATGTCCGGCCTCAACCGCCAGAAAGTCGATCATGGAACCGGTCACAGACGCCGTCATCCCAGTTGCATCATTTTCAACAACACTGCTCAGCCAGTCCTGTGCGCCCAAAAGATCGCGCATTTTGGTGTCTGGCTGGCGCACGCCTGCGCCTCGAATACCCCATGCGGGATCATGTCCGGCCTGCAGCAGGTCATTGGTATAGACCGCCTGATGCGCCTTGTGGAATGCACCAAGCCCTAAATGCACGATGCCCGCACCATGATTTTCAGGGGAATAAGCGGGTAATTGCACCGCATCGGGCAGGGTGCTGATTTTGGTCAATCGGCTCATGAACTTACTTTCAACATCGGATGCGATAGGGCTTTTATGATGCCGCGCAGCTCAGCCAAGCCTTTCAGGCGGCCAATTGCAGGGTATCCGGGTTGGGCTTTGCGGGTCTGGTCGTCAAGAATATCCTGTCCGTGATCCGGGCGAAACGGAATTGAAATTACCGCTCCGCCCGTCTCTCGCCGCCGTGTTTCTTCGGTTAATACCGCTTGGATCAACGCCACCATATCGGTGTCGCCGGTCAGGTGTTCGGCCTCGTGGAACGAGCCAAAAATATCACTGGATTCCCGTTTGATATTGCGCAGATGCAGAAAATGTACCCGTTCACCCAGTCGCGCCATCATGCCCGGAATATCATTGTCAGGCCGCGCGCCCAACGACCCTGAACACAGCGTTACGCCGTTTGCCGACAAATCAACAGCATCAAGAATTTGCCGATAGTGCGCCTCGGTCGACATGATGCGCGGCAGGCCCATGATCGGCACCGGCGGGTCATCAGGATGACAACACAGCCGCAGGCCAAGGTCTTGGGCCAGCGGTGTGACCATTTCCAGAAAGGCAATCAGATTGGCGCGCAATTTGGCCTCGCCAAGGGTGGCATACTCACTCAGATGTTGACGTACGTCATCCAGCGAAAAACTTTCGGCGGCACCGGGCAGGCCAAAAACGATGTTGCGCACAAGCTGTTGTTTTGCCGTTTCCGGCATGGTGCTGAAACGGCTGGCGGCGGTATCCACGACCGCCTCGGAATAGTCTTCCGCAGCGCCATGTCGCAGCAGGATATGAATGTCAAAAACTGCAAAATCGGTCAGGTCAAAACGCATGCAAGTAGCGCCCGTTGGCAGGCGATAGGCCAAATCGGTGCGGGTCCAGTCCAGCACCGGCATGAAATTATAGCAGATGGTTTCAATCCCAGCAGCCGCCAAATTTTTCAGGCTTTCTTTGTAATTATCAATATGTTCGCGCCAGTCTCCAGACTGCTTTTTGACCGATTCAGACACCGGCAGGCTTTCAACAACAGCCCATTTTAACGACGACGCTGACCCGTCGGGCATGTGTTCTATCTGCGTTTGGCGCTTGGAGATTTCAGCAGATGTCCACACATCGCCGGTCGGGATGTGGTGCAGGGCGGTCACAACCCCCTCCGCCCCCGCTTGGCGAATATCGCTGATGGTTACCAAATCACTTTCGCCGAACCAACGCCAAGTCTGCCGCATATTTTACTCCTGTTGTCTTCGCGTCATGCCTGAGGCGAATGCTGAGCGTGACGTGTATCATCTTGATGCTTGGTTGACTAGTATGGAAGCTAACTATTTGGCCTATTTCACCCGCTGAATGTCGATGTAGTTGGATGTGAATGGTCAAATTCAAGCATTACGTCAAATATTTGATCGAAATTGATTGACAATGATGTGTTAAGGGTCGAACTTTTGCGGCAGATATATCCGGTGTATAGTATCTAATTCATACATTGTTCGCACCCAAACGAGAGGGTTGAATGCAACACTCATCTGGCAACACGCCTTCCGACATGGACCGGTATCTGTTTGATCTGAACGGATATCTGATTTTAAGGAGCGCCCTGACGGCTGAGCAGGTTGCGGCCTGCAATCGGTCATACGATGCATATCAAACCATCGATGGCCGTGTGAACGTTAACAACGTACATGTACACAGTTCAGACCGGCAAGAAGGCCTGATGCTGCAACAGCTTTATGAGGGCGGCAAGGTTTGGGAAGACCTGATTGACCATCCCGCATGGTTCGACAAAATTGTGCATTTCTTAGGCACGGATGACCCCGAGAATTTTGACGGCCACCACGGCCCCGCGTTTATTGACGAATGTTTCGGCACTATTCGGGGGAAGGGTGGCGCGCAGCGGTTGCATTCTGGCGGGCATGTTGGGACCATTCGCACGCAGTATCGTTTTCATGCGGGCAAATTTCATTGCGGGCAAGTGAATGTGCTGATGGCGCTGACCGATATTGGGCCAGGGGACGGCGCGACGATGGTTATTCCGGGCAGTCACAAGTCGAATATCCGGCATCCGCAAACGGTTCCAGTCGAAGATCGGGGCAAAGAATTGTCCACTGACGGGATTGAAGGGGCGATTGAGGTTCACCTGAATGCGGGTGATGCGGTGTTGTTCGTGGATGCGATCATGCACGGCTCGGCGCGCCGCACAAATGCGGGAAAACGACGGGTCGCGGTGTATCGCTATGGCCCCTCGTGGGGATATTTCCGGCATCCGTTCCGTCCGAGCGCAGAATTATTGGAACGCTTAACGCCAAGACAACGCAGCATTATCATGCCGCATGACAGGGAATTGACATGAACAACGATCTTTTGGCGCGACTGCGCGATACTGATACCAGTGCAGAGATTGCGAAATTTGACCGGCAGGTTGACCTGACACTGTTGTCTGAATGGCAGCAATCGGATGTCAAATTTGTCTCTACCGGCGCGCATATGGAGCGTAAGTTCTATCAAGCCGTGTCTGAGCTGTTTTCCTGTATCAAACCCACGTTTGGTGACAAAAACATCCTGAACGAGGGCGGGGTTTATCTGGGCTGCTGGATAGAAAGTACGGGGACGATCAACACTGAATTGATGTCTCGGTTTATGCCGGACGTTGCCCAATCGACCTATGAAATTCTGGCAGAACATCAATTTGAGGACGGGTTGTTCCCCTATAAAATCACCGCTGACGGGCCGGCCTATTTCCAGATTCAGATCGTGACACCGCTGGCGCGCTGCGTATGGAACCAGTATTTTCTGAACGGTAAAGACAAGAAATTCTTGCGCAAAATGTATGATGCGATGGTGCGGTATGACGATTGGCTGGCAAAATACCGCGACACCCGCGGCACCGGCGGGGTGGAGGCGTTTTGCTGTCACGACACTGGCCATGACATGTCAGCACGGTTTTGGCATGTACCCGATGCTCCACATAATAACGACCCGCGCACCTTTGACCCGGATAATCCAATTTTACCGTTTGTAGCGCCGGATTTAACCGCAAATGTGGCCTGCCAACGATCTTATCTGGCGCATATGGCCGAAGAACTGGGTGAGGACAGCGAGGATTGGCATGCCAAAACTCGGCAAAGTCTGGATGCTCTGTTCACATATTGTTGGAACGACGAAGACGGGATTTTTTACGATTACGACAAGCATAATCGCCACGTAAAAGTGCAATCCGACGTATTGTTGCGGGTGCTGGCTTGTGAGGTTGGCGATGATGACTTTTTTGCCAAAGCGCTGGATCGGTATTTGCTAAATACGGCCAAGTTTTTTGCGCGTTATCCGTTCACGTCAATTGCCATGGATGACCCGCGATTTGATCAAGATTTTAGCATCAATTCGTGGTGTGGCCCGACCAATGCCCTGTCGATTATCCGTGCACCGCATGCGTTTGAGGCGCACCATCGGCATGTTGAGCTGACCTTTGCCATGCACCCGATTCTATATGCGCTGTTTCGCAATGAGGAATTTTCGCAATGCCTGAACCCCTATACGGGCCAGCAGGGGTTCACCAAGATTTATGCGCCGATGATTCTGTGTCTGCTCGATTTTGTGGAACGTCTTTGTGGCGTGCTGCCACGGCCCAACGGAACCCTGTGGTTCACAGGATTGGTGCCTTACAATGTTGAACAAAAACAGGAACGTTTTGAAACGGCGTATAGTCGGACGGTTGATGGCCATGTGTTTGAGTTGGTGAATTCGTCTGAAAAATCAACGGCATTTAGGGACGGGGAGCTTTTGTTCAGCGCGCCTAAAGGTATTCGGGTGGTGACGGATCGTCGGGGCGAGATTCTGTCAATTATTGGCATGACGGTTCAAACGGTTGAGGGGGTTCTGAAAACAGCGAACGGTCAGCGGCCATTTATTATCAATCCCAATCAACAGCTTGATTGGGTGAACGGCGTTTGGGTTAACGTGCGTGATATTGGTTATGTGGCTATTAGCAGTTAGGGGTGGCCTCGCCTGCGGCTCGGTAGATGAGTATTTGAGCAACAAAGAAATTGGTTTAGACGATTCCACTTGAGGTGCCGACGGTTGCCGGGCGCTCATTGCCTTTTGCCGTGCGATAGCCCGAGCTGCGGTAGGTTTTGACGGGATCAATTGCGCCGCCGGTTTCAGAGCGGGCCATTGCCAGAATCGGTTCGACATCTGTGCGGAACGCTTGTTTCAAGGTTTCGGAGGCCAGCAGGGCATCGTTGGTTTCTTGGGCTTGTTCCAGCGCGGTGCGGTCAATTAGCAATGCCTGAACATAAGCGCGCTGAATTTCAGCGGCGCTGGTCATGATGCTTTCAATCGGGTCGGTGACGTTATGCGACTGGTCGATCATGTGGGCCGGATTGAAGCCCTCAATATTTTGTTGTTCAGCGTCAACCAGCTCGTTGAACACCAGAAAAAGCTGATAGGGGTTAATCGCGCCGCTATCCAGATCGTCGTCGCCGTATTTACTGTCGTTAAAATGGAAACCGCCTAGTTTTCCGGCCTGAATCAGTCGCGAGACGATCATTTCAATGTTTACGCTGGGCGCATGGTGGCCCAGATCAACCAAGCAAAACGCGCGGTCACCGAGCATTTTCGCGGTCATAAAGTTGGTGCCCCAGTCCTGCATGACCGTTGAATAAAACGCCGGTTCATATATTTTATGCTCGGTGAACATGCGCCAATCGTCGGGCAGGGCGGCGTAAATCTGGCGCAGGGAGTCGATATAGCGGTCAAAACTGCGGGCAAAATGGCTTTGGCCCGGAAAGTTTGACCCATCGCCAACCCAGACCGTCAATGCCTTTGACCCCAGAATTTCTCCAAACTCAATACAGTCAATATTATGGGCAACCGCTTGGTCGCGGGTGGCTTTGTCGGTATGGCTGAGCGAGCCGTATTTGTACGAATGCGCCTGATCAGGCTGGTCCTGAAAGGTGTTGGAATTCATCGCGTCAAAGCCAAGGCCGCGTGCGGTGCCGTATTCCAACAGGCCTTTGGGGTCGTCGACTTTATCCCACGGAATGTGCAGCGATACGTCGGGCGTGGCTTGCGTCAACTGCTGGATCACGCTGCAATCATCGAGTTTTTCATAGATGTTGCGTGGCTCACCAATGCCGGGGAAACGCGCAAAACGGGTGCCGCCGGTACCAACGCCCCATGACGGGATCGCCACGCCGAATTTCTTGACTGCGGCTTTCAGCGTTTCGATATCAACGCCGCGTCGGTCCAGATGCTCGCCAAGCGCATCATAATCAAGCTGCGCAGTGCTTTGTGCGTTTTGCGTGGCGATAAAATCGGCGGTCAGGTTAGGCATCGGATCGTCCTATCGGGTGAAGCTTTGGGCGTTGCCCGCGTCTACGTTAATGATATTGCCGGTTGATTTTGACGCAGCGTCGGACAAAAGGAAATAGGTGGCCTCGGCCACGTCCTCGGGAAAGACCGAGCGTTTCAGCAGGGAACGCTTACGATAATGCTCCTCCAATTCATCCGGGGCCATGTCATAGGCTGCGGCGCGTTGGGCACGCCACTCACCGTTCCAGATTTTGGAGCCGCGCAGGATTGCATCGGGATTGACCACATTCACGCGGATCTGCATTGGCCCGCCTTCCAGCGCTAAACAGCGTGCCAGATGGATTTCGGCGGCTTTAGCCGTGCAATACGCCGCCGCGTTAGGCGAGGCCGCCAGACCGTTTTTCGACGCGATAAACACCACCGACCCACCAAGGTTCTGGCGCTTCATCAGGCGAAACGATTCGCGTGACACCAGAAAATATCCGGTCGATAAAATATCCATATTGCGGTTCCAGACCGACAATTCCGTGTCCTCAATCGGTGCCGAAGACGAAATGCCGGCGTTCGAGACCAGAATGTCTATGCCGCCATATTCACGCGCCAAGGTCTCAAAGCTGCTGATCACCTGTCCCTCGTTCGTCACGTCAACCACGACCGACCGCACTTGGTCCGCGCCAAACTGCGTGGCCAGTGTGGCAGTGGTTTCTTCCAGTGCGGCGCTGTCGATGTCGGTAATCATCACGCAAGCGCCCTCGGCCAGCAACCGAACCGCGGTTGCTGCGCCGATGGCACCCGCGCCGCCGGTAACGAGGGCAATTTTACCCGCCAAAGATTTTGGCTTGGGCATGCGCTGTAATTTGGCTTCTTCCAAAAGCCAGTATTCGATATCAAAAGCTTCCTGTTCGGGCAGGCCAACATAGGTAGAAACCGAAGACGCGCCGCGCATCACATTGATGGCATTGGTATAGAATTCGGCTGAAATGCGCGCCGTGGCTTTGTTATTGGCGAACGTAATCATGCCGACACCGGGGATCAGATAAACGATTGCATTCGGGTCGCGCATCGCGGGGCTGTTGTTGTGTTTACAGCGGTCGTAATAGGCAGCATACCCTTCGCGATATTTTTCAACCG
Organism: Paracoccaceae bacterium; assembly: GCA_016764785.1. Lineage (GTDB taxonomy): Bacteria > Pseudomonadota > Alphaproteobacteria > Rhodobacterales > Rhodobacteraceae > UBA3077. The sequence continues at coordinate 9,367 of JAESRG010000040.1, forward strand.
CTGGCTTCAGCCCGTCAATAATCGCCGCAACGTCTGGATTCTTGGGGTCAAAATCAATCACCAACGGGCATATTTTTGTGCGCAAAAAGTGATCAGGGCACGAGGTGCCAAGTGCCGCCAGCGGCCGCAGGTTTGTTGAGTTCACAAATTCCAAAACCGTCGGGCTATCATCAAAATGCCCAACCTTGGATTGGTTTTCGCCGATCAAGCCGCGAATCTCTGGCATTAGCTTCGAAGCAACATTTTGCCGTTCCGCACTGGTCAGGCTGGTGCAGGTCGCACCGCCAAAGGGGGCGGTTGACCCGGTTTCGGCCTCAAACCAAGCAATCGCGGTATTGATGGTATCAACGGTGTTGGTATAACAGGATTTGGCGGTATCGCCCCACGTAAACAAGCCGTGGCTTTCCAGCACCACGCCCTCGGCATCGGGGTTTTCTTTCGCAAATTTTTCCAACATCAAGCCCAGTTCATAACCGGGGCGGCGCCATGGCAGCCAGCCGATTCGGGGGCCGTAAATGCGCTGGGTCAGGGCTTTGCTGTCTTTGGCCGCCGCAATGGCAATCACCGAATCGGGGTGCATGTGATCGACAAATCCATACGGCAAATAGGCGTGCAGAGGCGTATCAATCGAGGCCGCGCGGCCATTCAAATTAAACGTGCAATGGGGCAGGTATGCCACCATTTCGTCCTCATGCTCCACGTCGCGATACAGGTTTTTTAAGGCCCGCAGTTTATCCATATAAAGCGTGGCAAAGCCGTCCAGCTTCATTGTGCCAACATCGCCGCCCGAGCCTTTGACCCAAAGGACCTCAACTTTGTCACCAGACAGCGGGTCAGCCTGCATGATCTTCGTTGATGTGTTGCCCCCCCCAAAATTGGTGATTCGCATGTCCGAGCCTAAAAGGTTGGACCGATATAAAAGCTGTTCGGGTGCCGAAAGCGCGTTGACGCAAGAGTCGTCCCAAAGATTTTCAAGCAAATTCATTTTTTATTCAACCTGTGTTCAATTATCTGGTTTGGCTCTCATAAATTGAGCCTGAATCGTATCACTGTCAATCACAAACCGTCATTTTCAATCAATTTATGGCAAGAAATGTACTAAGTCGATTGATTTTGATTGACTCGTGATATTTTTTGGAAAACTATCAGGGACGATCTATCGATCCTTGGGAGGAAAACAATAATGACAATGAATCGTAGGAAATTTTTGGCGACGACGGCTGCCACCACTGGCGCCGCAGCGCTGTCGTCGGTTGGCACGGTCGCGCTTGCGCAAGACCGTCAGATCCGCCACTTCTGGTGGGGTAATCCTGAACGTGACCGCCGCACATTTGGTGTGATTGATGTATTTAACGGCAAACATGACGACATCGAAGTGATTGGCGAGACACTTGGCTTTGGCGATTATTTCCAAAAGCTGACCACACAGGTTGCTGGCGGCAATATGCCTGACGTGATCCAGCAAGGTTACGGAATTATTTTTGAATATATTGAGCGTGGCGCGATTCTGCCGCTTGACGAATTTGTGGGCAATACACTTGATGTGTCCAACATGGACCAATCCGCATTGGATGCGGGCACCTTTAACGGCCAGCTTTACGCGATCTCGATCGGTGCGAACTCGCACATGGCGCTGTATAATACTGAAATGTACGCGGCTGCTGGTATTTCGGCTGGTGACGGCTTTGACCCGTTTGGCTGGACTTACGACGACGTAAAACGCATTGGCGTTGAAGTTGCTGCCGCCAATGAGGGCAAATACGGCACCGACGATAACACCGGTAACTATCAGAACTTCTCTGATTATATTGCCCAAAATGGTGTTGAGATGTTCAACGCTGATGGCGAATACCAAGTGACTGCTGAATTGGTCATAGCATGGTGGGAATTGTGGAAAGACATCCGCGAAGCTGGAGCAACGCCTGCGGGCAAAGCGTCGGCTGGTCTGGTGGCCAACCCGCCAATGGCTGAATGGGGCGTTGTTTCGGGTAACACCGCGACATCTTACGTTTGGTCAAACCAGTTGGTTGGGGCGCAGGCCCTTGTTGAGGCCAAACTGGGCGCAGCGATGTTCCCGAACACGCCGGCAATGGTTCCGGGGTCGGTTGTTCAACCAAGCCAGTTCGTTTGTCTGACACGCGATACTGTTGATGCAGAAGCAGCAACAACATACATGTCGGCATTTGTGAATGACCCAGACATGACTGACATTCTTGGTCTTGAGCGCGGCATCCCTGCGAACTCGGTTGCCCGTGCTGCATTGCAGTCGAAACTGAGCGAATCAGAAGCAGCGTCGGTTGCCTTCTTTGACGGCATTCGCGGGAAAACGGCACAACTGCCACCGCCAGCACCTTCGGGCGCTAACGAGATTGAGCAAACCTTCCAGCGCGCCGCTACCGGCGTTCTTCTGGATCAGGACTCGATCGCGGAATCGGCTGCCAACTTTGTGCGTCAGGCGGCCTTCATCCGTCGCCGTGCAGGTTAAAATATTTCCTCACCAACGTTTCGCCGGACATAATTTGTTCGGCGAAACACCTTTAGGTTCTACTGCGGGCAAGCCATAAACAGCTGGCCGTGCATAATCGAGTTATACCCCATGCTTAAATTCTTACGAAAAAATGGACCGGGATACCTGTTTCTAGTGCCGTGGTTCATCGGCTTTATCGCCTTGGCACTTGGGCCAATTCTGGTGTCGCTGTACCTTGCGTTTACGAAATACGATATTTTCAGTCCGCCAGAATGGATCGGGCTTGAGAATTTCGAGTTCATGTTCTTGTATGACGACCGATTTTTGAACTCGCTGCAAGTGACGTTCACCTTTGTGTTTCTGTCGGTCCCCGGCAAACTGGTTTTCGCGCTGATCGTGGCCATGGTGCTGGATAAGGGTATCCGCGGCATCGGGTTTTACCGGGCGCTGTTTTATCTTCCGTCGATCCTTGGTGGATCAATTGCGGTGGCTATTCTGTGGCGGCAATTGTTTGACTATGACGGGATTGTTAACGCGGTTCTGGCCAAGGTTGGCATTCAAGGGCCGTATTGGCTGAATGACCCTGATTACGCGCTTTATACGTTGATTATTCTGGCGATGTGGCAATTCGGATCACCGATGTTGATCTTTCTCGCGGGTCTCCGGTCGATCTCGCCCGAGCTGTATGAAGCCGCCGAAATGGACGGCACATCCAAGTTCAAACAGTTCTATGCGATCACCATTCCCCTGCTGGCCCCGGTTATTTTCTTTAACCTTGTGTTGCAGATGATCGACGCTTTCAAAACCTTCTCAAGCGCCTTCGTGATATCAGGCGGGTCAGGAGCACCGGTAGACTCGCTGAATTTCATCACGCTTTATCTGTATAACGAGGCGTTCACCTTCTTCCGCATGGGCTATGCCTCCGCGTTGGCATGGGTGTTGCTGGTTATCATTGCGATCTTTACAGGGATTGCTTTTTATTCCTCCCGTTACTGGGTTTACTATGAAAATGAGCGGGACTAGCCATGACATTAACCGCAGAAGATCACCAAGCCGCCGCCGCCGCCATTCGGGCCACTCGTGCCCGTCGCGCGCGCCGTTCCGCCATCATCAAACATTTCTTTCTGGCGTCCTGTACGCTGATCATGATCTACCCGTTGATCTGGCTGTTTATGAGCTCGCTGAAACCCGACAACCAGATTTTCGGAGACCTGTCCCTGTGGCCGTCTGCCTTCCAGTGGAATAACTATCCCGAGGGGTGGAACGGTCTTTATATCAGCTTTGGGACCTTCTTCAAAAACTCCGCGTTTGTGACGATATTGGCGGTAATCGGCAATGTTGTGTCCTGTTCCTTCGCGGCTTATGCTTTTGCACGGTTGGAATTCAAAGGCCGCACGATCCTGTTTGCGCTGATGATGATGACCTTGATGATCCCGTATCATGTGGTGCTGATCCCGCAATATCTGCTGTTTTTGCAAGCGGGCTGGGTGAACACATATCTGCCGCTGATTGTACCAAAATTTCTGGCAGCAGATGCGTTTTTCGTGTTCCTGATGATCCAATTTTTCCGGCAATTGCCGCGTGATCTGGACGAGGCGGCGATGATCGACGGCTGTTCCCCGTTCAAGATTTACTGGGCGATCATCATTCCGCTGTCATTGCCAGCACTGGCAACAGCGGCGATCTTTACGTTCATTTATACATGGGAGGACTTTCTGGGCCCGCTCATCTATCTGACCGATATCCACGATTACACAGTGCCGCTGGCATTGCGCAGCTTCCTCGCGCAGGACAGCGTTTCACAATACGGACAGATGTTCGCCATTTCGGTGCTATCGATCTTGCCGATTATTCTGTTCTTCGTGTTCTTCCAGAAATTCATCATCCGCGGCATTGCCATGAGCGGTCTTAAATAAGGGTAGTAAAATGGCAAGTGTCAGTCTGAATAATGTGGTTAAATCCTATGGCAAAGTCGAGGTGATCCACGGCGTTGACCTAGAGGTCGTCGACGGAGAATTTTTAGTGCTCGTCGGCCCATCCGGGTGTGGGAAATCCACCCTGTTGCGCATGATCGCCGGGCTTGAGGAAATCACTGATGGTACGATTTCCATTGGCGATAGAATCGTTAATGACGTACCCGCGTCACAGCGCAATCTGTCGATGGTGTTCCAGTCATACGCGCTGTATCCGCATATGTCGGTGCGCAAAAATCTGGCCTTTGGTCTGACCAATCTGAAAATGCCCAAGCCTGAAATCAAACGGCGGGTAACCGAGGCTGCCAAGGTTTTGCAGATCGAGGAATTGCTGGAACGCAAGCCGCGCCAGCTTTCTGGCGGGCAAAAACAACGCGTTGCCATTGGCCGCGCCATCGTGCGCGAACCGCAGTTGTTTTTGTTTGATGAACCACTGTCGAACCTTGACGCCGAACTGCGGGTGCAGATGCGGGTTGAACTGGCTGACATGTATCATCGCCTCGGCACCACCATGATTTATGTGACCCACGATCAGGTCGAAGCCATGACCATGGCCACCCGGATTGTGGTGTTGCGTGACGGCATTATTGAACAGGTCGGCACCCCGTTTGAGCTGTATAATTTTCCACAGAACAAGTTTGTGGCAACTTTTATCGGGTCGCCAAAAATGAATATGTTTGAGGCAACGGTCGATGGCATCGGGGCAGTTTTGCCAGATTTTGGAACGCTGGCGCTGCATGTGGACGACACTTGGGCCACCAAAATCAGCGTTGGCATTCGGCCCGAACAATTTGCCTTGAACGGGTCGGGCGAGACTTCCTCAACCGGCACAATTACTTTGGTCGAATATCTGGGTTCCGAGGTTTACCTGTATGTTAAGCTGCCCTCGGGTCATGTAGTTCTGGCGCGCGACAACGGCAAAGCAACCCACAAGGCTGGCGATAGCATCACCCTGTCGATCACCGCCAGCCAAGCGCATTATTACGGTGAAAACGGGCTGCGGATGCCCCTGTTCGACGAGGCCAACAGCTAAATGAAATACACCATCGTAGGCACGGGCGCGCGGCACCATATGTTCCGCAAAGCCATCACCGAGACATATGGCGACACCAGCGAGCTGCTGGGGATTTGTGACAACAATGCCAAACGGTTAGCTCTGTCAGCCAGCCAAATCAAAGATCAGCACGGCAATGGCATTGCCACCTATGATGCAGAAAACTTTGACACCATGTTGGCCGAGCAAAAGCCCGATACAGTGGTCGTCACTGTCCCTGATTATATGCACCATGAATATATCATTCGTGCGCTGCGGGCGGGCTGCAATGTGATGACCGAAAAGCCGATGACTACCAATTTGACCAAACTCAAGGCCATCCTTGACGCGCAAGCTGAAACCGGAAAATCGGTCACCGTGACCTTCAATTACCGCTATACGCCGGCCCGCACCCAGATCAAGGAAATCCTGCAATCGGGGGTGATTGGCGACATCACTGCCGTTGATTTTCGTTGGCATCTGGACCGTGTGCATGGCGCTGATTATTTTCGCCGTTGGCATCGTTATAAGGAAAAATCCGGCGGTCTGCTGGTGCATAAATCCACCCACCATTTTGATTTGCTAAACTGGTGGATCGGCTCTACGCCCAAAACTGTTAACGCGATTGGCAAGCTTGATTTCTATACGCCCGCCACCGCTGAACGGCTGGGCCTGTCCGACCACGGCGAGCGTTGCCATACCTGCAAACTGACCGAAAAATGCGATTTTGTGTTGGATATCGAGGACGATGAATTGCTGCGTGAACTTTACTTGGAATCCGAGGATGCCGACGGTTATTACCGTGATCGCTGCATCTGGGACCAAGACATCACCATTGAAGATACCATGCAGGTGCAGGTTCAATACGCCAACGATGTGTCGTTGAATTACACCTTGTGCGCCTATTCCCCGTGGGAGGGCGTAGAGGTCAAATTCCACGGCACGAAGGGTGAGCTGACCCACCGCCATGTCGAAGTCCACGGTGTTTTTGGCGGCAAACGCGACATGACCAACCGCGATTCAATGGAAACCACGGTGCACGTCGCGGGTCAACCGCCCGAAAACATTGATGTCTGGGCAGGTGAGGGCGACCACGGTGGCGCTGATCCGGTGATGCTGGGCTATCTGTTTGACGCGGAAACGGTGGGTGATGACCCCTATGCACGTGGTTCAACCCATGTTGACGGGGCGTGGTCGATTCTGACAGGGATCGCGGCAAATGCCTCGATGGCGGCCAACCAAGTGACGGATGTCGATAAAATGCTGGCTGATCAGGGCATTAAATTGCAGCGGCTTTAGCGGCCCAATCGGCGGTGTAATTCTGCAAACCACGCAAGTCTAATGGCTCTGTAAGGGCACCCAGATCGGTGTGCTTAGTTAAGCCAAACAACATTGCTGCGCCGTTTGAGGTGCCGGTAGCATCACCGGAACGATAGATCGGTTTTCCAGTCAACGCCGCCAGTATCCCGCAATATATTTGGTTTTTGGCTAGTGGCCCTTCAACCACAATGGCCTCGCCAACCCCTGCTAGTGACAGACAGGTTTGCGACATCAACGCCATATACAAAACCACCGCTGCCGCGCGTTCAGCATCGGTTCTAAACGCTCCAAGCCATCGACCTTTGGCCACTGGAAACGGCCCAACTCCGACGGCCCAGCCCGGCATAACCATCTGCCCAGTATCAAGGGCGGCCTGAATGTCAGCAAGGCCGGCACGGGCCACATTCCCGTCCATCAAAACTTCATATTCGCGCCCGCCCATGAACCGTGCCGTCGGTACGGGCCGTTTGAACGCATCGACATTGGCCAGACAATCGCGCGACGGGTCCAGCCTGCTGGTGTCACCGCCAATTGTCATCACAATTGTCCACGTCCCAGACGAAATAATCGTGAGCGGCCCCGCCTTTAGATACGGCAGTAACGAGGCGTTTGAATCGTGGATGCCGCAAGCAACTGGCGTGCCGCTGGGCAATCCGACTTGCGCGGCGAGCTCGGGTAAGATCGGCCCCAGAACCGACACGGCTGGCTGCATAGGCGGGAACAAACCTGTCCAGTTTTCTCGCTCTACAAGGCTTGAGAACGCTGCCCGCTCAGGATTCCACAAGTCGGTATGGGTGCCAAGCGAGGTCACCTCACTGGCCATAACGCCTGTCAACTTCCATGCCCAAAATTGGGGATACATCAAGATGGCGGTCGCTTGTGCAAATGCTGAGCGAAAGGTTTTGGATTGCCAAAATATCTGCGCCCCGAGGTTCAGGCCAACGGGTAATCTCGGCGACAAGGTTTCGGAAAACTCGGGCGGAGCATAGTCAGGTGCCACGGCTTCCGGCCCGTCAAATTCGTAATCCAGCACCGGTAGAACAAGACCCTCCGCGTTTACCAACGCCGCCGCCGCACCGTGAGTGGTGATCGAAATGCCATCAATGCCGTGCTTTGATTGCAGCTGTTTTAGCGCAGCCAGAATGAATTTCCACAAGCCGTCAGTATCGTAATGTGGATAGGGCGGGGTGCTCAACACGCGATTGGGGATCGAATGAGCGTCAATATTTGTACCATTCAACCGATCAACCAATACCACCTTGGCGTTGGTTTTGCCAATATCAATAACTGCAATTTTTCTAAGCTCAGCCACCTAGCGCGCAATCTCGGGGTCTGGGCCAAGCTGGCCGTCCAACCCTTTGTTCAGCGCCGCAATTTGACTGCGATCATCTGCGTCCAGCGCAAACCCAAAAATATCAAAATTCTGCTGAATACGATCCGGCGATTTACTGCGTGGAATGGCAATGCGCCCGGCCTCAAAATGCCAGCGCAGAACCACCTGCGCGGGGGTGCGGACATGTTTGGTTGCAATCGCGTTGATCACCGGATCATCCAGACAACGGCTGCGGCCCAAGGGGCTCCAACATTGCGTTGCAATGTTGTTTTTGGCATGAAACGCTTGTTCATCAAGTCGTTGCGAATAGGGGTGCAGTTCAATCTGGTTCACCACCGGCATTACCCCGGTTTCATCCGCAAGCCTTTGCAATTGCGCAGGAAAAAAATTAGACACCCCAATTGATGTAACCCAGCCGTCGCGCTGTAAATCAATCAATGCCCGCCAGCTCTCGACATATTTATCCAACATCGGCGCCGGCCAGTGCAGCATATAAAGGTCAAGCCGATCCAGCCCCAACCGCGTCATGCTTTCGCGAAAAGACGCGTTCACCGCGTCGTACCCGTACCGGTCCGGCCAGACTTTGGTGGCGATAAACAGGTCATCACGCGGCACGTTTGTTTTCGCCAAGGCCGCCCCGACTTCAGCCTCGTTATGATAGATCACCGCCGTGTCGATCAGCCGATATCCGGCGTTAATTGCGGCAAGCGTTGCAGAGGTTGTCAGATCAACCGGAATGCCCGCAACCCCCAACCCCACGGGTGGGATGTCGTTTCCGTCAGCCAGTTTCATCCGACATCATTCTTGTCATCACCGATCTGCACAACGATCAGCTGAACGCCGGATTTTTCGACCATCTCGCGGGCGTCGTCTGGAATGCCGTCATCGGTAATAATCGTTGTCACCCGCGATAGCGGGCATAAAACCAGACTGGATCGACGGTGAAATTTCGCCGAATCCACCAGCACGATCAGCTCGTCCGCTTGATTGATCAGCTTTTCCTCAGCCTGCACCACCAGTGGGTCGACCTCCATAATGCCGATTGAACTTACTCCTTGTGCGCCCATAAACATGCGCCGCGCCGAGAAATGTTTGGAGCCATCATTCTCAAACGGGCTGAGGATGATGTTTTGTTCACGATAAATAGTGCCGCCGGGCACAATCACCATATTTTTAGTGTGATTCAGCAGATGGTCGGCGATCGGAAACGAGTTGGTAAACACCTGCATCCGCCGGTTTGACAGGTAATGCACCATCTGAAACGTGGTGGTGCCGCCGTTGATAATGATGTCGTCATTGTCCTCGCACATCTCAACCGCGGCCTTGGCAATGGCGCGTTTCTTATCAATGCTGACGCTGCTGTTAAACGCAAAAGGTCGTCCCGACAGGCCCGCCGTGGGGGGGTGCAATGTCTCAACGCCACCGCGAATTTTACGCAGTTTCTTTTGAGAATCTAGCGCGGCGATATCGCGCCGGATGGTGGCCTCGGACGAATCCGTCAGGTCAACAAGTTCGCGCACCGTGGCTACCGGTTTTTCCTGAAGGACGCTTAGAATAATAAGATGTCGTTCGCTCTCGTGCATTTTGATGCCTCGTTTTGGGTCTATTGGCAGTTTACGCAAAAATCCGTCAATCTCAATCATAATCTGGCCAGAAACTGATTGAATTTGAGGATTTCACCCGTCACAATCGCACAAACAACTGCGGAGCCACCCATGCCAAAAGTCACCAACCCCATCTTGCCCGGCTTTAACCCGGACCCGTCGATCTGCCGGGTGGGTGACACATATTACATCGCGACGTCGACGTTTGAGTGGTATCCCGGTGTGCAAATTTTTCAGTCAAAAGATTTGGCAAATTGGCAGCTGGTGGTGCGACCGTTGTCGCGCCCTGACCAGCTGGATATGCGCGGCGACCCCGATTCTGGCGGCATCTGGGCACCATGTCTTAGCTATTCCGACGGTCAGTTCTGGTTGATTTATACCGATATGAAACGCCATCACGGATCGTTCAAAGATGCGTTGAATTATGTGGTGACCGCGCCCGAAATCACCGGCCCGTGGTCAGCGGCGACCTTTATCAACGGGGCCGGTTTCGACCCGTCGCTATTCCACGATCAGGATGGTCGCAAATGGTATCTGCAAATGCTGTGGGACCATCGCGCGCGCCCGAATATCTTTGCGGGAATCACCATTCAGGAATTTGACCCCGTGACCAAAAATCTGATTGGCAAAGCCGAAATAATTTTTGAAGGCACCGATTTGGCCCTGACCGAGGGCGCGCATATTTATCAGCGCAACGGCTGGTATTACCTGCTGACTGCTGAGGGCGGCACCGGGTATGACCACGCTTGTACGTTGGCGCGCTCGCGTAATCTGAAAGGGCCTTATGAG
>JAESRG010000041.1 GCA_016764785.1 Paracoccaceae bacterium
CATGGCCTCGCTACGCTCGGCAGTGGGTTACTTGACGAAATTGCCTGCAAGTGCCGTGTCGATCAGGCTGATGGTTTCGTTGATACCATAAAGTGCAATGAAACCACCGAAACGCGGGCCTTGTTTCGCGCCCAGCAGAACTTCGTAAATGGCACCAAACCATGCACGTAGCGGGTCAAATTCATGCGTTTTACCCACAGAAAATACCATGCTTTGCAGGGTTTCAGCATCAATTTCGCCATCCCATGCTTTAAGGCGCGATGCCAAATCTTCGAGCGCGGTGCGTTCCACATCAGTTGGCAAACGATAAACTTTTGTTGGCTTCACAAAATCATGGAAATACCGCACCGCAAATCCTGCGGCTTGGTCCATCCCGGGATGGGTTTCAGGCGAAGCATCCGGTGCGTATTTGTTAATGAAACCCCACATCTGGGCTTTGGTAGACGCACTAGAGGCGCTCGCCAAATTCAGCAACATTGAGAACGGTACGACCATATCGCTCACGGGCGGTTGGCCGCGATGAATATGCCAAACCGGATTGGCCAGTTGCGCTTTTAGATCTTGGCCGGCAAATGCCCGCAATTGCTGATGATATTCGTCAACGGCTTTGGGGATCACGTCAAAATGCAGCCGTTTTGCTGATTTTGGCTTTAGGTACATGAAATACGACAGGCTTTCAGCGCTCGCATAGGTCAGCCATTCATCAATCGAAATACCATTACCCGACGATTTCGAAATCTTCTGGCCGTTTTCATCCAAAAACATCTCGTATACAAAATGTTGCGGCGCGGGGGCGCCAAGTATCCGGCAAATCTTGTCATAGATCGGTGTGTTGGTTGAATGGTCTTTGCCATACATTTCAAAATCGACCTGCAGCGCTGCCCAACGCGCGCCGAAATCTGGCTTCCATTGCAGTTTGACCTGCCCACCAGTAACGCTCAACGTTGTTTCGGTGCCGTCCTCATCATCAAACGTAATGGTTCCGTCTGCTTTATTGACCGACGTCATCGGCACATACAGCACACGACCGGTTGTTGGTGAGATCGGCAGAAAAATTGAATAGGTCGCGCGTCGTTCTTCGCGCAAACTTGCCAGCATCACGGCCATGATCTCGTCGTATTTTTCAACGCAGCGCAAAAGCACCTCGTCAAATTGCCCAGAGCGATAGAAAACGCTTGAGGAAATAAAATCGTATTCAAACCCGAATGTGTCCAAAAACCGTCGCAGCATGGCGTTGTTATGATCGCCAAAACTTGCAAATTTTCCAAACGGGTCAGGCACCACCGACAATGGACGTTGCAAGTGTTCCTGCAGGGCCTCAGGGTTGGGCACATTGTTGGGCACCTTGCGCATGCCGTCCAGATCGTCGGAAAAACTGATCAATTTCGTGGGGATATCACTCATGGCTTCAAAGGCATGTCGGACCATCGCGGTGCGCGCCACCTCGCCAAAAGTACCGATATGGGGCAAACCGGACGGGCCGTAACCGGTTTCGAACAACACAAAACCCTTGGCAGGCGGATTTTTAGCAAACCGTTTGACCAGCTTTCGCGCCTCTTCAAACGGCCAGGCTTTTGAGGTAAGTGCAAGTTCAAACAGGTCAGACATATTGATTTCCAGTCCAGCGCTGTCCACCAGCGCATAAAATAATTATCAGCTTCCTATTGTGCAGCGCGGCCAGCGTCAATATTCTTAGGGGGCAACTCCTGAATAAAGGTTCTGATATGTCCGATACTCCATTACCATCTTTCTCGCCCCAAGACGCCCTTGTCGCTGTGATGGTGGCCGAATCCGCCTCGGACGAGAACATTACAAATTCCGAATTGATGTCGATCACCCGCATCGTGAATCACATGCCAATTTTTGCTGATTATGACGCGGACCGCCTTAAAACCGTTTCACAGGTGGTTTTTGACCTGTTCGCGGAGGAAGAAGGCCTAGACGCCCTGTTCGGCATCATCCGAGATTCACTGCCCGAAATTCTGTATGAGACCGCTTACGCAATGGCTTGCGATGTTGCCGCAGCTGACGGCCGTCTGCACCAAGCTGAATTGGAATTCATGGCCGAAATTCGGTATGAGCTGAACATAGACCGCCTGAATGCCGCCGCGATTGAACGCGGTGCCCGCGCGCGCCACATGAAGCTTCCCGCATAGGTTTGCAAATTCAAGCCGTTTTTATCGCACAATCCCGAACGTAGGGTGGGTGCTCGCACCCACCATTCACGCGAATTGTGTCGCCCAACGATACAGTAAAGCCTTTTCCTGCGTGCGGGCATTTGTTGACCAGCTTCGCGCGCCCAGTGGTCGTTCCTCGCCCGCTGGGGCCGCCCTGCGCGCCGCCATATCCGCAGAAAAAATAGCAAATGCTAATTTTTGACGGCCGCCAGTTTCGATATATCCTGCCAATCCTCGGGTGAAATTCAAGGTGCCGGTTTTGGCAAAAATCTCGACCCCTGGCACCGTCACTGCATTGCCACGCGGGTTTACCATCTGGATTCTCTTCATAAGTCCTGCCAGTCCTTGCCTGCTGCCCTGCAAGGCCAGTAATGACGTCATGTCACGAGCCGATATTTCTGACCGGTCGCTCAATCCCGAGTGATTGAAAAACACCGGTGAGCTTAACCGCGTCTGTCGCGACGCCCAGCGCGCCATAAACCGTCCAGAACTGCGCAAATTGGAAATCGAATGTCCGGCAGCCTGAGAGGCGCGCATGCCCAACACTTCTGCCGTCAGATTGGTTGAGAAATACAGCATGCTACGTTGAATGGCCCGTAAATTAGGGCTTAACCGACGGGCAATTACACGCCCGCGGGCGACGGTTGCGCGTTTCTGCACAGTAGGCAACGTAATGTCGTGCGCACACGCCAAAGCTTGAAAAACCGCTGCTGTATAGCGCCCGGCGTCTCTTACCGGCAGCCAACGACCGCCGCCGTCACCCAGCGCGCCGCGCGCCACGCTCCAGCGTTCAACATCATCTTCATGGGTATACGAATATATCGGCCCGCCCCGATTAACGATCCGCATTTCCGACGTAGAAACCTGCGGCCGGTGCTGTTCAGCACGTGCATCCATCGTCACACGATACGCCCCACCGGTCTTTTTCCATTCAAAATATATTCGGTTAAAATTCAGATTCAACCCCGAGACCGACGGATTGTACCCGACCTGTATCGGCTGGCTAGGGTCGATAAATTCGACCTGGGGCAATGCTGTATCGACAACGTAAAACCGCCCTGAGATCGTCCGGATTCCTGCCTGCGCGACCGCCTGTGCCAATTCAGCAAGACTGTCGGAATCAAGGTGGGGGTCCCCCCCGCCAACCAGATAAAGATCACCCTGCAACTGCGTATCGATAATTGGCCCCGTGCCAATGACCCGGGTTTCAAACCTGAAATCATTACCCAAATGCGCCTGCGCATAAAGCGCGGTGATCGCCTTGGTCACAGATGCAGGCGGTAATTCCAATGTCGGATTATGCTGTTCAATCACCCGCCCCGACGCCAGATCGACCACCACAAAACCGGTTTTGTCTGCCAATCCAAACTGGCGAATAATATCGGCGGTAGAGGTCGCCGGAACAGGTCTGCCTGCCCGCGCCGGAGGCCGCTCCATCTGGCCGCCATATGCCGAAATCGGCAGGCCAGCCAAAACTCCAGTCAGAAAATCGCGTCTTTTCATTCGCTTAAAATATCCAATTCTAGGGCCACTCGCCGTTAGAGCGAATTTCTGACGAAGAAATATCCCGCATTGGCCCGCCAAGCAATGCCCAACAGGGAGGTTTTGTCAGCGGCAAGACTCCAGCTTGGCTGGCAGGCAACCGAAACTGCGCATATCGCCGCGCCATTGGCGATAATCCGGCGCGCAACTGCTCTCCGGGCCGCGCCATCACACCGATTGGAATATTTTCAGCAATCCACTGCCAGTGTTGCCACTTGTGGAACTGCGCCAGATTATCCGCGCCCATCAGCCAGACAAATTTCACCCCCGGATACCGCGCTTGCAATTTTTTAATTGTCTCAGCCGTATAACGCGTTTTTAACGTCACCTCGATATTAGTAATTTTGACGCGTGGGTGCTGCATGATCTCGCGGCACGCCGCCATCCGTTTTTCCATCGACGCCGGAGGGTTAGGCTTCAACGGGTTTCCCGGACTGACCAGCCACCAGACCCGATCCAGCTTAAACCGCTTGAGCGCCCGCTTGGTGATATGCACATGGCCCAAATGTGGAGGGTCAAAGGACCCGCCCAATAGGCCTATTCTCGTTCCCGAACGCCGAAAAAACGGTTCCGTACGCTCAGGTACAGGGTGTTGCAAATCGTGTTCCTCCGGCGCATGGGTCAGCTCAAGCGTTTAAAACTGGCAGTACAACAGACAGCAATAAGATCGAGACACTTTCTCGCAATGCTCGACGAATATCCAGAGAAAATAACGCCGCGGTCGCTAAAGTTATTTTAAACATTGCCAGTCATCCCTCTCAAATTCATTCATTTGAGACCAGCGTTTCTCTGAAACTGTCCAGAAATGTGCTGACGCTCCGGCGCGCCACAGGTCATCCATCCGTAAATCTCGGTTGTATCTTTCCTTTTCAGCTGAAAGATACAAAAGCAACCAATTCAGCTGAAAGATACAAAAGCAACCAAATTTGATGGATTTGTAAAACAGGAACCAAATGCTATAGACTTTAGTTAGTCAGAATTTTCCCCGTAGGATCCGTCAAAAATAATGAAGGTTTTTTTTTTAACATATAAAAATCACATCCTGATTCTACTGGGATTAGCGATTACCCTTGGTGCGCTTTCGGTTTTTGATGCTCAACTTCTTATCGGCTTGAGCAAAATAAAAGACGCTAATTCAGACGAACTAAAAGAAATTATTGGCACATCTGTCATATTGCTTATTGCGAAAAATATTCTTGGCGTTCTGATAACATTTCTCATTTCTAAAAAAGCCTTCTTGTTGTTCCGAAATATTTCAGAACGCCGATTTCGAGAACTGCTAGATCATGAGAAATATTATGACAACAAAGAGGCCGTAAACTATATTACAAACGAAAGCCTGCAGGCCGTACTGACCGTAGTCTTACCTTTGCTCGCGATGATAACCTCCCTGATTTCGATCAGCATTATTTTGTCTGTGATGGTATTTTCTATCGGTATTGATTTCATCATGATTCTTGCAATTTTTACTATGATCTTCGTGTTATACTTCGTGCCGGTGAATGCGGTTTTGAAAAAAAATGGTGTACTCAGAAGGCGATCCGACTCAGAACGGATCAGCTTCGTTGCAAGCGCAATTGATTCTAAAAACGAAATGACCTTCAGTACTTATTCCGACCAGCTATTCGATAAATATTTTGTGACACCGACCAAATTATCGAGCGAGGCTATTTCGCTAAAATGGCTAAACGCCGAAGTCCAGAAATACATAATTGAGCTGACCGGCTTATTAAGTGTTGTGCTGTGGGGCGCGATATTTTACCGCTCGAATTTGGGCGAGATGATAATTATTCTGGCGCCAATGCTTTACGCCTTTTTCCGCTTGGCGCCGTTAGCAAACCGCATATTGATTGCCTACCAAAGTGTTTCATTCGGCGCCCCAGCGCTTCAACCTATGCGCATAACGCTTGGGAATTTGCCACATCGCCCCATTCAATTCACCGATAACATAATTACGGTGGGGCAAGATCCGCAATTTCAAATTAATATGGCTAAGCCCGGCATGATAATTTTGCGCGGTAGATCCGGAATCGGCAAGTCTACGTTGCTAAGGGAAATATGCTCAACCATAAAAACCAGCCACCCTGACAGGGCCGTCGCGTTTATTGATCAAGTGCCCCTTATCTTGCCCAACACATTTTCCAAAAACATAAACGTTCTCGAACTGGATTTCGAAAAAGATATTATTCGTCAGTTGAATTTGTTAGCCGTCGCCAAAACACGTGATAAGGAAATACTAAGCCGAAACTCAGTTTCTGCAGGGGAGGCCGCAAGGATCGCGTTGGCAAGAGCGATAATATCAAACACAGAAATATTATTCGTTGACGAGCCATTATCAACGTTGGATGCTGTTTCGGCAGAAATGGTGTTTGATCTTCTAATCAATATCGCGCAGAAAATACCCGTCATTTGTGTCAGTCACAGCAACCACAAACCAACCAACGGAATCAAAATCATTGAGCTCACCTAAAGAATATGAATGGCTCCCCGGCGCGATGTATCCGTCCGAGTTGGAGTGGCTGAAGCTTAATATTGTCAACTCCAAGATTGATCTGTTGATCGAATGCGGAAGGCAAGACGGAGCAAGTTCGCGCTGGTTTCACGAAAACCTTCCCGAACACTTGGAAATCTTCAGCATTGATCTCGACGATCGACCTGGCATTTTGGAAAACTCAATCAGGAATCTGAAGGACACGCGGGTTCAGGCCGTCACCGGCAATATCTTTGAAGAGGTGCCGCGGATTATTGCAGAAAACCCGTCAAAAAGAATTTGTGTTGTGGAAGATGCGGTAAAGGGGTGGGCTGGACTCGGGTTGTTATTGGCCGCCGCCAATTTTGAAAATGTTATCATAATCGCCGAACACAATTTGCATACAGGCCATCGATCACGCGGTTTTTTCCAGAGAATATCACAGAAAAATATTTTCCTGGAGTTCTCGGATAACGCCGATATCCGAGAACTCCATAAACGCTTGGTTTTGGAGAACCCCGCCATTGCCAAAAACTCCAATAGGGATATCGAAGAATCGTCTCTGGGATTGATCAATTTTGATTGTGAACCGCGCGCATCTGTTCTGAAACAAGCGCGCGCACAAGGTAAAAAGTTCGGATTGTGGGCGCCACAAAAAATTGGGCGCCATTGGGATGCCAAAAATTATCAGTTCTACAAGAAGATATTTATTCTGGAAAAATACTTACGGTTTTTAAAAAAGGCGCGATGATAAAAATCACATTTATTATCAAGCAGGTGCCTGAAACCGACATTTCGCCCCTTGTTGGCGGGTCGGCAAAGGCACCGTATCGCATGATAAAATACCTTTCAAACTTTGTTGATGTCCAAAAAGTTATCTATTTTGAAGGCAGCAAAAGAAAAGATGCTAACAACATCAGAGTATCGGTGCGTTTCGCGAAGCTGTACCTGAAAACAATTTTACAAAACCTCCTATCGGCAAGAATGGTGCTAAAAGCTTTTCGGGAGTCTGATGTGGTCCAGTGCCATCACCCTCACTATGGTTTTGTCGCTGCCTTTTTGAAAGCAACCTTTTTTAAGGACACAATATTCATTGTAAAAGCACACGGTACCGCCCTTCCGGAGCTTTCGGCAAACAGGTATGTCGGCCTTAAAAAGCTATTGCTGTCTGCCAGTGCCTGGTTTCATCTCCATCACGATAGATATGTGCTCAACAAGTGCGACATATGCTTGTGCAGTTCGGACTTTCAGAAAAACGAAATGATCGAACAATATAAAATGCCTCCCGCCAGAATCCTGACAATTAGAAACGGTTACGATCCGGAATTTTTTTCCACCAATGAGGGTGCAAGAAACGACGACGTTATTGTTTGCGCGAGATGCGTTCCCAAGAAGGGGGTCGAATATGCCATCGAACTCTTTAATAATTTCTGCAAAAACAACACCACATCCAGTCTAAATCTGGTTTTGGGTGCCAAAACCCATATCGAAGATCCTCGCACCTATAAGAAAATCCTTAAAGGCGTTGAGAACAACCCGCGAATTAGAATATACCATGATTTGAACGAAGATGCGCTGGGTTCGTTGATGCGAAACAGCAAGGTCGGCTTGATCCCCTCAAAACATTATGAGTCGATTCCGAGCGTGGTATACGAAATGGCCGCTTCCGGTTTAAGGATCTTGGCAACATACAAATGGGGTATTCCTGAAATCCTGAATTCCAACACCCAACTCACCGGGAACATTCAACAGGACACAGTTTCTCTGGACGCGTTAATTAGGTCTGACGATAGCAATGTAGGTGACCTAAACCGAAAAATATCAGAGAATTCTTACGCTGTATTGGCTCATAAGTATTTAGACCTATACAAAGAGCTGAACGAGAAAAAGGGCAGTCCATGAATATTCTATTGGTAGATTTATGGACGGATGCAAACCGGGGCGATAACAGCCTGCAAGCGGGGCTAATCAAAATGTGCCGTAAGCGGTGGCCAGATTGCACAGTAAACGCAGTTTTTAGGTTCGGAACCAACGAGTTCGAATTTGCAAAAAAAGAAATCGGGTACACGTCGGAATTATTGGATGAAGTATCCGGAGGGTTACGGCGGACCTATTACTCAGAACACTACAACAACAAATTTTCCAGAATAACGCACAAATTACTGTCGCTGGTTTCCTTCCTCGAACTTTCGATTTTCTTCATATTGATCAGCATCAGGTGCGATTTTCTATTTGGTAAAAAAAATCGCAAAACCCTAAAACTATATAGGCGCGCCGATATTATTATTTGGAAAGGAAAGAATTTTCGGTTGTATGGTGGCCTCGCGGGCCTGCAACGTCAGCTCACCCTAACAATCGGAGGGATCATCGCCTCGTGGTTCAAGAAACCTTTATACTGCGTAAACGCCTCGTTTTGGGACGTAACAAATTCATTTGAGTCCCATATTCTTAAATTCGCATTCAGAAAATGTGAAAAAATAACGGTGCGCGACCGGCCTTCTCTCATCAATGCGAAAAAGCTTTTGGAAGGAACAGAAATTATTTTCGCACAGGATTTGTCATTCTACGATTTGCACGACCGAATGTTGAATTTTAAACCGACCAAAGATGCCGAAAAATTTGATCTGGCAATCACGCTTACTGATTGGGGTTCATCAGATGAACGTACGGCCTATTTGGACGCTATTTCCGGGTTTCTGGCCGCCATTTCCACAAAACAAAAAATCAATGTCTGCATTGTGCCCCAAGTTACCCGAGCTGCCGAGGATAACAGTGCAATGATCGAATATTTCAAAGACCACACCGAGCTTAACTGCAACTTTACAATTATCCCGGGGGCTCCGACGATTGATGATCTGCTGTTGATCTATTCAAATTGCAAATTCCTAATCGGAACGCGCATGCATTCGTGTGTATTTGCTTTTGTGGTTGGGACCCCGTTTGTGGCGATCGGATACGACTACGGCCCAAAATGGATGATTTTAAAGGAGTTTTGGGACGAAAACCTAATCTTGGATTATGGTAACCTCAAAAACCAGGAATTTGATTTTTTCAGTGCTTTTAATGAAAAGCACACCGCCAAAGCCTTACTCGCAGACTTGGCCAGCGAATCTTTCTTGAATGTTAAGTTTCTATAATGAAGGTTGTATTTGTAATACCAAAACAAAGCGGTGGCGGCGCCGAAAAGGTGATTAACCTAATTGCTGCTTCGTTGCCCATAATCGATGCAAGGTGCCACGTAAAAATTGTCACTCTGCTGGCCGACGCGCCGACCACTTTTGGCGGATCACTTACACCAACTGTTAGTCTGAATGCCTCGCGTGTGGGGAAATCCTTGCCTGCGCTATATCGTTATTTGAAGAACGAGCGTCCCGATGTTGTGATTTCCACGTTAAAGCATGTGTCGATTATGTGTAGCGTCGTTTGCTTTGCGCTAAAGCTCCGCCACATCATCAGGGTGGCCAACAACTATTCAATGGAATTACAAAATGTCGGCGCCGCGAAAAGACTGGTTTATCGCCATATTCTGAAACTGTCCTCAAGACTGTCAAAGGAATTCATTTGTGTCTCAAGGGGCGTTGAGCTGGACTTGATAAAAAACTTCGGTGTTAAACAAAACAAAACGCGCGTTATCTATAATCCGGTAGATCCCCAGAAACCGGCCCCACACGACATTGATCGTTACGCGCAAATATATCTGAGCCCAAAAGGGGCAAAAATATTTCTATTTGTCGGAAGGTTAACCAAGCAAAAAAACCTGCCATTCCTATTTGAATGTATGAAAACGGCATCCTCGACCTATATTTTATGGATCGTTGGCGGTGGCCCCGAAGAAGCTGCCCTTAAAGAATTGGTCAAAAAATCTAATCTGGACGACCGCATTTTGTTCTACGGGCATAAAAATGATACCGCCGAATTTTACAGAAATGCAGACTGTTTCGTTTTGACCTCCAATTATGAAGGATTTCCAAATGTTCTTTTGGAAGCAATGTCTTACGGATTACCCCTCATCTCGATTAACTGCCCTAGCGGCCCCTCGGAAATAATTACATCCCTACAGATTGGCCACCTTATTTCCAGTAACGACAGTGCCGGGTTTATTGCCGCGATGGAAAATGTTGATAAATCAAAAGGATTCGAGGTTAGAAAAGAAATCGTGTGTGAACAGCATAACATCAACAAAATATCACGTGAGTACTATGATGCCATCTGCACCTAAAAATATTTTCGTAGGAAACTTCGGACAAAACACCAGCGTAAATGGTCAGGTTGTAAAGACAAAATACGTTTATGCCATGCTATCCGATTTGATGGTTCTGGAAACGCTGGACGTGAGTTCATGGGCCCGTATTTTCAAAACGCTCTTCTTTGTCGGCCGGTCCAATTTCTATGTATTGCTCGGCAAAAAGGGGATCGTGCTATTTTGCCTATTGTCGATTTTTTCTTTTAGGGTACGGCAACGGACGTTCCATTTTATATTGGTTGGCGGTTGGTTTCCCGAATATCTGGCAGGCAGCAGGTTGAATACCTTTCTGTTCTCGCGCCTCAAATACCGGGCAACCTTTTATTGCGAGAGCGCGGCAATGTGTCAGCAGCTTGAGAAGCTTGGGTTTTCAGGCAAGTATTTCCCGAATTTTCGAAACTTGAACTCAATTCCTTTAAAGGGCAGGCAAGGCGAAAACCTCAAACTGGTTTTCCTGTCGCGGGTCACTAAAGACAAAGGAGTATTTGACGCAATCGCATTGGCCAAAAAACTTGCCTTATCGCGCCCGTGTACTTTGGATATTTATGGTCCAGGCGAACAACAAACTATTAGTCGTTTGGAAATGGAAATACACGATCTCGATAATATTCAGTATAGTGGCGTAATTAATCCTGAAAAAATCCAGACTATTTTGGCCGATTATGATTTCCTGATTTTCCCGACAAGATACCCCGGCGAATGTATGCCAGGTGTGCTTGTTGAAGCTTTCAGTGTCGGACTTCCGGTTTTGACAACCGACTGGCGTTTCATGCAGGAATACGTTGATCATGATGAAACGGGGTATGTTATTAGCACTCAAAACTTTGTTGAGAACGCCGCCGGTAAACTAGTCGCGATGACGGATGATGATCTACAGGCCCTGCGGAAAAACGCCATACACAAATATGAACAGTTTTACAGCAGCAAAGTGGCGTCACAATACTTTAGGACCGCTTTTGGGGCGACAACCGAACAGCCCTAGGATTGGCCACACATCCAGTTTTAACATCAGCAATTGCTCCTTGCATCCATTTTCGCTATCTAACTCCCTAACACTATATTCACCAAATAGGGCACCCTCATCATGGCATCATATCAATACGTTTACCACATGGACGGCGTGTCCAAAACCTATCCCGGTGGGAAAAAACTGTTTGAAAACATTCGGCTGTCCTTCCTGCCCGGCGTAAAAATCGGCGTTGTTGGCCCCAATGGCTCCGGTAAATCAACGTTGATGAAAATCATGGCTGGCATTGATAAGGATTTTCAGGGCGAGGCATGGGCCGCTGAGGGTGCCAAAGTTGGCTATCTGCCCCAAGAACCTAAACTTGATGACACCCTGAATGTGCGTGAAAACGTCATGCTGGGTGTCGCCGATAAAAAGGCCATTCTTGACCGGTATAACGAACTGGCGATGAATTATTCCGAAGAAACAGCTGACGAAATGGCCACGTTGCAAGATGAGATCGACGCCGCTGATCTGTGGAACCTCGACGCCAGTATCGACATCGCGATGGAGGCCCTGCGCTGCCCGCCCGATGACGCTGAGGTCAGCACGCTGTCCGGCGGTGAAGCCCGCCGCGTCGCCCTGTGCAAACTGCTGCTTGAAGCACCAGATATGCTGCTGCTCGACGAACCCACCAACCACTTGGACGCAGAAACAATTGCGTGGCTACAGCAGCATCTTATTGATTACAAAGGCACAATTCTGTGCGTCACCCATGACCGTTATTTCCTTGATGACATTACAAGCTGGATTCTGGAACTGGATCGTGGCCGTGGCATGCCCTATGAAGGAAACTATTCCGCGTGGCTGGAACAAAAAGCCAAACGCATGCAGCACGAGGCCAAATCCGACAAAGCCAAGATGCGCACGTTGGAGCGCGAGCTGGAATGGATGCGCCAATCGCCCAAGGCACGCCAAGCCAAATCTAAGGCCCGTATCGCGGCCTATAACGACCTTGCCAACGCGTCTGAGCGCGACAAGGTAGGCAAAGCCCAGATCATCATTCCCAACGGCCCACGCCTTGGCAATAAGGTGATTGAGGTCGAGAATCTGTCCAAAAGCTATGGCGACAAAACCTTGATTGATAACCTGAGCTTTAGCCTGCCAGCCGGTGGGATTGTGGGTGTGATCGGCCCCAACGGCGCGGGTAAATCAACCCTGTTTCGCATGCTGACTGGCCAAGAACAGCCAGATGAGGGCACGGTGGAATACGGCGATACGGTGCAGCTTTCATACGTTGACCAGTCTCGCGACTCGCTGGACGACAAGAAAACCGTGTTTCAGGAAATCTCTGACGGGCTGGATGTTGTCAAACTTGGCGATGCCGAAGTGAACGGCCGCGCCTATTGTTCCAGCTTTAATTTCAAAGGCGGTGATCAGCAGAAAACCATGAACCTGCTATCAGGTGGTGAGCGCAACCGCGTGCACATGGCCAAACTGCTGAAAACCGGCGGCAACGTGCTGCTGCTCGACGAACCGACAAATGATCTGGACGTTGAAACCCTGCGGGCGCTGGAAGACGCAATTGAGGATTTCGCTGGCTGCGCGGTGATTATCTCACACGATCGGTTTTTCCTCGATCGGCTGTGTACGCATATGCTGGCCTTTGAAGGCGACAGCCATGTGGAATGGTTTGAAGGCAACTTTGCGGATTACGAAGCGGACAAAATCCGGCGTTTGGGGCCAGAGAGCGTGAAGCCAACGCGGGTGAAGTATAAGAAGTTTACGAGGTAGGAAGCATCGACTAGAAATCTTGATAGATCTTTTTCAAAAAGGTTGATGGTCCAAACCGCTATAACAACATGCATAATTGCAGCCATTTATTTCTCGTAGGGTGGGTGCGAGCACCCACCCTACACCCAATCCTCTGGCACAATTTTGCGAATTACATCTCGGTGGAATGACGAATACGGCCAATCTTTTGCATATTCCACCAAACCGTGCTTGATCGGGTTACTCCAACAATATTCAAGATGGACGGAATAATCTTCATCGTCGCGAATGCAATGCTCCCAAAACCGCCGCTGCCAAATGCCTTTTTCGCCCTTGGCCTCCAAGCTCCGATTCAATGATGGACGATATTCAACTGATTGCGTGAAGCGCGACTTAATCTTCCTCCAACGATTGGAGAAATCACTATCACCTTCCGGCAATGTCCATATTGCATGAATATGATCAGGAAGGATTACCATCGCATCCGCCCAAAATGGCTGCTCGGCCATCGTGGCAAAAAACGCCTTTCGTAATGTGCCTATTTGTTCAACGAGCAGCGCCGAACCACGGTCCGCGAGCTTTACGGTAAAGAAATAGGTCGCCCCTGAAACTTTTAATCGTCGATAATTGGACATACCATAAAGTTGCCGCAATATGGTAAACAAACCGTAAATGTAGGGTGGGTGCTCGCACCCACCATTACCGCTAATCAGTAAACTTGTTATCCCTCGGAAAACCGCGCGGCGCCATGCGCCCTGCACTGGCGCGTTTACCAATCCACATGGTCAGATCGGTTTCGGTGCGGGTACGCCCGCCCCCGTCCAGCCATTTCAAACCACCCGCAAGATCAAAGGTTTTGGCATCCGACAGTTGACCGTCTTTGTCACCGTATTTCTGCAATCGCACACCCTTGCCACGCCCAAGACGGGGCAGATCAGCGGTCGGGAACACCACCAGTTTGCGGTTCAGCCCAACGCAGGCCAGATGATCGCCGTTCAGGAACAGACACAGCCGCGCCACCACATCGCCTTTGACGTTCAGCACTTGCCGCCCATTGCGCGTTTGCGCAATCACGTCATTTTCCGCCACCGCAAACCCGTCACCAGCGCTGCTAGCCACGACCAGCTCGCGCCCCGGTTTATGAATAAAGAACGAGACAATGTCTGCATCATTTGGCAAATCAACCATCAACCGCACGGGTTCGCCCATGCCGCGCCCACCGGGCAGATCGTTGGCCGTCAGCGTATAGAAACGCCCGTTGCTGCCAAACACCAACAGCTTATCGGTGGTTTCAGCATGGAAAATAAACCGTGCCTCGTCGCCATCTTTGAATTTCAGCTCAGAATCCAGCGCCATATGGCCCTTCATCGCCCGCACCCAACCCATTTTTGAGCAAACAACTGTCACCGGCTCACGTTCAATCATGGCCTCAATCGGCACGTATTCTACGGCTGGCGCGTCTTCCAGCACCGTGCGGCGCGCGCCGCCATCAGCGGTTTTGCCAAATTCTTTGCGGGTGGTGCGGAGCTGTTCAACGATCTTTGACCACTGCAATTCATCGCTGCCCAGCAAATCGTCAAGCCCGGCACGTTCAATCAAAAGATCGTCGCGCTCGCGCTTCAGCTCCAGCTCCTCCAGCTTGCGCAAACTGCGCAGACGCATGTTCAAAATCGCCTCGGCCTGCGTGTCTGTCAGATCAAATTCTGACATCAACATGGCTTTGGGGTTGTCCTCAAAGCGGATAATCTCGATCACCCGATCGAGATTCAGGAACGCAATGATATAACCTTCAAGTACCTCAAGCCGCGCATCAATTTTGCCCAACCGAAATTTTGATCGCCGTTGCAACACGTTGCGCTGGTGATCAATAAACGCCCGCAGAACTTCCTTGAGCGTCGAAACTTTCGGCACCAACCCGTCAATCAACACGTTCATGTTCATGGCGAATTTGATCTCAAGGTCCGACTGCCTGAACAGGGCTTCCATCATCACCTTTGGATCAACAGTTTTACTGCGCGGCTCCAAAACCAGCCGAATATCTTCGGCGCTCTCGTCTCGGACATCACCCAGAATCGGGATTTTCTTGGCGATAATGATGTCGGCTATTTTTTCGATCAGCTTGGATTTCTGCACCTGATACGGAATTTCCGTAACGATGATTTGCCACATGCCACGGTCCAGTTCCTCAACTTCCCATTTCGCGCGCAGGCGAAACGACCCGCGCCCGGTTGCATAGGCTTTCAGGATGTTCTCACGTGGTTCAACCAGAATCCCGCCCGTCGGAAAATCGGGGCCCGGCACGAGGCCGACCAGTTTTTCCACGCCCGCATTCGGGAATTTGATCAGATGGATCGCCGCGTCGATCAGCTCATTAATATTATGCGGCGGAATGTTGGTGGCCATGCCCACGGCAATACCACTTGACCCGTTGGCCAAAAGGTTTGGAAAGGCAGCGGGCAGCACGATAGGTTCAGTCAGCGTGCCGTCGTAATTGTCGCGAAACTCCACTGCGTCCTCAGACAGGCCATCCATTAACGCCACAGCGGCAGCGGTCATCCGCGCCTCGGTGTACCGCGCGGCCGCGGGGTTATCGCCGTCGATATTGCCAAAGTTTCCCTGGCCGTCAACCAGCGGATAACGCACCGAAAAGTCCTGCGCCAGACGCGCCATCGCGTCATAAATCGCGGCGTCCCCGTGCGGATGATAGTTGCCCATCACATCGCCGGTAATTTTAGACGATTTCCGAAAACGCCCCTTTGGGTCTAACTTAAGTTCGCGCATCGCAAACAGAATACGCCGATGCACAGGTTTTAGCCCATCGCGCGCATCCGGCAGCGCTCTGTTCATGATCGTCGACAGCGCATATGTCAGATACCGGTCGCCAAGCGCGCGGCGCAGCGGTTCGGATACAATATGCCCACCATCGGGTATCTCGGAGATTTTCGTCTTCTTAGCCATAGATGTGGTGTATATCGCGGTTATCATACGGTCCAGCCACAAAACATAAATGTTGTCGTGAACACGTATTGATCGGCTGGTCGCTGGCCCCAAATGACCTCACGCTCTTTCCAAACCTTCCAAAATTGCCTATGTGCTTGGCATCCACTAAAGGCGCTCACATGGCACAAAAATCTATTCTGATCACTGGTTGTTCATCCGGCATTGGCTATGATGCGGCCCATACATTGCATAAACGCGGTTGGCGCGTGTTTGCAAGCTGCCGACAAGCCAAGGATGTTAATCGCCTGAAATCCGAGGGGCTGGAAAGCCTTGTGCTTGATTACGCAGACGAGACCAGCATCAAAGCCGCCGTCGCACAGGTATTTACCGCCACCAACGGCGCGCTGGATGCTCTGTTCAATAACGGCGCTTACGCCATCCCTGCGGCAACCGAGGATCTGCCTCGGGATGCTTTACGCGCCATTTTTGAGGTCAATCTATTTGGCCAGTTCGACCTGATTAATCAGGTGTTGCCCACCATGAAAACAGCGGGCAATGGGCGGATCGTTAATTGCAGCTCAGTACTGGGGATCGTCGCCCTGCCGATGCGCGGGGCGTATTGCGCCACGAAGTTCGCGATGGAGGCAATGACCGACGCGCTGCGCTATGAAAACGCCAAATCCGGCGTGCGGTTTATTTCAATACAACCCGGTCCGATTGCCACCAAAATCCGTGAAAATGCGATCCCGCATTTTGAAAAGTGGATCGACTGGGAAGGGTCCAGCCAACGGCAAGTATATGTCGAAAAACTGCGGCCACGTCTGTATGAGCCCAAAACCTCGCTTGATAAGTTTGAACTGATGCCAGATGCCGTCACCAAAAAGCTGATCCATGCGCTGGAAAGCCGCAGCCCGAAACCACGTTACAAAGTCACTACGCCAACCTATATTGCAGAAGCTGCCCGCCGGATTCTGTCTAAACGAATGTTAGACCGAATGTTTACCGGCGCTTAGAAACAGGAGCCTAAAATGCTGACCGATCCGTTATTCATCCTTGTTATTCTGGCCGCACTGGCAACTGTTGCCGTGCTGGTGCTGGGTCTGGTTACCTTTGCCCGCGGGGGCGAGTTTCACAAACGCAACTCAAATAAACTGATGCGTTGGCGGATTGGCCTACAAGGGCTGGCCATCGTATTTTTTCTGATTTACCTATATTTCCGGGCGAAAAGCTAAATGGTTACGCTGAACAAAATCTATACCCGCACGGGTGATAAGGGTGAGACTGCGCTTGGCAATGGCACCCGTGTACCAAAACACGACCTGCGGGTTTCGGCCTATGGCACCGTTGATGAAACCAATGCCACAGTGGGTGTGGCGCGTCTGCACGCCACTGGCGCTATGGCTGAAATGCTGACCCGTATTCAAAATGATCTGTTTGATCTGGGCGCTGATCTTTGCCGCCCTGACATCGCGTTGGACACAAAGGCTGATTACCCCCCCTTGCGGATGGTCGCGACCCAAGTTGACCGGCTGGAAGCTGAAATAGACGCGATGAATCGCGACATTGCGCCGTTGAAAAGCTTCATCCTGCCCGGAGGCAGCGCGTTGGCCGCCCATTTGCATGTCTGTCGTACGGTTTCGCGCCGCGCCGAAAGGTTAGCGGTTGAGTTGAGCCTTGAGGGCGATGTCACCGAAGCCGCCGTAAAATACCTGAATCGTCTGTCGGATTGGTTCTTTGTTGCGGCGCGTTGCGCCAATGATAACGGCCGAAATGACGTATTATGGGTGCCTGGCGCAAATCGTTAAGCGCCTAACGTAAAGAATATCTTGCAGTGCAGCAATATTGCTGGTTCACTGCGCCCCGCAACCCCGATCCTCGGGCCCAAAAAACGGAGAAATGCGCAATGAAGGTGCTTGTGCCTGTCAAACGTGTGATTGACTATAACGTCAAAGTTCGCGTGAAAGCAGACGGTGGCGGGGTTGACCTCGCTAATGTCAAAATGTCGATGAACCCTTTCGATGAAATCGCGGTTGAGGAAGCCATTCGCCTGAAAGAGGCTGGCACCGTGACCGAGATTATCGCCGTTTCAATTGGTGTTAAACAAAATCAGGAAACCCTGCGCACCGCGCTGGCGATGGGTGCCGATCGCGCCATTCTGATTATCGCCGCTGACGATGTGCACACAGATATTGAACCGCTGGCCGTTGCCAAGCTGTTGAAAGCCGTCGCAGACGAAGAACAGCCGGGCCTTATTTTGCTGGGCAAACAAGCCATCGACAACGACATGAACGCCACGGGCCAGATGCTGTCAGCACTGCTGGGCTGGTCGCAAGCGACCTTTGCATCTGAGCTTTCAATTGACGATAATTTTGCCACGGTAACACGCGAAGTTGACGGAGGTCTGCAAACGATCAAGGCAAAAATGCCCGCGATTGTGACCGTTGATCTACGGTTGAACGAACCACGTTACGCCAGCCTGCCCAACATCATGAAAGCCAAGCGCAAGCAACTCGACGAGAAAACGCCAGCTGATTTGGGTGTTGATATCACCCCGCGCCTGACCATCATCAAAACCACTGAACCAAGTGAACGTAAGGCCGGTATTATCGTCGCAGATGTTGCCGAACTTATTCAGAAACTCAAAGACGAAGCGGGGGTGCTATAATGGCTGTTCTTGTATTAGCCGAAGTTAACGGCGCTGAACTTTCCCTAGATCAAACTGCCAAAACGGTTACTGCCGTTGCATCGCTGGGCGATGTCACCGTTTTATGTGCGTCATCCGGATGCGCCGGTGCTGCCGAAGCCGCGGCAAAAATCGAAGGCGTAGCCAAAGTGCTTTGCGCTGACGATGCGGCCTATGGCAACGGTTTGGCCGAACCAATCGCCGATTTGATCGTCTCGCTTGCCGGCGACTATGACTATATCGTCGCGCCCGCAACGACAGACGGCAAAAATATCTTGCCGCGCGTTGCTGCCTTGTTGGATGTGATGGTGATTTCGGAAGTGACCACCATTGTGTCTGCTGACACCTTTGAACGTCCGATCTATGCGGGTAACGCCATTCAAACTGTACAGTCTTCGGATGCGAAAAAGGTTATGTCTATCCGTACAACCGGTTTTGAGGCAGCACCTGAAACAGGTTCAGCTTCGGTTGAAACAATCAATGCTGTGGCCAATCCGGGCTTGTCTGAATGGGTCGAAGATAGGGTTCAAACCTCGGATCGCCCCGAATTGACCAGTGCAAAAATTGTAGTTTCTGGTGGTCGTGGCGTTGGATCCAAGGAAAACTTTGCAATAATCGAACAATTGGCTGATAAACTGGGCGCAGCAGTTGGCGCGTCACGTGCGGCCGTCGATTCAGGTTATGCACCAAACGATTGGCAAGTCGGGCAGACCGGAAAAGTGGTTGCGCCTGATCTTTACATTGCGATTGGTATCTCAGGTGCGATTCAGCATTTGGCCGGCATGAAGGACTCAAAAGTCATTGTTGCGATTAACAAAGACGAAGAAGCTCCGATCTTTCAGGTGGCTGATTATGGCTTGGTGGCAGACTTGTTCGACGCTGTACCTGCGCTGAACGACGCGCTGGGATAATAAATACTGGCCCCGTTTTTCAGCGGGGCCACCTAAATCTCCGAAGGAAAAACGTTATGGAA
>JAESRG010000042.1 GCA_016764785.1 Paracoccaceae bacterium
TAATGGCGCGCTGTTTCTGGATGAATTTCCGGAATTTTCGCGCACGGTTCTGGAAACCCTGCGCCAGCCGCTTGAAACCGGCGACGTGGTGGTGGCACGGGCAAATGCCCATGTGCGATACCCCTGCCGCTTTATGCTGATCGCCGCCGCAAACCCTTGCAAATGCGGATATCTGTCTGATCCCGAACGCGCCTGCGGGCGGGCACCCCTTTGTGGCGAAGACTATCTAGGGCGCATTTCAGGCCCGATGATGGATAGGTTCGACATTAGAATTGACGTGCCCCCCGTGACAATTCGCGACCTGTCAGACAGCCCGCGCGGCGAAGATTCAAGCGTTGTTGCTGAACGGGTTGCTGCGGCGCGAGATAAACAAACTCAACGCTATCAGGGCGTTGAAGGTGTTACAACGAACGCATCCGCTGAGGGTGACTTACTGGAGGAGGTTGGTAAATTATCGGTTGAATCAAAAGAATTACTAACAGTCGCGTCAGAAAAATTCCGGCTTTCGGCGCGGGCATATTACCGTGTTCAACGGGTTGCCCGCACGATTGCCGACCTCGATCATTCAGATACTGTTGAAAAACCGCATCTGGCTGAGGCGCTCAGCTATCGCCTTGCAGGGTGATAGCCAATCTGTCAAAATATTGACAGGAGTACGCAATGAAAATCACATCAAAAGGCATTTTATCCGATTTTATTTTCCATGAGTATAATGGCAAAATTCGAGATCACGGTGAATTTATCGAAGCACGCATACCGACGAATCCCGATTTTTATTATGGCAATTTCCTGGTGTTCCCCGACCCTCCAAACTTGGATGACGTAAACAGGTGGAGCACGCTTTTTGACCGGATATTCAACGATGACCCACGCATAAGACACAAAGTTTTCATGTGGGAGCCGTTTCGATCTGCCAACTCAGCGGTGATCGCTGAATTTGAACGCCGTGGCTACAAATTTGATGTGGGAACGGTGCTGGCGACCCACCAAACGGTTGCCCCAAAAGGGTGCCCAGACGACGTAGTTTTTCGTCCACTTGCCAGCGATAGTGACTGGAAAATGGCATTAGAGAATCAGGTTCGGTGTCGGGATTCATCTTATGAGGAACAAGGGTATCGCAGCTTCAAAACTGTCCGAATGGCAACCTATCGCAATATGCAGAACGAGGGCCTAGGCTATTGGTACGGCGCATTTCGAGACCAGGTTCTGGTTGCTGATATGGGAATTTTTCACGACAACGGCGTTTCTCGCTTTCAAAATGTCGGCACTGATCCGGCACATCGACGCCAAGGTATTTGTGCCGCAATGGTGCATTATGTTTCGACTGAGACGCGTCAAAAGCGCCCTGGAAATACGCTGATAATTATCGCGGATCGGGGCGAGCCCGCTGAACGAATTTACCGCGGACTGGGTTTTAAACTTATTGAAACGCTTGAATCAGTTATGTTGCGACCGGTTTCAGAATCGACCTGATGAAGATCGCAACCTCCGACATCGCCTGATCTGCCTCCAGCAGTTTCCCGTGGAAAATTGGCCAAACATGCGGGGTGTTTTCGTAAATGTTCAGCTGAACATCAACGCCGCTTTGTTTCATCTGTTCGGCAATCCTGATCGAATCGTCGCGCAAAACTTCGGTACTGCCAACAAATAGCAGCACTGGCGGGGCGTTTCTAAAATCGGCAAACAACGGTGAGGCTTGCGGGTTTTCTTGTCCTTCAGGGCAATAAAAGTCGCGCGCCTCTCGGATGCGCTTGGGGGGGAGCAAATATTCTGAGCGGTCATTGGTCTCCATCGATTCGCCGGACAAAGTCAGATCGGTCCAAGGGCTGAAAGCAAAAAGACCCGCCGGTTTGGGCAAACCCTCAGCCAGAATTCGCCCTAGCAAAGCCAGCGCCAACCCGCCTCCGGCTGAATCTCCGGCGATGATGATTTTGTCCGCGCTCGTGCCTCGGGTCAAGATTTCTTGATAAACCGAAATTGCATCGTCAAGCGCCGCGGGAAACTTGTGCTCGGGTGCAAGCCGGTAATTTACCGAAATGCCTGTCATCCCCGCCAGTCGCACCATATGAGCAACGATCCGTTTGTGCGTTTGGGCAGAGCCAAATACATAAGCGCCGCCATGCAGGTACAGCAGGACGCCGTTTTGACTTGCCCCGTTTGTGATTTTCAGTACCGAAACGCCGTCGTCAGGCATGGTGTCTTCGGTAATTTCAGTACCGCGCCCAACGCGAAACATCCATCCCATTGGCCGGTCCAGCATTGGGCGCAACCGCGCTGGATTGCCC
Organism: Paracoccaceae bacterium; assembly: GCA_016764785.1. Classification (GTDB taxonomy): domain Bacteria; phylum Pseudomonadota; class Alphaproteobacteria; order Rhodobacterales; family Rhodobacteraceae; genus UBA3077. The sequence continues at coordinate 2,286 of JAESRG010000042.1, forward strand.
GAACTCAGTCGCGATAAAATCGGCCGCGTAGTCCATTTTAACACAAAATTGAGAATTCTAAGCCGTGCGGACATTATGCAAGACGCCGTTCAATCGCGTCCCAAATCAGCGCGGCAGTGTTAGTGCCGTCAAAACGTTCCAGTTCTTGAATACCGGTTGGCGAGGTCAGGTTGATTTCTGTCAGATAATCGCCAATCACATCGATTCCGACAAAAATTTGGCCCTTTTCCTTAAGCAACGGGCCAATTCTGGCACAAATCTCACGGTCACGGTCGGTCAGTTCCACTGGTTCGGGGCGTCCACCGACATGCATGTTGGAGCGAACCTCACCCTTGGCAGGCACGCGGTTGATGGCGCCAACTGGCTCGCCGTCAACCAGAATAACCCGTTTATCACCCGCCGAAACGGCTGGCAGAAACTTTTGCGCAATCAATGGCTCATTGTTAATGCCGCAAAATAATTCATGCAGCGAGCTGAGGTTTTTATCGTCGCGTCCCAGCTTGAACACCCCAGCCCCGCCATTGCCGTATAGCGGTTTTAGAATGATATCACCGTGTTTTTCCTTGAATGCCCGCAGGGTTTCAAGGTCGCGCGCAATCGTGGTTGGCGGGGTCAGGTCGGGGAAATTCAGCACCAGCAATTTTTCGGGGAAGTTCCGCACCCAAAACGGGTCATTAACCACCAAGGTATCGGGATGAATGCGGTCGAGAATGTGGGTTGTTGTGATATATCCCATATCAAATGGCGGGTCTTGGCGCAGCCAAACCACATCCCAATCCGCCAAGTTTATCTTTTGCATCTCACCAAGGGTAAAATGATTGCCAACCTCGCGCCGAACCGTCAACGGCCACCCGTTGGCAGTGACGACGCCTTCCTCAAAAGCCAGCCGGTCGGGAGTGTAATAAAACAGCTCATAGCCCCGCGCCTGTGCTTCTTCGGCGATGCGAAAACTGGTATCACCATTGATGTCAATATTTTCGATCGGGTCCATTTGAATGGCGACTTTAAGGGTCATCTTGCGTGCTCCGGCATTGTTTCCCCTCACAATTGGGCGGATCGGTGTCGGGATTCAACCTAAAAACCGTTAACAAGGGCAATTTCCAGCCGTAGGGCGGGCAAAACGCCGATTCTCGGAGGGCAACACCCGTCGCACGATGGCGCGGCGTGTCATCGAAACGCATCTCGAAACTCAACCTGCTAGGATATTTTCCAGAATTTCAGCAACGCCCTGGCGATCAACCATCACCAGATCAAACCGGCAATCGGTGTTCAGATCGGCGTATTTGGCCAAATACTGGTTGGCGCAATTCATCAACCTAAGTTGCTGTTTTTCGGTAATTGCCCCGGCAGCAGTGGCCAAAGTTTTGCGGGCTTTGACCTCGACAAAAATGATCACATCGGCCAGCCGGACGATCAGATCAATCTCGCCCTCACGGGTTTTCCAGCGGCGTGCAAGTTCAACGCCGCCCCGCGCCTCGTATAATCGCAGGGCGATATCTTCGGCGGCAACACCGTTGTGATACGCGGTGCTGCCCCTACTCACGCGATAATTCCACCGCACGTTTATACAGCGGTTTGCGCGAAAGGTTGAACATTTCGGCCACTTCAGCGGCGGCATCTTTGACCGACCCATCGTTCAGCGCACCGCGCAAGGCCGCGTCGATGTCCTCATCTGAAACGGTCGACTTGGCGGGTGGTCCAAGCACGATCACCGCCTCGCCTTTGGGGGCGGGCACGTCAGCATAATAGTCGGCCAGTTCAACAAGCGATCCGCGCCGAACTTCCTCAAACTTTTTGGTTAATTCGCGGCACATCGCGGCCGGGCGATCGGGGCCAAAAACCTTGACCATTGCTGCAAAACAAGCGGCCAACCGTTTGGGGTTTTCATAAAAAACTAGCGTGGCGGGCACCACTTTGAATTCAGACAAAAAAGCCAGCCGCGCGCCTGATTTCGTCGGAGAAAACCCGGCGAACAAAAATCGGTCAGTGGGCAGGCCAGCCACGGAAAGTGCAGTCAAAACCGCTGACGGCCCCGGCGCGGCGGTTACCGGCAAGCCAGCCGCGATCATGTCACGCGCCAGCGCATATCCGGGATCGGCGATCAACGGCGTGCCTGCGTCTGAAACATAGCCAACCGATTTGCCTTCGCGCACCGCGTCCAGCAATCGGGGCCGCACGCCGGCGCCGTTATGATCGTGATAGGCCAGCAACGGCCGACCGTTCAGTTTTATGCCGTGGATATCCATCAATTTGCGGGCTTGTCGAGTGTCCTCAGCGGCCAGCACATCGGCTTTTTCCAGAATATCCAGCGCCCGAATGGTGATATCCGATGCCGTGCCAATAGGGGTCGCGACAAGATATAGCCCAGCCTGTAGTTTTGGTGACATATTGGCCATGAAAATAACTGCCTAACTTTACTTGTTTGATTGCAAGCTTTACTCTGCCCGTTCATTCGAGTCTATCAGTCTCACTGAATTTATTTTTGCGAGGAAACATGTCCTTCATGCGTTTTATCCCTTCTATATTTATGCGCCCATTAGCAATTGCGGCCATCGGGCTTGGCCTAAGTGCTTGCGATGATGTTGTCGTCGGCAGCGGCACATCGGCCGTTGACCCGAATGCACCGGTTGTTGTGGCCCTGATGGTGCCACTCGGGTCGGGAAACTCGATCACCGAACAACTTGCGCAAAATCTTGTGAATGCCGCGAAAATGGCGGCCGCCGACGTTCGTGGCGCAAGCATTGACCTGCGGGTTTATGAAACCGCTGGCGACGCGACCGTCGCTGCGGCCTCGGCTGAACGGGCAATTGAAGAAGGCGCGCAGATCATTGTCGGGCCGTTGTTCAGCACGTCGGCCACCGCTGTTGCCGCTGTGGCGCGGCCTGCGGGCATCAACGTACTAAGCTTCTCGAATAATCCAGCCATTGCGGGTGGAAATATTTTCATTCTGGGCACCACATTTGAATCAGTTTCTGACCGGCTCATCTCACACACCGTGGGCGCCGGTTTTGGCAATATTGCGATTGTGCATCAGAACGGCATTGAGGGCGAAGCAGGGCGCGACGCCGTGGCTGCCGCGGTGGCGCGTAATGGTGGCAACCTTGTGAACACCTTGTCCTATTCATTATCGTTAGATGAAATGAGCGCACAAACTAAAGACATCGCGGCAGGTTTACGCAGTAGCGGCGCAAATTCGGTGTTCTTTACTGATTCTCCGTTGCAGGGGTTAGGTTTTATGACCGCCGCATTGGCGTCAGAACGGTTTCGCACCAATCGTGACGCCCAGTTCTTGGGCCTGACGCGCTGGGATACCTCAGACGAAGTTCTGAAAACTCCCAGCTTGCAGGGCGGTTGGTTTACCACGCCTGACCCCACTTTAATGTTGCAATATCAGACCCGATATCAACTGGCGTACGGAACCGAGGCGCATAGCCTGTCGGGCCTAGCCTATGACGGCGTTGCTGCTGTTGGCGCGATGATCAACGCCGCCAAAGCCGCCGGCGACACCAATGCGTTTTCCATCCAGCGCCTGACTGATCCGGCGGGGTTTGCTGGCGTAACAGGCATTTTCCGGCTGCGCAGCAACGGCACCAACCAACGCGCGCTGGCAATTATGCAAGTTGATAACGGCATCGCAACAATGATTTCATCTGCACCACGCAGCTTTGGCGGATCGGGGACCTAACCATTTTTGACTATCCTGAAAACGACTTAGACATGGGCGGGCTGATTGGCTCGCCCACCGTTATTTTTGATCGCGACGTAGTCCGCAGCGCCTTGGACACAAGCCTTGCTGACATCAAAGAACCATCGGACATCCGCGCCCGCATGGTTCAAATTCTGGGTGATGCAATGACGGATGGTCGTCAACAAATCGCCAATGCCTTGGATAAAGACCCGTATCAGGCCCGCGCGGCCACCCGCGTTTACGCGTGGCTGGCCGACCAGATTGTCACCACAGTGATGGATTACACGGTGCAAAAACTGCACCCGATTTCCAACCCGACCGACGCTGAACGTCTGGCACTGGTCGCCGTCGGCGGCTATGGCCGTGCTGAAATGGCGCCGTTTTCCGACATCGACCTGCTGTTTCTAACACCCTATAAACAGACGGCGTGGGGCGAAAGTGTGATTGAAAGCACCCTTTATACCTTGTGGGATTTACGCCTGAAAGTCGGTCACGCCACCCGCACCATTGACGATTGCATCCGTTTGGGGCGCGAAGATTACACCATCCGCACCGCGTTGCTGGAAAACCGTTTTTTGTGGGGCGATGAACTCTTGGCGGAAGAACTGGACAAAGATCTTTGGCAAAATCTGTTCCGCAATACTGCCGCTGAATTCATTGAGGCAAAGCTAGAAGAACGCGATTTACGTCACGCCAAAAACGGCGATGCACGCTATGTGGTTGAACCAAATGTTAAAGAAGGCAAAGGCGGATTGCGCGACCTGCAAACCCTGTTCTGGATAGCAAAATACATCAACCACGCCAGCAGCCCCAACGACTTGGTCAAGGCTGGCGTGCTGACCCAAGACGAATGCGACGTGTTTGTCGACGCCGAAACATTTCTGTGGACAGTGCGCACCCACTTGCACCTGACGAGCAACCGCGCCACCGAACAATTGACGTTTAACCATCAGGTCGAACTGGCCAAAATCCTTGGATTTGAGAACCGCAAGGGGTTTCAGGCGGTTGAGCAATTCATGCAGAAATATTTCACCCATGCAAAACATGTTGGTGAGCTAACCCGCATTTTCCTGACCGACCTTGAGGCCCGCCACGTCAAGACACGCCCCAGCATAGGTCAACGGATCATGAGCGTTTTCAACCGATCACGTGATGCGGTTCCGCGCGGGTATACCCTGCAACACGGGCGGCTGAACGTCGATAATCCGAAAACGTTCCTCAGCGACCCCATCAATTTTATGCGGCTGTTTGAAGAAGGCTTGCGTTCAAAAATTCTGATTCATCCAGACGCCATGCGTTTGATGGCGCGAAACCTGCATTTGGTTGACGACGATTTTCGTAATAACCCCGAAGCCAACCGAATTTTTCTTGATTTGCTGCTGTCGCATAACAACCCCGAACGCGCCCTGCGTCGCATGAATGAACTGGGGGTGCTGGGCGAATTCATCCCTGAATTTGGCCGCATCGTGGCGATGATGCAGTTCAACATGTATCATTCCTATACCGTGGATGAACACACGATTCAGTGCATTTCGAACCTGTTCAAAATTGAAAAGCAAGGGCTGGTTGAAGACCTGCCAGTTGCCTCGGATATTTTGAAGGGTGGTATCAATCGCAAGGTGCTTTATGTAGCGTTGCTGCTGCACGACATTGGTAAAGGCCTGCCCGAAGCGCACGAAATCATCGGCGCCGAGATCGCCCGCGATCTTTGCCCACGTTTGGGTCTAAAACCCGAAGAATGCGAGATGGTCGAATGGTTGGTACGACATCATCTGGTGATGTCTGATGTCGCCCAGAAACGTGATATTTCCGACCCCCGCACCGTGCGCGATTTTGCCCGTACGGTCAAAAGCACCACGCGGCTAAAGCTGCTATTGGTGTTAACCGTCTGCGATATTCGCGGGGTTGGGCCGGGCGTGTGGAACAACTGGAAAGCCATGTTATTGCGCCAGCTTTATGCCCTGACAGTCGATACCCTGACCGAAGGCGCGCAATCGCAAAGCCAGCCGGAACGGGAGAATGCCGCAAAAGCAGCGCTGCGGAAATCGTTGAAAGACTGGAAGAAAGGCGCCATCACCGCTGAATGTGACCGACATTACCCCCCCTATTGGCTAGGTCTCGATGCGGAAACCCACCGGATATTCGCGCGTCTGGGCCGCAAGGGCGCTGACAGCGAGATCGTTTCAAAAATCAAACCTGACCCTGATCGCGATGCGACGCGCGCTTGCTTTGTGATGCACGACCACCCCGGTATTTTCTCGCGTCTTGCGGGCGCGCTAGCGCTGGTTGGTGCCAATGTGGTCGATGCGCGGACCTATACCAGCAAAGACGGCTATGCGACTGGCGTGTTTTGGATACAGGATATTGAGGGCAAACCATTTGAGACCTCACGTTTGGCGCGGCTTAACAAGATGATCAAACGCACGTTGCAGGGTGAGATTATCACCCGCGATGCACTGAAAACCAAAGGAAAAATCAAAACACGAGAGCAAGATTTTGTGGTGCCGACCACCATTACCTTTGATAATGAGGGCTCGGAAATCTATACGATTATTGAGGTCGACACCCGCGACAGGCTGGGCTTGCTGCACGATGTGGCGCGCACATTAACCGCGAATGGTATCTCGATTGTCTCGGCGATTATTGCCACTTATGGTGAACAAGCCGTCGATACATTTTATGTCAAAGATCTGTTTGGCCTAAAGCTGCACAGCAAATCCAAACGCGATGCGATTGAGGCCAAGTTGCGCGCTGCCATTGCCCAAGCCAGCGAAAAATGACCCGGCAAATTCGCCTCGTATCGGGGTTTCTTACCGTTGGCGTCTGGACGTTGCTAAGCAAAGTTTTGGGCTTTGTGCGCGATGTGATGATTGCCTCGGCGCTTGGGTCAGGCCCATCAGCACAAGCGTTGCTGGTGGCGTTCGCGTTGCCCAATATGTTCCGCCGGTTCTTTGCCGAGGGCGCGTTCAGCACCGCATTCGTGCCGATGTTTTCCAAAAAGATCGAATCCGGTGAAGGCGCCGAAGATTTCGCCCGTGAGGCATTCTCGGGTCTTGCCACGATTGTCCTTGCCCTGACATTGATTGCGCAGGTTTTCATGCCATTTTTGGTGTGGGCGATGGCCAGCGGGTTTGCCGGTGACGAACGGTTTGACATGACCGTTGATTTTGGCCGGATCGTGTTTCCGTATATCTTGTTTATTTCACTGGCGGCTTTGCTTAGCGGTGTTTTGAACGCCATGGGGCGGTTTGCCGTGGCCGCTGCTGCGCCGGTATTTCTGAATATCATTTTGATATCTGCGATGGTTTTCGCCCAAATCTGGGGTTTTGATATTGCCAAGTCAATCATCTGGGCGATGCCTTTTGCGGGCGTTGTTCAAATGGGGATCGTCTGGTTTGCGGCCAAATCAGCGGGCATTCATATCATCCCACGCCGCCCGCGTCTGTCGCCCGAAATGAAACGGCTGGCGATCATCGCCGCCCCTGCCGCTTTGGCGGGCGGCGTGGTGCAGATTAACCTGTTGGTGGGCCGTCAGGTTGCGTCATACTTTGACGGCGCGGTCGCGTGGCTGTCTTATGCGGATCGGTTATATCAACTGCCACTGGGGGTGGTTGGCATTGCTATCGGCGTGGTGCTGTTGCCTGATCTGTCACGCAAGCTGCGCGCCGGCGATGCCGCTGGTGGCGCGCACAGCCTCAACCGCGCCGCCGAGTTTTCAATGATGCTAACCGTGCCTGCCGCCGCGGCGCTGATCGTCATCCCCTTACCGCTGGTATCGGTGCTTTTTGGCCGTGGGGCCTTCACCACTGAGGACGCCATCGCCACCGCATTGGCCGTGGCGATCTATGGCGCTGGACTGCCTGCTTTTGTGTTGGCAAAAGTTGTGGCGCCACTATTTTTCGCCCGCGAAGATACCCGTCGTCCGTTTCATTACGCCCTGATTTCAATGGTGATAAATGTGGTTATCGCCATTGGCCTTTCGCCTTGGTTCGGGTTTCTGGCCGCCGCGATTGGCACCAGTGTTGCAGCCTGGATCATGCTGGCCCAACTGGTGCTGGGCAGCCGAAAACTTGACGGTGCGCCAACCCTTGATGCACGCCTGAAACGGATCATCCCTAAAATTCTGATCGCCAGCGCAGTTATGGCTGCAACGCTGTATTTTGCGGCCGTAGGTCTAAACACCTATCTGGAAACGCCAACTGTCAGATATGTTGCACTGGCCGGATTGGTCATAAGCGGCGTTGTCGTTTACGCGGGGGTAATTCTGGCCAGCGGTGCCATGCGGGCAGGCGATTTACGTAAATTGCTGCGCCGTTAACGTCTTCTGGCCAAAGCGAGCCAGCCGCGAATGCGGTCGCGCCCATCGGGCGCCAGAATGAACGACAAAAGAAAACCGGTAATCAGCCCCGAAAAGTCAGCCGGCCAACTGCCGCGCGCGCCCATAAAAAGGGCAAAAACTGTACGGAAAATCAGCAGCATAACGATAAGCCGAAAGGCCGGGATGACGCTCTCGCCTGCTTTTTTCAGCCGCGCATATTCTATCCAGGTATAGGCCGCGATAAATCCGTAAACCGCCGGATAAGCCCCGACCAGCGGAAAGCCGGGTTCGGTGACAAGCCCAAAAACAATCGCCCCAACCAGCGAGCACACGATGAAAAGGATCAGCACGGCCAACCCCGAGAATTTCTCGGAAATTGTCTTGCCCATCGCCAGAAAAAGGGTCACTCCGATGGCTACATGGCCAATGCTCAGGTGAATAAACGGATAGGTAAAGAACGGCCAAATCACGGCGGGTTCAAGCTGGCGGTTCTGCAAGATGTGTTCAAAAACCGCGTCGTGAAAGGCAAAATTGATCAGCAAATAATTGCGCCAGCTTACACTGTTAATGCCGCCGATAATGCCACGATCAGCAAGCTGCAACGTCGCTTCGGTGCCAACAATCATCAAGGTCAGGATGATCACTACCGGGTTAAGCGGATTAAATGGCGGGATGCTATAGGGGGATTGTTCGGTCATGATTTCTCGGATCAGTTTTGCCTGTGTTTAGATTGAAAACCGGTTGATTGTCCACGGGAACGGATAAAAATTGTGCCAAGCAACCAACCCGCGATGAAACCACCCAAGTGGGCTTCCCATGCTAGCATACCGTCAAAACCCCACCACATTACAACATTCATTGCCACCATCGCGCCGATGAATTGGAAAATAGGCGTCAGCGGCAATCCTTGCCGCCGCAACATCCGGTATTCCAGATATTTCAAAAACCCAAAGAACCCAAACGCCGCGCCCGAAGCGCCCACCGCAGGGGCGCCATCAGCGTTAAGAAGCACATACAGCAGACCACCCGCGATGGCTGAAATGAAGAATAATGCCAGCACCCAATTAGACCCGATCACCATGGTTAACCGTTTGCCGATCGCAAGCAGAATAACGGTATTCATCGCCATATGGATAAGCCCGCTATGCACAAACGCGTGGGTAATCAGCATTAATATCGGCTGTCCTGTGAAAAGGGGCTCCCAAGTACCCCAGAAAAACTGCGGCCACAAGCCGCCATAGATAATCAGATCGCGCCGCATATCACTGGCGGGTGAAAGCCCCATCTCGCTGGCAGTTGCGGCCAGTTCGATAATGACCAGTGTCAGAACCAGATACTTAAGCGCCTTTGGCAAAGGCTGAAACATGGCTTGTTGCACTTATGCGGTCCCTATCAATTGTTGACGCCCTGTTCGGGCCGCGCGATAAGACCACAATCTTACCCCCAATGAAAGGGATCAAAACCATGGCCGAAGCGGTCCACACGCGTCGCGTCTTTTCGGGTATCAAGCCAAGTGGTGGCCTGACGCTCGGGAATTATCTGGGTGCTATCAAGCGCTTTGTCGATATGCAGAACGACGATTTTGAAACAATTTATTGTGTCGTTGACATGCACGCCATCACAGTATGGCAAGACCCTGCCACGCTAAAATTCGCCACGCGCGAACTGGTGGCGGCGTATATCGCCAGCGGTCTTGATCCGGCCAAATCTATTGTGTTTAACCAAAGCCAAGTGCCCGCACATGCGGAACTGGGTTGGATATTCAACTGCGTCGCCCGCATGGGCTGGATGAACCGCATGACCCAGTTCAAGGAAAAATCCGGTAAAAATGCCGAGGCGGTTTCGCTGGGGCTGTATGCCTATCCGGCGCTGATGGCCGCTGATATTCTGATTTATAAGGCCACGCATGTTCCGGTTGGCGAAGACCAAAAGCAGCATGTTGAACTGACGCGCGATATCGCCGCTAAATTCAATAATGACTTTAAGGTGCCTGACTTTTTTCCAATCACCGAACCGATGATTGATGGTCCGGCCACGCGGGTGATGAACCTGCGTGACGGTACTAAAAAGATGTCAAAATCCGGCGCCTCTGACATGGAACGGGTGAACCTGACGGACTCGGCTGAGCTGATCGTGAAGAAATTCAAAAAGGCCAAAACCGACCCAGAACCCCTGCCAGATTCGTTGGAGGGTCTGAAAGATCGCCCCGAGGCCCGTAATCTGGTTGAGATATACGCGGCACTGTCAGAAACCACGCCCGATGCGGTTATTGCAGAATATGCGGGTGCACAGTGGGGCCGGTTCAAACCAGCCTTGGCCGATCTGGCGGTTTCCAAACTGGAGCCAATTTCAACCGAAATGTCTCGTTTGATGCAGGACACTTCTGAAATTGACCGGATTTTGGCTGACGGCGCTGATCGTGCCAACGCCATCGCGCAACCAATTCTTAATGACGTCTATGATATCGTCGGGTTTGTGCGCGGGCGGCAATAGACGCAGACATTCTGACGCAGTCGCAATTTCCCTCCTGTTGCATTACATTCACTTTAATGAATGCGACAGGAGACCGCGATGCGCAAACTATTCACAACATTTCAAGTTTTAGCCCTGTTATTGATGGCTGGTGCCGTTACCGCACAGGTGCGCCAAATCACCCCTGACTCGGCCCGCGCCATGGCGCTGGCGGGTGAAATTGTGTTGATTGATATCCGCGAACCTGATGAGTGGGCTGAAACCGGATTGCCAGATGTGGCCCTAACCGCCGCAATGCGCAGCGCCGATTTCATCGAAACCTTGCTGAATATTCGCGACCAGAACCCTGATATCCCGTTGGCGCTGATCTGCCAAAGCGGCAACCGTTCCAGCTATATGACCGGAGAGTTGCACAAAGCGGGGCTAACCAATGTCATTGACGTGGTTGAGGGCATGTCCGGGTCGCGAGTCGGGCCGGGTTGGGCCATGCGCGGGTTGCCGATGCGGCGTTACAACGCCCCGATACACGTCGCCATTTTGACGACGCAGCCCTAAAGGCAGCGGTTGCGCTGGCCGTGCATTTCGGCAACTATGCTGTAACAGAACAAACTCGGAGCCTCCAATATGCGTAAATTTCTTGTGGTCATGGATGACAGCCCCGAATTCCTGAACGCGCTGCGTTTCGCGGCCATTCGTGCAAAAAAAACTGGCGGTGGTGTGGAGATTTTGGGGGTGATTACACCCGAAGAGTTCCAGCACTGGATCGGTGTTGGCGACGTGATGCGGGCCGAAGCACGCGAACGGATTGAGGAACATTTCAAGGTTTTCTCAAAATGGATGATCGACAAAGAGGGTGTTGAGCCTGAACTGGTGATCCGCGAAGGCGAAAAAGCCACTGCGGTTCTGGAACAAATCGCAGAAGACAAAGAAGTCGGCGTGTTGGTGCTGGGCGCCTGTTCAGGTACTGGGCCGGGGCCGTTGGTCACGCAACTTGTCGGGAAAACAGGCGGGGACATGTCGGTGCCAATCACCGTGGTTCCCGGCGCTATGAGCAAAGCGGCAATTATCGCCGTTAGCTAAAGCTGGGTGTAATCCCATCCGCTGTCGGCCATTGCTGACGGTTCAACATAAATCGCGCGGGCATTTGGCAGCGTTGCCTCGAACTGGAGGCCGGTATAATCATGTATCGGCATAAAAACGGCACCATGGGCAACAATCAGGGGTACCCCGTCAAAAGATAATACATGGTTCATGGCTGCAAATACCCGATCGCTAAAATCGGCATAGCTTTCCGCATTTTCAGGTGTCACACCCGCACGCCATTCATCAATGTGGTTATGGCCTGCCCTTAGAACCCCCTCAAGAACGCCAAATTTGCATTCGCGCAGGTCTGGAATGTCTAGCAATGGCAGATTCAGTTTTTCGTTAATAATTTCGGCTGTGCGGTGCGCACGCAACATGGGGCTGCAATAAATATGGGTGACTGACTGGCCGGTCAGCCCCGCGATAGCGTTCTGTGCTTGACGGATACCGGTTTCATTCAGCGCGACATCTTGCTCACCCTGAAAACGCCCAGCGAGGTTCCAGTCGGTTTCGCCATGACGAATATAATAAAATGGTTTTTTAATAATCATTTTCGTTTGATATCCAATCCTGAAAACATTCGCAACATATGGCTTTTCGAGACTGTGCCAGCCTTGACTTTTTCAGTCGGGACAGCCATATAAAAAGTAGCATATGAAAGGCTCTAATATGTTTATCCAGACAGAATCCACTCCGAACCCCGCTACGTTGAAATTTCTTCCCGGTCAAAGCGTTATGCAAACTGGCACCGCTGATTTCCCGAACCAGGAATCGGCTGTGACCTCACCGCTTGCGCAGCAGGTTTTTGCCGTTGAGGGCGTGTCAGGTGTGTTTTTCGGGCCGGATTTTGTGACCGTCACTAAAACCGATGCAGTTGAATGGGCCCATATCAAACCATCGATTCTTGGTGCTATCATGGAGCATTACCAGTCTGGCAATCCGGTAATGGCTGATGAAACCGGCACTGTTGGCCACGCTGAACATAACGGACCTGACAAAGAAATCGTCGACCAAATCAAAGAATTGCTCGATACGCGGGTGCGCCCAGCTGTGGCGCAAGATGGCGGCGACATCACCTTTCACGGCTTTGAACGTGGCGTGGTTTATCTACATATGCAGGGCGCCTGCGCGGGCTGTCCGTCATCAACCATGACCCTGAAAAGCGGTATTGAAAACCTGTTGCGTCACTACATTCCCGAAGTGACCGAGGTGCGGCCTGTTAGTGTCTAACCTCCCAATTATACTTGCATTTGATACATCGGCTGCGCATTGCGCGGCCGTTTTATTGCGCGGGAACGACGTGATCAGCCGCCAGTTTGAAGAAATCGGCCGTGGACAGGTTGAGCGGCTTTTTCCGTTGCTGGAGGAAGTGATGGGAACCGTCAAATGGTCTGATTTAACCGCCATCGCCATCGGTATCGGACCGGGAAATTTCACAGGGACCCGCATCGCCGTTTCAGCGGCGCGCGGATTGGCTATGTCGCTGAATATTCCTGCCATTGGTGTGTCAAATTTCGAAGCCGGCGCGATGGTAGCCACGCCTGACAATGACAAGATCACCATCTGCATTGCGCTGCCGCGTGAACAGTTTGGCACACAGGTTTTTAGCGCTGGGTCGCCGCCAATCGCGCTGTCCGCACCTAAGATCAGCACGAAAAAAACCGTCGGACCCATCCCGTTTGATGTTGAAAATATCGCTAGATTTGCGGCGCTCCGATTGGCGCAGAACCAACCGATTCCACGCCCCGCCCCGCTGTATCTGCGCCCGGCAGATGCGGCACCTGCCAAAATCAAACCGCCAGTGATTCTTGATGACCGCTGAGCAGCTGGCAAGCATTCATGCCGCGTGTTTCACCAGCCCACGCCCGTGGACAATGCAGGAATTCAACGATTTGCTAGCCAATTCTGCCAATTTCATTGTGACCACCCCGTCAGGCTTCGCGCTTGGTCGTATCGCTGACCCCGAGGTTGAGCTGCTGACAATTGCGGTTTCACCTGACGCGCGCCACAAAGGTGCTGGGTTTGCCCTGATGACAATGTTTTTAGAATCAGCAAAAAAACGTGGCGCTGAGGAAGCTTTTCTGGAAGTCGCAGAAAACAATCTTGCCGCCCGTGCGCTATATGAAAAATGTGGATTTGCCTCTGCCGGTCTTCGCAAAGACTATTACCAAGGCAAATCCGGTGACAAAATCAGTGCGTTGGTGCTAAAACGTGCGCTTTAGTCTGCCATGTGACACCACAGACGTTAACGGAACGTAAGTTTGGCCAAAAAGCCAAAAAGGCATTGACCCCTACCCTTTCAACCCGCTTTACTAGCGCATCGTATTTCCGACGTTTGGTGCGTGCATACTGCTTGCTGACCTACCGCCGGATTTTTTGTAGATATGGGAGAACTTGATGAAACTTGTAAAAACTCTTTTGGGTGCTGCTGCACTGGTCAGCGTATCGACCTTTGCCGTCGCACAAGCCACTCCGGCACTGATCTTTGACCTTGGCGGCAAATTCGACAAATCGTTTAATGAATCGTCCTTCAACGGTGCTGAGCGTTTCCGCGAAGAAACCGGCATTGAATATCGTGAATTCGAACTGCAATCAGACGCACAGCGTGAACAAGCGCTTCGCCGTTTCGCGCAACAGGGCAACAACCCGGTTGTTGTGGCTGGTTTCTCAAACGCAACGGCAATGGGCATTGTTGCAGCAGAATTCCCTGACACCGACTTTGTCATCATCGACATGGTTGTAGATGCGCCAAACGTCCGTTCGGTTGTGTTTAGTGAACACGAGGGTTCATACCTTGTTGGCCTGCTGGCTGGCATGGCGTCAGAAACCGGTGTTGTCAGCTTTGTTGGCGGCATGGACATTCCGCTGATCAGCAAGTTTGAATGTGGTTATGCACAGGGCGCGCGCGCAGCAAACCCAGACATTACCATTATCGCCAACATGACCGGCACCGATGGTTCCGCATGGAACAACCCAGTGAAGGGCGGCGAATTGACCATTGCCCAGATCGAAGCTGGTTCTGACGTGGTGTTCACTGCGGCTGGCGGCACAGGTCGTGGCGTTCTTCAGGCTGCTGCGGATGCGGGTATCTATGGTATCGGCGTTGACAGCAACCAAAACTACATGCACCCGGGCACCATGCTGACCTCAATGGTTAAGCGCGTTGACCAAGCTGTTTACGACGCATTTAACGATGTAAACAACGGCGAATTTACCACGGGTGTTGTTGTAATGGGCCTTGCTGAGGACGGCGTTGCTTGGGCATTGGACGAACATAATGAAGGTCTGATCACCGAAGAAATGATGACAGCAGTTAATGCGGCACGTGATGCAATCATCGCTGGCGACATTGTTGTGCATGACTATATGTCCGACAACTCTTGCCCGGTTGAATAAGCTGGTATGTCAGGTATGACAAAAGACACCTTGGGGCAGCCAAATGCGGCTGCCCCACTGCCACCAGCCATTGAGCTGATCGGCATTAGCAAAGCATTTGGCCCAGTGCAGGCCAATAAAGATATTTCCATGACGGTAGCCAAAGGCGCGATTCACGGCATAGTCGGTGAAAATGGCGCGGGTAAATCAACCCTCATGTCTATTTTATACGGGTTCTACAAAGCCGATTCTGGCAGCGTGAACATCAACGGCGTTCCGACCGAGATCAACGATAGCCACGACGCGATTGCGGCGGGTATCGGCATGGTCCACCAGCACTTTATGCTGGTTGATACCTTTACGGTGTTGGAAAACGTTATCTTGGGTGCCGAAGACGGCCCATTGCTAAAACCAAGCATGAAAAAGGCCCGCAAAGAGCTGAAAAGACTGGCGGATGAATACGAACTAGACGTTGATCCCGACGCCATTGTTGGCAAAATCTCGGTGGGGCTTCAACAGCGTGTTGAGATTCTCAAAGCGCTGTATCGTCAGGCTGATATCCTTATTCTGGACGAACCGACCGGCGTTTTGACCCCCTCGGAAGCCGACCATCTGTTTCGTATTCTGAAAAACCTCAAAGAACAGGGTAAAACCATTGTTCTGATTACCCATAAATTACGTGAAATCATGGATGTCACTGATACGGTATCGGTGATGCGGCGCGGTAAGATGACCGCGACGATCCAGACCAACACCACCAGCCCCGCTGATCTGGCTGAAGCCATGGTTGGACGGCGGGTGATGATGGAAGTCACCAAGTCTCCGGCGATTATTGGCGAAACGGTGATGGAGATCAAAAACCTGATTGTCAAAGACAATCAGGGCGTTGAGCGGCTTAAAAACATCTCGTTTGAGCTAAAACGTGGCGAAGTTCTGGGTATCGCGGGGGTGGCGGGCAACGGCCAGACCGAGCTGCTGGAAGTATTGGGCGGCATTCGCCCTGCCACCAGCG
Organism: Paracoccaceae bacterium; assembly: GCA_016764785.1. Lineage (GTDB taxonomy): Bacteria > Pseudomonadota > Alphaproteobacteria > Rhodobacterales > Rhodobacteraceae > UBA3077. The sequence goes on from JAESRG010000042.1 coordinate 18,234, forward strand.
GCGAGGTGTTTATGAAGGGTGAATCGATTGATTTAACCCACAAAGCCAACGCCCAGCAGCGGCGGCAACGCGGCATCGGGCATGTGCCCGAAGACCGCCACGCACGTGGCTTGGTCATGCCATTTATGACATGGGAAAATACCGCTTTTGGCTATCATAACGAACCCGAATTTCGCGGCAAGCTAGGGCTGGCCAACCAAAAAGCCATGTTCCAAGATGCCTTGGGTAAAATGGAGCGGTTTGACATTCGCCCGCCACTGCCACGGCTTATTGCCTCCAGTTTTTCCGGTGGTAACCAACAGAAAATCGTTTTAGCGCGTGAGATTGAACGCAATCCAGACGTTTTGCTGATCGGCCAACCAACGCGCGGCGTTGATATTGGCGCGATTGAATTCATTCATCAGCAGATCATTGAGCTGCGTGATGCGGGTAAAGCGATCCTGCTGATCTCGGTAGAACTCGACGAAATTCAGGCGCTGTCTGACCGGATTCTGGTGATGTTTGACGGGATCATTCAAGGCGAACGCCTGCCGGACGAAACCGACAAAAGCGAACTGGGGCTGTTAATGGCAGGTATTGATCCGGAGACACAGAAATGAACAACGGTTTGCCCAAATGGGTTGATGTTGCCCTGATTCCGCTGCTGAGCCTGATTTTGGCCTTTGCGGTGTCCGGCCTTGTGGTTCTGTCGATCGGCAAAGACCCGATTGAGGCAATCAAGCTGATGGTTTATGGCGCATTCCGCTGGAATGACGGCATCGGGCCAACGCTATATTACACAACAAGTTTCATATTCACCGGCCTTGCGGTGGCAGTGGCTTTTCACGCGCGATTATTCAATATCGGTGGTGAGGGTCAGGCGGCTATGGCTGGCGTTGGTGTCGTTCTGGTCATGCTG
>JAESRG010000043.1 GCA_016764785.1 Paracoccaceae bacterium
CGCGTGAGCAAACCCGTGAAATGTTCCGCAAAAAGCTGCGTGACGGATTGCTTGACGAAAAAGAGATCGAGCTTGATCTGGCCGATAATTCAAACCCGATGCAAATGATGGACATTCCGGGGCAACCCGGCGCTGGCATGGGCATGATGAACCTTGGCGATCTGTTTGGCAAAGCCATGGGCGGACGAACCACCCGTAAAAAGGTTAAGGTCAAAGACAGCTATAAAATATTGTTTGCTGACGAGGCCGACAAGCTGCTGGACGAAGAAGCCATCACCAGCAAAGCCATTGAGGCCGTTGAACAAAACGGTATCGTGTTTTTGGATGAAATCGACAAGGTTTGTGCGCGTTCTGACGCACGCGGTGGCGATGTTTCGCGTGAAGGTGTGCAACGCGACCTGCTGCCATTGATTGAGGGCACTATCGTTTCCACCAAACACGGTCCGGTTAAAACCGACCACATCTTGTTCATTGCCTCGGGCGCATTTCACATCGCAAAACCTAGCGATTTGCTGCCCGAACTTCAGGGTCGTTTGCCTATTCGGGTTGAGCTGCGCGCCCTTACCGAAGAAGATTTCGTGCGTATTTTGACAGAAACTGACAACGCTTTAACCCGTCAATATACCGCCCTGATGGCCACCGAGCAGGTCACGGTGGATTTTACCGACGATGGCATTGCCGCGTTGGCAAAAATCGCCGCCGAAGTGAACCATTCCGTTGAAAACATCGGCGCGCGGCGTCTTTATACGGTTTTGGAACGCGTGTTCGAACAGCTCAGCTTTGAGGCACCTGATCGCGGTGGAGAAAGCGTGACGGTTGATGCGGAATTTGTTGAAAAACACCTTGGAGAGCTGGCGCGCAGCACAGATATTTCGCGCTATGTCCTTTAATTTAGGAACTAAAATAACTATCTATTACCTAACAGTCAGCAAAACAACATTGCTCCGGCTAGTATCAATTGTTAATACGAGCCCGATTCTTTACAAAAAAGGAAGTTAAAATGAAAAACAAAATTATTAGTATATCCACCGCGTTGGTGATCGGGTGTTCAACATCTGTCATGGCGCAAGACGATGTTGCAGGGTTCCTTGAAGGAATTCAAGGCATGGCAACCCAAAGTGGTGGGACTGTTTCTTTTTCCGACCGTTATGTTGGCACAGATAATTCAGTTGAATATACCGACCTTACAATTTCTGCGCCTGATGGCGAAGTCGTCATCACTGCTGACTGGTTCAAAGCTGTACCATCTGCGAGTGTTCTGGGTCAGGTAACCTTCACATTATCCCCGATGACGACAGTGACCATCAACAACAGTGATTTTCCAGCCCCTTTGGTGCTGAATATTTCCAACGATACATTGGTTATCACGGTTGACGGCCTGACCAGTGGTCAAGATGCGCCAACGCTGAACTATTCTGTATCGGCTAACAATCTGTCAATCAGTGCAGAAACAGGCGGCAACCCGTTTTTGCGCGCGCTCGACCTGTCTTTCGATGACTTGGCCGAAAACTTCTCGATCACCATGGCGACCATGTTGATTGAAAACAGCGGCAGCATTTCAAACGCAACCTATACCTATGACTTCACATCACCAGAAGATGACGTGATGTCCGGTTCCGGTGATTTTGCTGATTTCGAATATGCTATGAGCTTTTTCGCAGTCGATAAGCGCCGCATGCCTGAATATATGAGCGGCGCATTGAGCGCGTTCCTAAATATGTCCATTGGTGAATCAACTGGCTCTGCCGTGATTTCCAATCGTGACATGGATATGGCCTATACTGGGACCAGCGAAGGTGGAACCGCTGCGATTGCCATTCAAGATGGTCGTTTTACGCTGACTGAAATCGGCGGCGCTGCGAACTATTCGTTCACAAAGCTTAATATTGATGGCATGCCGATCCCGCCGTTTGATTTTTCGGCTGGTGGCGTAGAACTGGACATTGCTGTTCCGTTCAACACTGATGGCGACTTTGAAGAAGCAAAAGTTCTGTTTGCGCTGCATGACTTGCAGGTTTCTGAATCACTGCTGGCGATGGTTGACCCCGGTCAGGTTATCTCACGTGACCCGATCAACTTTGTGATCGACGTAACCGCGAATGTTAAATCGAACGTTGACTGGAACGACCCTGAGGCATCGTTTGAAAGCGGCAACCCCGCTGACATCGGTGAAATCCGTGACGTATCAATCAACCAGATTCTGATTGGTGCCGGTGGTGCAACAATCACCGCTACCGGTTCTGCTGACATCGACAACTCGATGGGCTTCCCGTTCCCAACAGGTTCAATCACTGTTGTTGCAAACGGTGTTCAGGCATTGGTTAACGGCATCGTTGAGCTGGGCTATCTGCCACAAGCTGAAGCTGGCATGGCAATGGGCATGATGATGGCATTTGCGCGCGCTGGTGATAATGCTGACGAGTTTATCTCGGATATCGAGTTCTCTCCACAAGGTGTGACAGCGAACGGCGTACCACTGCCGTTCTAAGCTGACCCTAATAAATTAGCTAAGGCCGCTTCCTAACCGGAGCGGCCTTTTCTTTTGAGATAAACATAATACGCGCCGCCGCCGCCATGTCGCAAATGTGCCGGTGTGATCTGCAAGATCATCGGCCGCATTTCCGCTGATGACAGCCAGTGCGGCAATGAATGACGCAATATACCTTGGCGTGATGGCATAATCGCCCCCTCGTCGCGGGTAGAATTCCCCTTGCCGGTAATCACCAAAATCAAGCGTTTACCACCCCCGTGACACCGCCGAACAAAGGCCAGCAATTCAACATGGGCATGGGCAGCCCGCATGCCGTGCAGGTCCAACCGTGCTTCTGGCTTTAGCTTGCCCTTGCGCATTTTGGTATGGGTCCGCTGATCCATTGCCGGTTTTTGAATAGCTAATCCGTGCATCGGGTCAAGCGCCAGATCAAGTCTGATATTTGGCTCAGCGGCCGCCCGCCCGATGCGGGTTAATGGCTTCAGCGCGATCGGTTTGGGTTTTATCATGATTGGCGCGATAGGAGGCTTGGTGGCCTGTGGCCATTTCTTTTCAGGCCGCATCGGCGTCAGTGAGGCCTTTACCAGCGACCAGACATGATGATCGTCCTCGGACAGTTGTTTTTTTCGCCGCGCCATCTCAATTTGCCCGTCCAGTTAGCCTTAATGCCGTAGCCCGTGGCACCAGTGTCAGCATCTGACCTGAATAGTGTATCCGGCCCGCTGCCTCGCCCGCTGCCACGCCTGATCCAAAATAGATATCTGCCCGTTGCGCGCCATTAATGGCGCTGCCGGTATCCTGCGCCACCATTAGCTGATTAATACTTGCGGCACCACCGGCCATTGCGATCCAGACAGGCGCACCAAGCGGCGTGTATCCCGGATCAACCGCAATTGAGCGCATAGCTGTTAACGGATGCTGCAAAGCCCCGATCGGTCCTTTGTCATCGTCTATCTGAAGTTCCTGAAAGAAAATGAACGACGGGTTCAGTTGCAGCGCCATTTCACCAGCTCCGGGGTGCAATCGCACCCATTCTCGAATTTCCGCAATGCTGGCGCTGCCGCGCAACAATCCCAATTCCATCATCTGACGACCAACCGAACGATAACGATGCCCGTTTCGGCCAGCAAACCCGAGCCGCATGGTGGAGCCATCTGTTAGATTAAACCGCGATGAACCCTGAACATGCACAAAAAACGCATCTACCGGATCATCTAACCAGACCAGTTCTAAGCCGCGGCCTTGCAAATAGCTGGTTTCCAATTCTGCCCGACTTTTCCAGACTTGACCGCGTGGAAGATCAGGCGGCACTCCATAAAGCGGATACCTGAAAATCTCGGTCCGCATGCGTGACCCATCCAAAACCGGTTCAAAATAAGCTGTAAATAGAACCGAATTTCCGTGGGTTATTCTAACCGGCGCAAAGTTCCGTTCAAAAAATCGTTGTGCTGATCCAAAATTTGATCGCGCTCGCGCGCAAACGTCCTGCCAATCCGATGCCGGTATTTCAGGTGTTGACCGAATGCTCCGACAACTGGCCGAAAAAACACGCAAGGCTTGTCTTTGGCTATCTTGGTTCCAGCCGGATACATTGGAAAAAGGCACAAATGTAAAATCCGTCGCCGCAGCCGGAGTGGCCGCGAAAACCGCAGCCAGCAATGCCCCCCATATGCGTTTACCTATCATTCATCCGTAGCGACGAGCAACCAATCCGGATTATTGGTCCCCATCAGGCGGGCGAATGTCCACACCGCTGTTTGTTTTTTGATAACGTCAGGGCTGCCTTCTACAGTTTTTCCGTCGCTGTCTTTGACAACCGATGTCAATTCGCCAACAAAACGAATAGTGACCTCACCTTCGCTCTCGTCTTCGTCGAAATGTGCAGACTTAAGCGATATTTCCCGCACGCCGATAAATTTGGCATCGACCGTGAGGCCCTGATCTTCGCGGGCAGCAATCGCGCCGGCAAAGCTATCGTAAATTTCGGGGGCCAGATATTGTTCAAGAAACTTAGAATCGCCGTTTTCAAACGCCATTACGATCATTTCATAGGCTTGGCGCGCGCCAGTAAGAAATTCGGTGACCGAAAAGCTGGGTTCAGCTTTTTTCATCGCCAACAAGGCTTTGCCGGTTTCGCTGTCAGGGTCAGTATGATCGCTAATGTCAGGGTCAGCGCCACCACCCTCAATTACCTGAAAATTACTCTTTTGTCGTGCTTGCTGAAGTTCATTCGGGTTTTCAAATCCGTCGCGGGTTCCCAGAACGGAATAAAGCCGCACCACAAGAAAAACCGCAACCGCAGCTAAAATCAATAATTGCAGCATATTCGACCTCGTTTATTTGTCTTTTGACAAAAATTTTTTGCAAACATTAGCGTTTACGTTAGTTCACACCTATGTAAGCAATGAAGCGGTTCAAGTCCATGCCGCGTAAAGGTTAGTTATAAACAAAAGAAAGTCAAAAATATGTGGTTATTTCTGGTATTGGTAGCAGTCCCAACCATCGAGATCGGCCTGTTCATTCAAGTTGGCGGTTTTATTGGTATATGGCCAACACTGGCAATTGTTATTGTGACGGCATTTATTGGCTCCAGCTTGATCCGTGTGCAGGGCCGCGCGACGCTTGAAGCCTTAAAAAACAGCGTGAATTCTGGGGCTAATCCCGCATTTTTTATGGCGCATGGCGCGCTTATTTTGGTTGCTGGTGTGCTTTTACTTACCCCAGGGTTTTTCACTGACGCGACAGGGTTGTTGCTGATGGTGCCGCCTATCCGCAGCGCTATTATTCGCTGGGGAACGGCGCGCGCGCAAACTCAGTTCATGAATTCGGCTGCTAACACCCCCGGTGCGCCGATTGAGGGTGAATTTGAGGTTGTTGACGACGATGAGCCAGGAAATTCAGATTGGACTAAGCGGCCCTAATGATGGTATGCCAAACCCAGTATTTTTAACCAAATAAGGAAGATTAGAAAATGGCAGAAGAAGCCAAAACAGACGGTGTCAGCACCGACGCCGCCAAAACTCAGGTGCCAAAGCAGCCAGTTTTGAAAGTTTTGTCTCAATATGTGCGCGATATGTCTTTCGAGAATATCTCAGCGCAAAAGGGCAAAAACCCTGAAGGACAACCAAAATTCAATGTGCAGGTTGGTCTGGACGCGAAAAAGAAAAACGACAAGCATTACGAAGTCATTATTAAACTTCAGGTGAATGCGACTGTTGGCGAAGACAAGATCTTCATTCTTGAAGTCGACTATGGCGGGTTATTTTTAATCGAGAACGTGCCAGAAGCGCAGATGCACGCGTTTTTGTTGATCGAATGCCCACGCCAGATTTTCCCTTATCTGCGCCGGATCGTTAGCGATATCACCAGTGATGGGGGCTTCCCGCCGCTAAATCTTGACACCATTGATTTCATGGCGCTGTATCGTCAGGAATTGTCCCGTCGGGTTCAAGAAGAAGCCAAAAAAGCTACGATTAGCTAATTTTACCAAATATTATCGCCGTCCAGCGCTTTGATAAAAGCATCGTGGTCGGCGATTTCGGTTTCTGACAGCCGGTTTGGCAGTGGTTTTGGGCGTCTAGACGCCTTAAAATCGCCGGACGTTCCCGATTGGCTGTTGTCTGACACGACCGACAATACAAAATCTGGCTGGCGGCCGCCGATAAGTTCCAGATAAACCTCAGCCAAAATCTCAGAATCGAGCAGGGCGCCGTGCAAAGTTCGCGCCGAATTATCTATTCCGAAACGCCGACACAACGCATCAAGCGAGTTTTGCGCCCCGGGATACTTGCGGCGCGCAATTTCTAGCGTGTCCAACGCCTGCGCCATCGGCAAAAGCGGCCTTTCGCACCATTTTAGCTCCGCGTTCAGGAATTTCATGTCGAACGAGGCGTTATGGATCACCATTTTTGAATCGCCGACAAAATCAAGAAATTTCTGCGCAATCGCGGGAAATAGCGGTTTGTCTGACAGAAACTCAGCACTTAACCCATGCACCGCAAACGCCCCAGCAGGCATATCGCGTTGTGGGTTAATATATTGATGATAGGTTTTTCCGGTCGGCATATGGTTGAATAATTCAACCGCGCCGATCTCAACAATCCGGTCGCCGGTTTTAGGGTCTAGGCCCGTTGTTTCAGTGTCTAGGACAATTTCCCGCATTACATTTCGCTCCGGATTTTTTCGATCAGAGTATTAACAGCCGTGCGGGCAGCATCAATGCCATTTGACGTATCAATGACATAATCTGCTTTTTCTCGTTTTTCGGAATCTGGCATTTGGCGTGCCAAAATAGACATGAAGTGCGATTCTGTCATGCCATCTCGTGCCAAAACACGCGATTTTTGAATTTCCGGTGGTGCTGTTACCACTAACACCGCATCAAAACGGTTTTGTCTATTGGTTTCAAACAACAGCGGAATATCAAGAACCGCAATATCGCTGTTAAGATGTTTTACAAGAAACGCCGTGCGGTGTTCCCTGACCAGCGGGTGAATGACGACCTCAATTTTTGTCAGCAAACCAGCATCTTTGGAAATGGCCTGTTTCAAAACCGAACGATCCACAATGCCATCAATGATCGCTTGCGGAACCAGTTTTGAAATCGGGGTCACCCCGATACCCTGATAAATTTCATGCACGGCCGCATCTGCGTCCCAGACCGGAATTGCCGCAGCAACAAAAAAACCGGCTGTGGTGGATTTGCCCATACCAATGGAACCAGTCAAACCAAGTTTGAAGGTCATGCGCCCAAAATTGCTTGGCGCAGGCCCTCGTCGACCTCGGGGCGTTGACCGAACCAAAGTTCAAACCCTGGCACACCTTGGTGTAGCAACATGCCCAAACCATCCACGGTTTTCAGGCCGCGCACCTCAGCGGCAGCCAAGAATTTGGTGATAATCGGGGTGTAAACCAGATCGGTGACCAGAGCATCGCTTGGTGCAGCGTCCAGAACCACCGGCAGTTCAGGTTGCCCAGTCATGCCTAGCGACGTTGTATTTACGATGGTTAGCACGCCGTCCATCGCGTCTGAGGCACGGTTCCAGTCAATAACCTCAATCTTGGCACCAAATTGATCTGCTAGCATTTCTGCCCGCTGCCGAGTGCGGTTGGCCAGACGTAATTCGGTAACACCTGCGCTAAGCAGTGACGAAATAATGGCCCGTGAGGCCCCACCTGCGCCCAAAACTAACGCCGGGCCGCGGCGCGCATCCCATTCAGGCGCATTTTGCCGCAAATTTTGAATAAATCCATATCCATCGGTGTTATCTGCACTGATGGAACCATCGTCGCGAAACGTCAAAGTATTGGCCGCGCCAATCAATGCAGCGCGATCGGTTACGGAATCGGCCACGCTTAACGCAGATAATTTGTGCGGCAAGGTTACGTTCACGCCTTTGAACCCAAGCTTGGGCAAAGACCGCAACGCATCAACAAAATCAGCCTGAGACATTGACAGCGGCACATAATATCCGCTTATCCCGAGTTTTTTTAGCCAATATCCGTGCAGGATCGGAGATTTACTGTGCCCTATCGGAAACCCGATAACACCTGCCAGTGGGGGGGGCATATCACTCATTCCAGACCAAAACCTTTTCTGCGCAAGATAGCCAAAACTTCTAAAAGAGGTAAACCTAATATGCTAAAGTAGTCGCCATCGATGGCAGAAAACAACTGCATTCCGGTCTGTTCAATTTTATATCCGCCAACTGTGGTAAACAGGTCATCGCCCATTTCAGTGATGTATTGTTCAAGAAACGCATCGCTGAACGGTCGCATCGTCAGAGTTGCCCGACCAATGTGGCGCCAAATCGGCTGTCCATTTTCAAACAGCACAGCCGCAGAAAAAAGATCGTGTTTTGAATCTTTTAATATCATCAATTGATTACGGGCTTCTTCAACCGAAACAGGCTTGTCCAGAATCTGATTTTTGACGGATAAAATCTGGTCTGCACCCAATACCAATCGCGTCGGGTTTTTAAGCGATATCCGCCGCGCTTTGCTTTCAGCCAGCGCATCTGCAATGTCACGCGGGGCGGCGCCCTCAGCGCCAAGCGCTGCTTTTATGGCAGCTTCGTCAACCCGCGCTGGCATAATTTCAACAGAAATACCGGCATTTCGCAACATTTCTGCCCGAATTGGTGATCCTGACGCCAATATTAAGGGTTCTGTCATCTACTCTCTCCAGAATATTGAGGGGTTAACAAATCAGTGGAAAAAATGTGGATAACCCAAACTTGTCCACTGGAAAACTCAAAATCCGAATTCACCCCCAACTGATCCTGTTCGTTCTACGCGATTTATGCACAGTGAACAGAATTATATTATTTATCCAAAGCCTGTGTAAAAACAGCTTTTTTCCAAGCCGTGTTGCTTTGTCGCTATGGATAATTCTGTGGAGAACTTTCCAATCCCGGTAATCCACACTATTCATATGTATCTACAACAATCACTACTTCTCTTAAATATATTATTTATGAGTAGGGAGAACTAAATGTCGTCTAAAAAAAAATCACTCCTCCGGGTTCTTGCTGGGGAAACACTAGAAACACCGCCGGTTTGGGTCATGCGTCAAGCTGGGCGGTATTTACCCGAATATCGTGCGCTGCGCGAAACTGCCGGCGGGTTTTTGGATCTTTGCTATAATCCAGAATTTGCGACTGAGGTCACATTGCAGCCCATTCGGCGGTTTGGATTTGATGCTGCCATCCTATTTGCTGATATTTTGTTAATACCGCAGGCATTAGGCATGAAACTGTGGTTTGAGACCGGTGAGGGGCCACGCCTAACGCCAGTGACCAACAGCGCAGAAATAGGCGCGCTTAAGCGCCCAGAGGACATCCACGAGACGCTGGCTCCCATCTATGAGACCGTGGCTAGGCTTTCTGAGGAGCTTCCCAAAGAAACCACGTTGATCGGCTTTGCTGGGGCCCCTTGGACCGTTGCGACCTATATGGTGGCGGGACGTGGCACGCCTGATCAAGGGCCAGCACGGAAAATGATGTATGAAGACCCAGCAGCATTTTCACAGCTGATTGATCTGATTACCGAGGCTACCATCGAATACCTTGCCAAGCAGGTTGAGGCCGGTGCTGAGGTGATCAAATTGTTTGACAGCTGGGCGGGTGCGCTTGGTGGATCAAGTTTTGAGAAATACGCGTTGAAACCAGCGGTTCGGATCGCAACCGAGCTGAAACGACGCTTTCCTGGTTTGCCAATTATTGGCTTTCCACGGGGGTCTGGCGCTGGATATATTCAGTTCGCAGAAACAGGGTGTTTTGATGCTTTGGCGATGGATACCTCTATTCCGGCCGAGTGGGCGCGGGATGAGTTGCAGCCAAAGATTGCCGTGCAGGGCAACCTTGACCCCATGCATATGATCACAGGCGGCGATATGCTGGTGTCTGAAACCCAAAGATTATTGGATATTCTGGGGAATGGCCCGTATATCTTTAACCTTGGGCATGGCATTACCCCACAAGGCGACCCTGCCAATATGGAAAAAATGCTAAAGGTTATCAGAGGTTAAAATGCAGGATTTTCTACTCGACTGGCATTTCTGGATCAAATCTTTGCACGTGATTTCGGTCATAAGCTGGATGGCTGGCATGTTCTATTTGCCGCGTTTGTTTGTATATCACGTCGAACGGGCGCCGGTCGGGTCGGAAATGTCGGAAACCTTCAAAATAATGGAACGCAAGCTTTTGCGGGCCATTATTAACCCAGCAATGATTGCCACATGGATATTTGGCCTTTGCATGGTTTTTACACCCGGTGTGATTGATTGGTCGCTGGTTTGGCCGTGGGTCAAAGCAGCAATGGTGCTGCTCATGTCTGGTTTTCACGGCTGGCTTTCGGCGCGTCGCCGCGAGTTTGCCCAAGATCAGAACACCCGAACTGGTCGCACCTATCGGCTGGCCAACGAGGTACCGACCGTGCTGATGCTGGTGATCGTTGTGATGGTGATCGTCAAGCCGTTCTGACCTGATTTGACTTTACCGCGTATTGCCCTTAGTTAGCGGGTAAGCAGGGCTGTTCTGGTCCGTATATGCTTTTTCCAACACCTAAAATCTGGGCTTGACCCAACTGAGAGTTTCCAATGGATGATTTATTTCAAATCAAACATCTGTCTTTGGCAGATCTGAAGGCAAAAAAAGCCTCTGACATCTTGAAAATGGCTGAAAAGCTAGAGATCGAGAATGCGTCAACCATGCGCAAAGGCAATATGATGTTTGCGGTGCTCAAGGAAATGTCCGAAGAAGGCGTTGAGATTTCAGGTGACGGCGTAATGGAAGTTTTGCAAGACGGGTTCGGGTTTTTGCGCTCGCCCGAGGCTAACTATCTGGCTGGACCAGACGATATTTATGTGTCGCCGGAGCAAATTAAGAAATACAGCCTGCGCACAGGCGATACCGTTGACGGCCTTATTCAGGCCCCTCAAGAGGGCGAAAAGTACTTTGGTTTGGTGAATGTCACCCTTATCAATTTCTGCGACCCAGAGGAAGTAAAACACAAGATTCACTTTGATAACCTGACCCCGCTTTATCCGGATGAGCGGTTAATTCTGGAAATCGAAGACCCGACCATCAAAGATAAAACAGCTCGGGTTATTGATCTGGTTGCGCCGATCGGTAAAGGTCAGCGTTGCTTGGTTGTGGCGCCGCCACGTACAGGTAAGACGATGATTTTGCAGAATATTGCGCGATCAATCGCCATTAATCACCCAGAGTGTTTTTTGATTGTTCTGCTGGTTGACGAACGCCCTGAAGAAGTGACCGATATGCAACGTTCGGTTAAAGGCGAGGTTGTATCATCGACCTTTGACGAACCGGCCACGCGTCACGTTGCTGTTGCTGAAATGGTTATCGAAAAAGCCAAACGTCTGGTTGAACACAAGCGTGATGTTGTCATCTTGCTGGATTCTATCACCCGTCTTGGTCGTGCCTTTAACACGGTTGTGCCGTCCTCGGGCAAGGTGTTGACCGGTGGTGTTGACGCTAATGCGCTACAACGCCCTAAACGTTTCTTTGGTGCTGCACGTAAGATCGAGGAAGGCGGGTCATTGACGATTATCGCCACCGCGTTGATCGACACTGGCAGCCGCATGGACGAAGTCATTTTTGAAGAATTCAAAGGCACTGGTAACTCGGAAATTGTGCTGGATCGTAAGATTTCGGACAAGCGGGTCTATCCGGCGATTGATATCATTAAATCTGGTACGCGTAAGGAGGAGCTGTTGGTTCCGAAGTCTGATCTGACCAAAATGTTCGTTCTGCGGCGTATTTTGAACCCAATGGGAACGACTGACGCGATCGAGTTCTTGCTGAGCAAGTTGAGACAAACCAAGACTAACTCTGATTTCTTTGATTCAATGAATACCTGATTTTCAGGTAATTCCCTTATTATTGAGGGCTAAATGAATAGTATCGACACAATATATGCGCTGGCTAGCGCCCGTGGTCGCGCGGGCGTTGCTATCGTTCGCGTTTCTGGCCCTCGCGCCTTTTTGATCTGTAAGGCCTTGGCTGGCAAGCTACCGCGTCCGCGGGTTGCAAGCTTGTGTGTTTTGAAATCCAACGATTTAGAGCTCGATCAAGCTTTGGTTTTAACTTTTGAGAAGGGTGCTAGTTTTACGGGTGAACAGGTCGTTGAGTTTCACTTGCATGGTGGTGTTGCCGTTATTGACGCGGTGCTTTTGGCACTTTCTGAATTTGACGGTTTACGACTGGCCGAGGCCGGTGAGTTTACGCGCCGCGCCTTGGAAAACGATTGCCTTGATTTGGCGCAGGTCGAAGGGTTAGCTGATCTGATAGATGCTGAGACCGAATCACAACGACGTCAGGCGCTTCGGGTGTTGCAGGGTGTTTTGGGGGACAAGTCTCAAATCTGGCAAAAAGATCTGTTGCGGGCGACAGCGTTGTTGGAAGCCACAATAGATTTTGTAGACGAAGACGTGCCCGTTGATGTCTTTCCAGAAGTGAAGGCATTAGTTGGTGCAACACTAGATACGATAAATAAGGAAATATCGGGGAGTTTCGCGGCAGAAAAAATTCGAGAGGGTTTTGAGGTAGCAATCGTTGGTCTACCAAATATAGGTAAATCGACGCTGATCAATACCATATCTGGTCGCGATGCTGCGATCACTTCAAGTATTGCCGGCACTACGCGAGACGTCATTGAGGTAAAACTGAGCATCGACGGCCTGGCTGTTACCTTTTTGGATATGGCTGGAATTCGTGACACGATTGATGAGGTTGAAACCCTTGGGGTACAGCGCGCGATTGATCGTGCCAACCAGGCTGACCTGCGATTGTTTCTGGTCTTTTCCGAGGATGATCTTAAAGTTATAGACGTTGATCGGTTAAAAGATGATATTGTTATTTTCGGTAAGGGGGATCTGCTTGGTTCTGAAAGCCGGCGAGTATCGGGGTTATCGGGCCAAGGCGTAGAAACTTTACTGAAAGACATCGCGCTGATACTGTCAAATCGCGTTGGTAACGCAAGTAGCATTACCAGAGAGAGACATAGAATAGCTTTGCTAACGGCGGTCGATGGGTTAGACAGCGCCATTCATCTGCTGTCGGCTGATGAAGATTTGTCAGAACTGTCAGCCGAGGAAATTCGGCGCGCTGTTCGGGCATTAGACAGCTTGATTGGTCGAGTGGATGTTGAACAGGTGCTTGGGGAAATATTCTCAAGTTTTTGCATTGGAAAATAGGATTGTTTCACGTGAAACACTTTCATGTTGTTGTTATTGGTGGCGGTCACGCAGGCGTAGAGGCAGCACATGCTGCCTATCGTATGGGTGTAAAAACAGCTTTGATAACCCATAGTTTTGCAAAAATAGGCGAGATGTCTTGTAATCCAGCGATTGGTGGTCTGGGTAAGGGACATTTGGTTCGTGAAATCGATGCGCTTGACGGATTGATGGGGCGGGTCGCTGATAAAGCTGGCATTCAATTTAGATTGTTGAACAGGAAAAAGGGCCCTGCGGTTCAGGGGCCCAGAACTCAAGCAGATAGAGTGCTGTACCGAAAGCACATGCAAGCAGAGTTTTCAGACCTAGAGAACCTTTCGGTGATCGAATCTGAAGTTAAAGATTTTATTGTTTCCGGACAGAAAATCGATGGCGTCATTCTTGGGGACGGTTCGGAGATAACCTGCGGTGCTGTTATTCTAACCGCAGGTACCTTTTTGCGCGGCGTTATTCATATTGGTAGTACCGCGAGCCAAGGTGGGCGTATTGGCGATTCACCCTCAGTTTCGTTGGCTGAGCGGATAGAATCCTTAAAGCTGCCCTTGGGCCGCTTGAAAACAGGCACGCCGCCACGCTTAGATGGCAAAACGATAAATTGGCAGGTTTTGGAAAGTCAGAAAGCAGATGAAAAGCCAACGTTTTTCTCTTTTCTCACGAGTAGCTTATCTGCAAAGCAAATCTCTTGCGGAATTACTCATACCAACCAAAAGACGCATGATATAATTTTGGAAAACCTGTCAAAGTCAGCCATGTATGGTGGGCATATCTCTGGTGTCGGGCCAAGGTATTGTCCGTCGATCGAAGACAAGGTTGTCAGGTTTTCCGAAAAAACGTCACACCAGATTTTTCTGGAACCCGAAAGCCTTTCAACTGATATAATCTATCCAAACGGTATTTCCACGTCGCTGCCGTTGGATGTTCAGCATGACTATGTGCGGTCTATCGTAGGTTTGGAAAACGTCAAAATCCTTCAGCCCGGCTACGCAATTGAATATGACTATGTAGATCCTCGCGCGTTGCGCCACACACTTGAGGTTATCGCGCTGTCGGGTTTGTACTTGGCGGGGCAAATCAATGGAACAACTGGGTATGAGGAGGCAGCGGCGCAAGGGTTGATCGCTGGACTGAATGCAGCAGCAAGCGTTTTAGGTAAAGAACCAATCATATTTGACCGTGCTGAGGGGTATCTGGGGGTTATGGTCGATGATTTGGTCACAAAAGGGGTTTCTGAGCCCTATCGAATGTTTACCTCGCGTGCCGAATATCGACTCTCAATGAGAGCAGATAATGCGGATCAAAGGCTGACTGGTAAGGGTTTCAAAATCGGTTGCGTTGGGCCTGAGCGGCTAAAGGTGTTTGACAAAAAGATGGAAGATTTGCAGGCAGCCAATAAAATATTTGAGGGGCTGTCTATCGGATCCTCAGACATAGCTAATTTCGGAATAGTCGTTAATCAGGATGGAAAACGAAGAAGCGCCAAGGCGTTATTGTCTTATCCTGGTGTAGACACCGCCGTTCTCGCTAAAATTTGGCCTGAGACCAGTAAGATTAATGCTGAAATTCGTATTCAGCTGGAACGGGACGCGAAGTATGCAATGTATATTGAGCGTCAGAACCGCGATATTGATCTTTTGAGACGCGATGAAGCCCATAAAATACCAGTGGACTTTATCTTCTCGGATATTGCCGGGCTTTCCAATGAACTAAAGGAAAAGCTAAACAAGGTGAAGCCAGAGACTCTTGGGCAAGCGGGGCGGATCGATGGAATGACGCCGTCGGCGCTTACATTGTTACTTGCAAGAATTAGAAAATTTAACACAAGAAAAGTAGCATGACTGGAGAAACAATCAGATCCGCAGATGATTTTCAGAAATATTTTGATGTTTCACGTGAAACAATGAGGCGGTTGGAAGAGTATGGCCAACTTCTTCAAAAGTGGACCACAAAAATCAATCTCGTTTCGCGCTCTAGCCTTGATGTTATGTGGCACCGGCATTTTGCTGACTCAGCGCAGTTATGGGCGCATCGCCCGTTAAATCAAGGTAGCTGGGTTGATATCGGATCAGGAGCCGGGTTTCCAGGCCTGGTGATGGCTATTATGGCTTCCGAAGTAGAGCCTGATTTAAAATTTACCTTGATCGAAAGCGACCAGAGAAAATGCAGTTTTCTGATGACAGTCTGCCACCAATTGGGATTGTCTGTCGAGATTCTACCTATTCGGATTGAGAAACTACATGACAGACGGTTTGATATAATTTCTGCCCGTGCCTTATCATCTTTGACTGATTTGTTGAAAATGGCTGACCAGCTTGCCAATAAAGACGCGATTTGTTTGTTTCCTAAGGGCATAAATTTCAATTCGGAATTGACCGAGGCGCGGAAAAGTTGGCATATAGAAGCTAAGGCAATCCCAAGTATTACCGACCAAAACTCGATTATACTCTGTATTGAAAGTTTTTCACGTGTCAACTGAATTAAATAAGCATAAACAGCAAGTTATAGCCGTTTCAAATCAAAAAGGCGGTGTCGGAAAGACGACGACTGCTATTAATTTGGGCACAGCATTGGCGGCAATTGGGCGAAAGGTATTGATCCTTGATCTTGATTCGCAGGGGAATGCGTCAACGGGCCTTGGAATATTTCAGGATCGCCGTGATTTAACGACTTATGATCTGTTACTAGGGGACGCAAATTTGGCTGAGGTTAGCCAAGAATCGCCAGTTCCAGGGCTATTTGTTGCTCCTTCTACCATCGATTTAAGTTCTGCCGATGTGGATCTGGTTGAGGACCGTAATCGTGTGTTGCGTTTGCGCAAAGCTTTGAATTCTGAATCTGCGCAGCAGTGTAAATATGATTATATCCTCATTGATTGCCCTCCTTCCCTCAATCTATTGACCGTCAATGCGATGGTCGCAGCTGATTCAGTTTTGGTGCCGCTTCAGTGTGAATTTTTCGCGCTAGAAGGCCTATCACAGTTGATGATGACCATCCGTGAGGTACGTCAAACACTCAACCCGGCGCTTGAAATTCAGGGTGTCGTCTTAACGATGTATGACAAACGAAATAATCTTTCGCGCCAAGTTGAAGAAGATGTTCGGAATAATCTAGGCGATTTGGTTTATGAAACCACAATTCCGCGTAATATTCGCCTGTCTGAGGCACCGTCACATTCAATTCCTGCATTGATATATGATCACAAGTGTTCTGGGGCAATTGCATATCAGAAACTTGCTGCCGAATTGTTGCGGCGCCTAAATGACCCGATTCTATCGTAATTCAAAGGTAAGATAATGACAAAAAAACCGGTTAGACGAAATCTCGGGCGTGGGCTGTCAACGCTTCTTGCTGATGTAGATATGAGTTCCGATCGCTCAAATATTCGTCGATCTCAAGGGAATTCCACTGTTCCAATTGAGCGGCTTCACCCTAATCCTGACCAACCGCGCCGGGATTTTAGCGAAGCACATTTGGAAGACCTTGCGAACTCCATTCGTGAAAAAGGTATCATCCAGCCGCTTATCGTGCGTCCAGACCCCAAAAATACTGATGAATATCAAATAGTTGCGGGAGAACGTCGCTGGAGAGCTGCTCAGGTCGCCCAGTTGCATGATATACCCGTAATTATTCGTGAGCTCGACGACACAGAGGTCCTGGAGCTGGGAATTATCGAAAATATCCAACGTTCAGACCTAAATGCCGTCGAAGAGGCGTTGGGTTATCGTCAACTAATGGACCGGTTCGGCCATACGCAGGAAAAGTTGGCCACCGCTTTGGGGAAATCGCGCAGCCACATTGCAAATCTTTTGCGTCTTTTAAGCTTGCCTGATGAAGTTCTGAAATACCTGCGTGAAGGGAAACTCAGCTATGGTCATGCCCGCGCGCTTGTTCCGGCAACAAACCCCTCGGCGCTCGCTCGGACGGTAATTAGTAAATCGTTGAATGTGCGACAGACCGAGCAACTCGCTAAATCTGATGGTACGCAACTATCTAAAAAACGCCAACTACGGCCTACGAAAGATGCGGATACACGGGCGATTGAGACGGACCTTCAGGCGCATCTGCGGTTGAAAGTAAGCATCGACCACCGTCAAAATTCTGGTAAGGGAGAGCTGCGGATTTCTTATACGTCGCTTGATGAGCTCGATGGGTTGTGCCAACTTTTGTCGCGTTAGGCTTCTGGTCGCGACCAGATGAAAATGGAGACCATCAATAGGATTACCGCCTCAATAATGATGATCTCATACCGTATTGACAGGAATATCGTTAGTGCAACGGAGGCGATCATCGACAGGCCCGCATAAATTTTAGTATTTCGACTAATTATACCATTATTTCGCCATTCCGTAATTGGCGGGCCTAAGTGCTGATGGCTAATTAGCCAATTGTAGAACGTCGTTGATGATTTACTAAAGCTAAGGGCAGCTAATAGCAGGAAAGGGACGGTTGGTAATATTGGCAAGAATATACCGATGACGCCCAAAATTAGCGCAATAAGGCCGATCAAAAACCAGATGATTTTTGCAATGTACATCGGCTAAAGCAATTCACGTAATATGGCATTTAAAAGGGGTTTTCCTTTGGTTGTTGTACAAATATAGCCGTTTCGTCGCTCAATAAATCCGTCGTTCACTAAGTCTGACACCGTTTTTTCGCAAAGACTGCGCCCAGAAAGAATAGAAAATCGCGCGGTATTTGCGCCTTCGGAAAGCCTCATCGACATCAGCAGATATTCGGTTGCTTGATCTTGTGCAGATAGCAGGTCCTTTGAATTACGTCCGTGTCCCTTGGTTTCAACTGATTCAATCCACTTTTCGGGCGACAAATATGTACTGGTCGCAAACCGTTCGCCATTTATGGTCAGCCGGCCATGTGCTCCGGGCCCGATTCCCGCATAATCGCCGTATCGCCAGTATACTAAATTATGCTGGCATAATGCACCTTCCCGGGCATGGTTTGACGTTTCGTACCCATGCAATCCCGCAGAATCGCAAATTTCTTGGGTGTGTAGATACATATCAATCGAGGTGTCGTCGGTCGGAAGATTACGAAGGCGGCCGCGACTATATAGGTCACCAAATCGGGTGCCATTTTCAATAGTCAGCTGGTAAAGGGAAAGATGATCAACCGCCATATCTATGGCTATTTGTAGCTCCTGTTTCCAGCCTTCTAAGGTCTGTTTTTGCCGTGCATAAATTAGATCAAAACTAACATTATCAAAGTATAACTTTGCAATTTCAAAGGCTTGAATGGCCTCTTTAGCGGTATGCATACGGCCGAGAGCCTTTAGATCAGCGTCATTCAGCGCCTGAATACCCATCGAAAGCCGGTTAACACCAGCGTCTGAAAATGCCGAAAACCTGTCCGCTTCGACCGAGGTTGGGTTGGCCTCCATGGAGATTTCGGCGCCTATTTTAAGGCCCCA
>JAESRG010000044.1 GCA_016764785.1 Paracoccaceae bacterium
AGCGATAGACCGGAAATGGGCGATCCAATGCGCCCGAACGTTCGGGGATAGCATAAATCACGTTGTTGGCGTCGATGGCCAAGGCCTCAAGCCCTGAATTATTCTGCAAGCTTTGAAAATCGGGATGTTTGGGCAAAAATACTGCAGCCGAGGTCGGCGTTTCGTGCCGCATGACACGGTTATTACTTTCAAACGAGATATACAGCTGGCCATTGGCATCAACTGCCAGACCCTCAGCATCGGTATTGCGCCGGTCTAGAGGCTGGCCCTTGGTGTCTAGTATTGGCAAAAGTTCGCCAAGAATAATATCCGTTATCCGTCCGTTTTCACGATGGAAATCACCGATTTGCAGGCTGCCACGATCGGAGATCGCGACGAATTGTGCCCCGTTTGACGTGACATGCAGCCCGGAAAACCCGCCAAAAGCAACATCCCGATCGCGCAGTACTGTAACAGAATCTTGCACAAAAACGGGGCCAGAAATGGCTGCGCTGGCACAAAAGATCAGGATGAAAAGTCCGTAGAATATTCTCATTGGCTGCGCAGAACCCGCCGACATTGGTTTGGAAGGTCGGCCAACGTCAGCTCTGACCGAGGTTCGGGGGCTGGGGCAGGGGGCGCATTCGGGTCTGGCGGCGGCGGAACGATAGCATCGGTCACCCACCAGAGGGCTTCTTCGCAACCGTCACCCGCCGGAATGGCGGCCTGATTTTCGCAACGGCCCGACCCGCGCGGGCAATTCAGACGCACATGAAAATGAAAATGATGTCCCCACCAAGGCCGGATTTTCCGCAGCCATGCACGGTCATCGGGTGCGGTATCATTGCACATCTGGATTTTGGCAGCACCAGTAATGAATATTCGCGCCACCGCCGGATCACTGGCCGCGGCGCGCAGAACGGCCATGTGCTGCGGGGTCCAGTTTTGGTTTACATTCCGATGATCCTCGGTCCGGATCGAGATCGAGGAAATATTTTCACGCGCATTCGCTGACAGGTTCAGGCGTTCGGGGGGCAGCATCCAGATGTCCACATCCAGACCCAGCTGATGGCTGGCATGGCCTGACGTCATCGGGCCACCGCGGGGCTGCGAAATATCACCGATATAGAGCCCATTCCAGCCGATTTGTTGTGCCTGTTCAGACAGACGTTCAATGAAACGGATAGTGGCCGGATGGCCCCAGTTGCGATTGCGCGACAGGCGCATGGCTTGCCAGCTTGGGCCGGTTTCGGGCAGTTGCTGCGCGCCCGCCAAACAGCCATGCGCATAACCGCCAAACGCGGCAGAACGCTGCATCGAGCCTGCCACCTGCGCGCCAAAAAGTTCCTTGGCTGGGGTGTCGGCACTAGCGATGCTACCAAGTGCAAACGTCAGAATTAGCCCAAATAATTGCCGTTTCACAAGTCATTTCCTGCACGTTTTTTTGCCATGAATAACAGTATCATACCGGTAATGAAAAGCAATATCACCGGGCTGATACCAAGGCGCTGACTGCCTGTTATCCAGGTTGCCAAGGCAACGGCGAATGGGCCGATAAAGGCAGTGGCTTTGCCTGCCATGGCATAAAACCCAAAGGCCTCGGTCATGGAGATTTTGTCGGTGACAAAGTGGACAACAAGCGCGCGGGATGATGCTGACATCGCGCCGCCTGCTGCGCCAATCACGCCGCCACAGATGAAAAACAAGATATCAGGAAGCGTGGAACCTTCGGCGACGGGGATGAAGATCACTGCCTCGCGGGTGGTGCTTAGCACAGCAATGCTGACCAGCAACAACAGCACGATTGCGGTTTGCACAACCGGCATCGCGCCCCATTTGCTATCTGCCCAGCCGCCAAACCATGCGCCCAATGCGCCAAAAAATGCGGCGATGATGCCAAAAATGCCCAGTTCAAACGTGGACCAACCCAGCACCGACGCGGCATAGATTGACCCGAATGTGTACAGCACCACCAGCGCGTCGCGGTACAACATCGACGATAGAAAAAACATCCAGAGCTGCGGGAATTTTTTGATCGTAGCCCATGTTTGACGAATGCCGCCCAGTTCCTCACCCACGGCTGCCTTGAGCTTTTTGTCTTTGCGACGATCAGGTGTGAACAGAAAAAACGGAATGGCAAAAACGATAAACCAGATCGCCGAGATCGGGCCAGCAGCGCGGGCGGGTTCACCCTTGCTGGCATCAAGGCCGAAAATCGGGTCAAGTCTGGCAATGGTTTGATCGCTGCCCGGCGCGGTGGAAATCAGTGCCAGAACAAGGATCAGCACAATCACGCCGCCGGCATAGCCAAGTGCCCAGCCATAGCCCGACAGCTTGCCGACATCTTTTTTCGGCACCAGATCGGGCAACATGGCGTTGGTGAAAATAATGATATATTCCGCGCCAATAAACGCGGCCACAAAGGCCACATAAACCCAGATCAGGTTTTCTGTGCCAATTTCAGCCCCCCATAGGCCGAAACTGCCAATGACAAACAAAGTGCCAAAGGCAAAAACCCACGGTTTTCGGGGGCCAGTTCTTTCAGCCGCTGCGCCCAAAAATGGCGCGCTGATCGCGACTAGAATGCCTGCGAAACCAACGAGATATCCCCAGTTGGTCTGACCTACGACCTCGTTTTTTGACAACTCATTTACGAAATACGGGCCAAAAATAAAGGTAATAACCAGCGTATGGAACGGTTGACCCGCCCAGTCGAACAGCATCCATCCCCAGATGCCTTTGCGTGACGCACGTTCCTGCATTTTATTCCCCTAAAAGTTTATCAGATAAGACGGGGAAAATCACTTTGGTTCAAGGGATTTCTTGCCGACGCTACACCTCGGGCGGCCAAGTGCGTATAGCCTCAGCGGCGATCCATTCTAGCACCCAATCGGGCATGGTCGGGTTCCAGTCAGGAATTTGCATTTTTTCGCAAACCGTGTTGGTTGGAATAATGCCGGATTTTCCCACGACGGCAGCGCGGAACAGGCCTGAAGACGCGGCCTCATCGTTTCGCCACATCGATTGTTGGATGTATATAAAACGCGCATCGCGCCCGATAGCTTTGGTGCGCATCTCAAATCGGTCAAACATACGAATGCGGCGACGATAACGCACAGCCGCGCCCGCCATCGTCATTCCCCAATGGTTTTCACGCAATACTTTGGCCAGCGGAATACGTTTGATATAGGCAATGCGCCCCAGATCATACAGCGTCAGGGTACGTCCGTTATTCAGCTCTCGCCACGGGTCGATATCAATCGGCCAGCAGATGTGCTGCGAAATATGGGTGCCATTAAGGGGCAAGTCATCATCGTTGTGGTGTTTGGCCAATTGATAGGCCATGCGCAAATATGGATACATGTGGGGTCCTCTTTCAAAGGTTTTGCGGCCCCCAAGAAAGGAATTCAAGCCGTTACGTCGCGGCTGGTCAGCCGGACCTTGTGTCGACAGCCCTCGACCCTTAGATAAGCAATGATAATTCATACCGGAGAGACCAATGACCACGCTTTTTGAAATCTTGTTGTTTGCCTTGAACTTTATATGGTTCATCGTAATTGCGCATATTATCGTATCGTGGTTGGTCGGATTTCAGGTGCTGAATATCCGCCAGCCGTTGGTGGCACAGGTATATCACGGGCTGCAACGGATCATGGCGCCAATCTATGGGCCAATTCGCAAGATCATTCCCCCGATGGGTGGTCTGGATCTGGCGCCTATGGTGGTGATTTTCGGTATTTTTGCACTGCAACGTTTGCTGGCCAATAACATTGGCGCTTTTGGATGAGCAACCCGTGGCGGGTAACCGCTGAGGGGTTGGAGATCGTTTTGCGTCTGACGCCTAAGGGCGGCGCTGACAGGATTGACGGTGTCGGGGTTGATGTCGCTGGTCGACCGGTTTTGTTGGTGCGCGTATCAGTTCCGCCTGTTGATGGTGGGGCGAATAAAGCGCTGATTAAACTGCTGGCGAAAACCCTAAAGACGTCAAAATCATCGGTGCAGTTTATCGCGGGCGAAACCGCGCGCCTTAAGCGGTTGCGGATCGTGGGTGACGGGGATGTTTTGAATGCACGGATGGTTCAGGCCGTTCAATAGAAAAGGGCCATCGCATCGCGAACGCCCTTGGTATTTTGAGTATTTAGACAACAAAGAAGACTGGTTTTAGTGATCGTTGGCAAAGACCGCTTCGTCGCCCCATAGCGCGACGATCTGATCATCACGACCACAGCCATTGCGATAATAATTATAGCGTTGCGGATTTTTCTGGTAATAATTCTGGTGATACCGCTCGGCCTCCCAGAAGTCAGTGGCGGCGACGATTTCGGTCACGACGGGGCTGCCTAGGCTTCCGCCAATCGCTGATTTTGAGGCGCGGGCAGATTGTGCCTGTGCATCATCCAATGCAAAAATTCGGGTTATATAGGTGTGGCCACGATCACAGAATTGACCGCCCGCATCGGTGGGGTCAACTGTGCGCCAGAACACGTAAAGCAGTTGGTCATAGGAAACCACGTCGGCGTCAAATGTAATGCGGACGGCCTCAATATGCTGGCCGTGATTACGATAGGTAGCGTTTTGAAGCTCGCCGCCAGTATAACCCGACACGGTTTCCACGACGCCGGCGACTTTATCGAAATCGGATTCAACGCACCAGAAACAGCCCCCCGCAAAAATTGCGGTTTGCAGTTCTTCGGCTTGGGCGGTGCCGGCAAACGGCGACAAAAGCGCGGCAATAAGGGCTAATCGTTTCATCACTGAATTTCCTTGTGAATTGGTTCAAGCATAAAATGCCGAAACCGGTGTTCACTTACAACCAACTTTGTAGTGAGAAATGTTTCAGGGCGTTTGGTGACTTGCCAACCCGCTGGGCAATGCTCAAAATAGCGCGAAACTTATTGTGGAGAACGACATGCCCGGACTATTGCCAAATATCGACCCTGATGGATTACAGGAATTTTCCGTGGTGTTCACGGATCGCTCGCTGAACCATATGTCGGCCAAATTCCAGACGGTGATGAACGACATTTCCGACACGCTGAAATCGGTTTATAACGCGGCGGCGGTTGTGGTGGTGCCCGGTGGCGGGACATACGGCATGGAGGCCGTAGCGCGGCAATTTGCCAGCAATAAACCGGCGCTGGTGATCCGTAATGGGTGGTTTTCGTATCGCTGGACCCAAATTTTTGAGATGGGGGATATCCCGTCAGGCCACACCGTTCTGAAGGCCCGCCAAACCGGCAATGAACCTACCGCACCGTTTGCGCCCGTCCCCATTGCTGAGGCCGTGGCGCGGATCAAATCTGACCGTCCAGCGGTGGTTTTTGCGCCGCACGTTGAGACATCATCAGGGATGATATTGCCAGATAGTTATATCAAGGCGCTTAGCGATGCGGCGCACGATGTCGGTGGGCTGATGGTGCTTGATTGCATTGCCTCGGGCACGGTTTGGGTCGACATGCAGGCGACAGGCGTTGATGTGCTGATCTCGGCCCCGCAAAAAGGTTGGAGCGCATCACCCGCAGCGGCGTTGGTGATGATGAGCGATCTGGCACTGGAGCGGATTGAGGGAACCACCTCTACCAGCTTTGCCTGCGATCTAAAGAAATGGCTGCAAATCATGCAGGCGTATGAGGCTGGCGGCCACGCCTATCACGCGACATTACCAACAGATTCGTTGCTGGCGTTTCGCGACACAATGTTGGAAACTCAAGCCTTGGGCTGGGATGAAATTAGTGCCGCGCAGCAAGAACTGGGCGCACGGGTGCGGGCTGTCTTGGCGGCGCGCGGCATTCAATCGGTTGCGGCAGAAGGGTTCGAAGCCCCCGGCGTTGTGGTTAGTTATACCGATGATCCAGACATCAAAACCGGCGCCAAGTTTGCAGGGCTGGGCATGCAAATCGCGGCTGGCGTGCCGTTGCAATGTGCTGAACCTGACGGGTTCAGCACCTTTCGTCTGGGGTTGTTTGGCCTTGATAAACTGGCAGATATCGACGGCACACTGAAGCGGTTGGAGGCAGTGCTGGATCAAGTTTTGTGATTCGGTTTCGCAGTCTGACCGCGATTGATGACTTTGATTTGGTACAGGGCGTTTTTGAGAAATGTGCAGATTACGTGATGCTTGAAACCGGTAAGAAACCGGGGCAAGCGAATGTGACCGCGTTTTTCGAGGATCATCCCGTTGGCGTGACGGTTGATGATAAATTACTGGTCGGCATTTTTGATGCCGACCGCGCGATTGGCGTAATAGATATTCTGTGTGGATACCCTGCAAACTCTGATTGGTATATCGGGCTATTGATGATCGACCCCGTTTATCGGGGCAGAGGTGTTGGTCAACGCGCACTGAATTGGGTTGTTGATGTTGCCGGTTCGGCCGGGGCAGCACAGTTGTTGCTGTGCGTTCTTGACGAAAACCCACACGGGCAAACGTTTTGGCTGCGCGAAGGTTTTAAGCTTAAACAACAAACGCCGCCGTGGAAGGCGGGCAAAAAGGTTCACAAGCGTTTTGAGATGGCGCGTAAGTTAGACCCTCAGACCTGTTAGCGGGTGCTTATCGCCGACGTCGGACCGTCGGCGTATAATTGGTTTCGCGGGCATGGTCCTCAGCCGTTTCAGGGGATTCCAGCCGGACGTATTTATCGCGGATCGGGTCAGATGTCTGGACAGGTAGTTTGGTGCCAGCGCGTTTTCGGATGAAAAATGCAATCAGCATTGGAATGCCACCAATGACCATGAAAATCAGGCCAAAACCCCATGTATCAAACCAACCTGTTAGACGTACGCTGCTTGGGTCACGTTGATCATAGAGGATATCAACCTTGGACCCGACCGCAAAATTATAGCTGGAGGAAGACAGGAAAGTAGCGCCTTGCTGGCGATTTCCGTTAACGTCAACGAAGCTGAAGGTGGGTCTATACGACACACCGTCATCGCTGTAATTGGTATCAACCGATATTACCTGACCCGTTGTCGGTTGGCTGTTTTCCATAAAACCATAGGTCGTATAGGTTAGACCACCACCAACCAGAAAGAAAATCAGGCCGATACCGCCAAAAACCCAGCTAATGATTTTACCGGATTTTTGGTTTTTTTTGGCCATCTATTTTACCCGTTTGTCTCGCGCTGCCAGCAGTTTCAGCCGCAGGGCGTTGATTTGAATAAAGCCAGCCGCGTCTTTTTGATCATATGCGCCAGCATCGTCTTCAAAGGTAACATGTTCCTCGGAATAAAGCGAATGATCTGACCAGCGACCAATGGTTTGGGCCAAACCCTTATAGAGCTTCAGCCGTACCGTGCCGGTAACGTGTTTCTGGCTTTCGTCAATCAGGGCTTGCAGCATGTCGCGTTCAGGCGAGTACCAGAAACCGTTGTAAATCAGCTCGGCATATTTTGGCATCAGCTCATCTTTGAGGTGTGCCGCGCCGCGATCAAGGGTGATGCTTTCAATGCCGCGATGGGCCTCAAGCATAATGGCGCCACCGGGGGTTTCATAAATACCGCGAGATTTCATGCCAACGAACCGACCTTCAACCAGATCAAGACGGCCAATGCCGTGTTTGCCGCCCAGCTCATTCAGCGCGGTTAGCATTTCAGCAGGTGACAAAGCCTTGCCATTCAGGGCAACCGGATCACCTTTTTCATAAGTGATTTCAATTTTTTCGGGCGTATCTGGCGCATCTTCGGGGGACACGGTGCGTTGGTAAACGTAATCCGGTGCTTCAATGGCGGGGTCTTCCAGCACTTTGCCCTCAGACGAGGTGTGCAGCAGGTTGGCGTCAACGCTGAACGGCGCTGCGCCGCGTTTGTCTTTGGCAATCGGAATCTGGTGTTGCTCAGCAAATTCCAACAGACGTGTACGGCTGCTCAAATCCCAAATACGCCACGGCGCAATGATTTTTATATCTGGATTCAGCGCATAGGCGCTGAGCTCAAACCGCACCTGATCATTGCCTTTGCCGGTGGCGCCGTGGGCGATGGCATCAGCACCACATTCAGCGGCGATTTCCACCAACCGTTTGGAAATCAACGGCCGGGCAATCGAAGTGCCGAGCAGATACAGCCCTTCATATTGCGCATTGGCGCGGAACATCGGAAACACAAAATCGCGCACGAATTCTTCGCGCACATCTTCAATATGAATATTTTCAGGTTTTACGCCCAGCAGTTCAGCCTTTTTGCGCGCTGGCTCCAGTTCTTCGCCCTGACCAAGGTCAGCGGTAAAGGTTACCACCTCACAGCCATATTCGATTTCAAGCCATTTCAGGATAATCGAGGTATCAAGACCGCCAGAATAGGCGAGGACAACTTTTTTAGGTGCAGACATGGGCGCGCTCCGGCATAGATGTGTTTAAGGGCGGCGTATATGGTTTTGGCGCAAGGGGCAAGGGCGTCAGAACGTCAATTCGACCCCGTATTTGGCCACATATTTATGAGAACGGCGTGGTCCTCGTCACTAAAACCCGCGTTGGATAGCTGATCCCATGACGCTTTACGCGAAAAGTTGTTACTGGTTTTTTCGGGCGCGGCCGACAGATCGTCAGGTTCACTCATGGCCTCCTGAACCCATAACTTTTCAAACGCGCCAAGTGAATCCATGTGAAAAGGGCGTTCGATGGCATCAAACAGCTTGAGGGTCTCACCTGCCGGGTCGATGATTAGCCGATCATAGTTGGGCGTATTTAACAGAGGCATCGGGGTGCGCGAGTATCCGCGCCATTTTTACGATCGATGTCCATGCGGCTTTTGCAGATATTCCCCAGAACGCCATAGCCGATAAAACCACGTCGTAGGGATGGCGAAGAATGGTAATATTTACAGCCTCGGGAAAGGCAGTATTTAACGCGTTCCAGTACCACGTGACACATTCCGCATCGGTTAAACCATGATTTTTAAGGACCTGCCAGACCCATGGTATGCTAATTGGTTTATGCATCCAGAAGGTCTTTTTTGGTGCGCGAAAAGTGGCAATAAAACTTGCCCGGACAGCTTTGCCGCACCGTTGATCAAAATCACCCTCAGAACCGAGCTCCAAATCTGGCCGGACGAGGCCCTTAAGTTGTTCGGTCGCATACCAGACGCCAAACAAAAGCGAAGCAGTTTCCCCGCAGGTATCGAAGTGTGGATGATGTGAGAAAATACCTTGAACCAGTGAAGTACCGGAACGACCATTGGCGATCAGTGTTATCGGTGTGTGAATGTTAAAACGATTGGGCAAGATAAAATGGCTTTTTGGTCGGGCGGAGTCAGGTACAGGTGTAGTTATCAGGTTTTATCTGATCACTTAAAGATGTTTTTCAAAAGTGAATAGGTTTGCATGATACCGCACCCGTAAATACTTGCCAGAGTTTTTACGGGTGCGGTTGCTTATATCGCACTGGGTCGGTTTCCATCGCCAAAAGCGGTCGAAAGTTAAAGCCCCAGCATTTGCCGTAAAGCATCCAGCGTTTCACCGGTTGGCATTTTTGTAAAGGTGGCTGCTTCCAGGGCCGCGACCTCAATTATGCTTTGATTTTCGGCGGCAATCGTCGCCGCATTATAGGTGTTCAAAGCAATTTGGTAGGTAACGGCTGCTTCCAGTTCCATCGTTAGAATCATTGGGTTGTGTTTTGCCAGAATGGCAACATCGATATCTGCATGAATGACTTGAATCGGCCGAGGTTCGATCAGGTGGTTCAACGTTGCCAGAGTTCCGGCCGCAACTAAGTCAAGTTCCTGGGTCAGAAATGCTTCGGTTTGATAGGTTGCGATTAGATCAACTTGAGAGATCCGTAAGTTTAAATTTACAGGCAATGTGTCAAATGCCGAGGCAACTGTGCCGTGCTCATTTCCTTTGGCGAAGTTGTTGATATCGGCTGCAATTGAAGGAGCTGCGAGAGTAATCGAAGAAATGGTTATCACACTAAAAGCGACGGATTTGCCCGTCGTCAGCAGGTGATTGAGCATAAGATGCCCTTTCGAAGTCAAAATTTTCGGTGAAAACGCTAAACTCGTTAACTGCCTTGTGGGTAACATCTTTATCGGGATTCTCCAACTATTGATTGGCTTTCTATTGAGACAAATTTATAGCTAATGGAAATTTAGTCGGATGAGGAGTTTGTAATGCTCGGAATTAAAATATTTTTGCATAGTTTTCGGCAAGTAGTCGGCAATCTTGGCATGGCGATTCAGGTCAGTGGCTGGTTCGTGCTATGTCTGGTCGGGGCTGTGCTTGTGTTTGTAACACTGGCTGCCGCGGGTGGCGGCGCGGCTTTACTGGCTATTATCATCGGGATCGGTCTGCTGATCTTTATTATTTGGGGGATGTCATTGATTGCTGTGGTTTGGCATCGGTATATCTTGCTTGAGGAAATGCCGTCCGGATTTATTCCGTATCGCAGAGGGTTGAACGTCTGGCGCTATTTTTGGGTTGGGCTGGGGCTTGCGCTTTTGGGTGCCTTGCTCGGTTTTGTCGTTGCGCTGGTTCTGGGTGCTTTTATTACATTGGATACGGTGCCCAAAGTCATCACGTTTGCCCTGATTGTTGGTGGATTCGTGCAGGTATTGATGTTTCGGATGGCGCTGCTTTTGCCAGCGGTTGCAATCGATGGGAGACTGACTTTACCCGATGCCCTGCAGAAAACCCGTGGTTTTATTGGGCCAATTCTTGTTTTGGCGATAATTAATATCCTGTTTAATCTTGGCGGTGGGTACTTGATCGACATGGCATTCGGGGTTCCAACCTTTGAGGCGGTTATCGCGAATAATGGCTTCACCTATGGGGCGCAGGGAACTCAGGTGGAGGGCGGCATCATGCACGCCCTTGTGAGCGCTGTGTTCCAATGGTTCGTCTTTATGTTGAGTATCAGCATTTTGACAACGCTTTACGGCCACATCGTTGAAAAACGCGAGATTTACTGATCGGGCTTTAAGATGTTGAACACGATAATTGTTGGTGAGACCGGTGATCTGCCACCATTACTGATTGTGCATGGGCTGTTTGGATCGGCGCGGAACTGGGGCGTGTTGCAGAAACGACTGGCCGTTGAACGTCAGGTTTTGGCGGTCGATCTGCGTAATCACGGTGATAGTTTTCACCACGGCGACAACAGCTATCCTGCGCTGGCCGATGATTTGGCTGATGTGATTACAGCACATGGTGGTGTGGCTGATGTGATCGGGCACTCAATGGGCGGCAAAGCGGCGATGGTGCTGGCGTTGACGCGACCTGAATTGGTACGGCGTTTGCTGGTCGCAGATATTGCGCCAGTGGCCTATCCGCATACCCAAATGCATAATCTTGACGCGATGCGCTCGGTTGACCTAAGCGGCGTGACGCGCCGCGCTGAGGTCGACAAACAGTTGCAAGCCCACGTCGATGAGGCCCCGTTACGGGCGTTCTTTTTGCAATCATTGGCCCTGTCGCCTGAGGGCGCGCGTTGGAAGCTGAACCTTGATGCACTGGCTGATGCAATGCCTGACATCTTGGGTTTTCCGACGCTCGAAGGGCCGTTTGATGGGCCAACGTTGTTTTTGCATGGCGGTCTGTCGGACTATGTTTTGCCAAGCCAGCACGACGCCATTCGGGTGCAATTCCCGAATGCAGGATTTGAGGCCATCAACGGCGCTGGCCATTGGTTGCACGCTGAAAAGCCCCGCGAATTTCAAAGCGCAGTTGAGGCGTTTTTGAACAGTTAAACGGAATCGCGCCCGAAGGCGCGATATGAGATAAGCCAAACAAGCTTGGCCGTTGGTGCGCGGTGTAACGGATTTGCCCAGCCTGATAAGGCTGTTTCGCGCTGCGGGGCTCAATGCCCTGCAAGCGGAAGGTGGCTAGATCCGTTCAATTGCCAAAGCAATGCCTTGGCCGCCACCAATACACATGGTGATCAGGGCTTTGGAGCCGCCGATCCGTTCCAGTTCATACAGGGCTTTCAGGGTTATAATCGCCCCTGTCGCACCAACCGGATGGCCCAGCGCAATCGCACCACCATTCGGGTTTACCTTGTTTGTGTCGAGGCCCAGTTCTTGGTTCACGGCACAGGCTTGGCTGGCGAAGGCTTCGTTGCTTTCAATCACGTCAAAATCGCCGATGGACAGACCCGTGCGGGCCAGCAGGTTTTGCACGGCCGGAACTGGGCCAATGCCCATGACCTCGGGGCGCACACCTGCGTGGGCATATCCCAAAATACGAGCCTTGGGTTTTAGACCAGCCTTTTCAGCGGCAGATGCCGTGGCCAGCACCAGTGCCGCCGCGCCATCGTTAATGCCCGAGGCATTACCAGCCGTCACAGTGCCGTCTTTTTGAAAAGCACTGCGCAGACCGGAAAGCGTTTCAATCGAGGTGGCCTTAGGGTGTTCGTCAACTGCAAACGAGATCGTGTCACGCCGGACTTTGACATTAATCGGGGCGATTTGGCTGGTGAAGTATCCGGCCTCAATTGCGGCGGCTGCGCGGCGTTGGCTTTCCATGGCAAAGGCATCCTGCATCTCGCGGGTGATGCCGTGTTCAGCCGCAACATTTTCGGCGGTGACACCCATATGCCCTGTTCCGAAAGGGCAGTGCAGGGTTGCCAGCATCATGTCTGTCATGCCGATATCACCCATTTTCTGGCCCCAGCGGGCCTGAGGGACAATATAGGGCGCGCGGCTCATGCTTTCGGCCCCGCCTGCCAGTGCAAAGTCAGCGTCGCCCAGCATTAAGGCTTGGGCGGCGGAAATGATCGCTTGCGCGCCGGACCCGCACAGCCGGTTGACGTTCATCGCTGGTGTAGAATCGGGGATGCCCGCATTGATCGCGGCAACGCGTGACAGATACATGTCGCGTGGTTCGGTATTGATGACATGGCCAAAAACCACGTGGCCGATCTGCGCTGGGTCCACATTTGAGCGTTCCAGCGCGACGCGGCTGACATGGGTTGCGGTTTCACATGGCGGGGTTGAGGCCAGCGCGCCACCAAAGGTGCCGATGGCGGTGCGGGCTCCGTCAAGGATTACGATGTCAGTGGTCATGTGCGGGATTCCTTTGGGCGAGTGGATTTCCCTAAAATATGACCGCCAAGATCAGCACAATCAACCCAAAAACGGCCCATGCCCGCCAAAGGATGGTAACCGCGGCGCGAATGTCAGCGGCGGTCAGGTCGCGTCGCCCATTGTGGTTCACATAAAGATCGGTGCCCATGACGCCGCCATATGATCGCGGCCCAGATAATGAAATATCGAGCGCGCCAGCCATCGCGGCCTCTGGCCAACCGGCGTTGGGCGAGCGGTGTTGGCGGGCATCTTGACGCGTCACGGTCCATGCCTTGGGTGACAGTGTTGCGGCACAAATAAGCAGGGCCGACAGGCGGGCCGGGATGAGGTTAACCAGATCGTCCAGCCGTGCCGCTGCCCAGCCGAAATGTAAGTATTTATCGGATTTGTGGCCGATCATGCTGTCAGCGGTGTTAATGATTTTATAGGCCAGAATGCCGGGCAAACCCAGAACCAAAAACCAAAATGCGGGGGCAATCACGCCATCGGAAAAGTTCTCTGCAGCGCTTTCAATCGCCCCACGGGCTACGGCGGTTTCGGTCATATCTTTGGTGTCGCGGCCAACAATCAGGCTAACCGCTTTTTTACCCGACTCTAGGTCTTGGTCCAAGGCTTTGGCTACGTTGCTAACATGCACCGTCAGTGATTTTTGCGCGATAAGAATTGCCGCCAACAAACATTCCAGCGCGCCGAAATCTGGGATCAGTTTAAGCAGATAGCCAAGCGCCAACGCTGCGGCGACCAAAATACCTGTTGTAATTGCGCCGTTGCGTTTTTTTGCGGTTCCGATATTTAGCCGAACATCAAACCAAGTAATTATCTGCCCCATAATCGTTACCGGATGTGGCACGCGGGCCCAAAGCCATGGGGGCTCTCCGATCAGGGCATCAAGGAGCAGGGCGAGCA
The DNA here is from genome assembly GCA_016764785.1 of Paracoccaceae bacterium. Classification (GTDB taxonomy): domain Bacteria; phylum Pseudomonadota; class Alphaproteobacteria; order Rhodobacterales; family Rhodobacteraceae; genus UBA3077. The sequence continues at coordinate 13,894 of JAESRG010000044.1, forward strand.
GGAGAAGGTCAAAATGGGTCAACGGAACCTCGAAGTTTTTCAAACTTAATACCGCAACCAGCCGGTCTTGCAAGTCAAAGCGGCGAAACCGCGCCGATGTCGCATAAACGACATTAATGCGTGATGGTCGCGAAAAAAAACGTCTCTATACTGGTTAACGAGTCAGCCATAAACGGATTGTTCATGGCTCATAGATAAAAGGTGCCCAGTATTTGGTGCAGGAGGTTTATAATGGACGCGCATTTGCCAAAAGAAGTTCTTGAAGGTCTTAATCGGGCGCGCAAACAAGCGATGCGCAAGAAAAATCGCCTGCGGGTGCATGTTGGGGAAGATATCTATCCGGTTTTGCAACTCAGTGATACTGGCTTTGAGATGGAACAGGGCGTGGCGCCGAATTTGCGGGGGCTGGTGGATATTTACGATGGCGCGCGGCATCTGGCGCAGTGTTTGATTATCTATTCTGAGCCTGAAGGCGACATTATGCGCTATGAATTCAAGCGCCGCACTGATGTGGGTAATGGCCCCGCCAAAGATTTTGTGGTGGATGATAACGCGCCTGTTGCACTGTTGCGCTAAGAATCGACCGCTTTCCGGCAGAGGTTCGAAGATTATTGCATGAAAGTCTGATGGTTCGCTGAATTGTTCCAAAAAATATTACTGAAACGCTGTATTTGATAGGTATTTGCGTTTCAAGCGGCATAAACGGGAGGCCAGACAACTCTCGGAGGTCATGATGATCGAAGCCCCTTACCTGTTATTTCTGGGCGATGCGCCCGACCCGCTGGCGGCCAAAGTTGCCCAAGGCATTCGCGACTGGCGCCCTGATTTTGCAAAAGCGCAATTTCGTTTGGCTGGGTGTAAAGCTGACATGGGTCTGCCGGACATGACCATGGCCGAGGCCGTTGCTGCGGGCATTAAAACCATCGTGATTGGCGTGGCCAACCGGGGTGGCATGATCGCCCCTGACTGGATCGCGGCGCTGCGCGAAGGGCTGGAGGCCGGTATGGATATCGCCTCGGGTCTGCATAACCTTTTGACAGATGAGGGCGAACTGGTTGCGGCCGCGCAGGTGAATGGTCGCACATTACACGATGTGCGCATTCCTACCGTGGCGTATCCGATTGCCAACGGCAAAAGGCGCACCGGCAAACGGGTGTTGGCCGTGGGCACCGATTGTTCGGTTGGCAAAATGTATACTGCCATCGCGCTGGAGCGTGAAATGCTGGCGCGGGGCATGAAAGCGACCTTTCGGGCGACCGGCCAAACCGGCATTCTGATCACTGGTGGCGGTGTGCCGCTTGATGCTGTGATTGCCGATTTCATGGCCGGTGCGGTTGAATACCTAACGCCGGACAATGACGCAGATCACTGGGATATTATTGAGGGGCAGGGCAGTTTATTCCACCCGTCTTATTCCGGTGTGACTATGGCGTTGATTCATGGCGGTCAGCCAGATGCATTGATTTTGGCGCATGAACCATCGCGCACGCATATGCGAGGGTTGCCGCATCAATCACTGCCGACGTTGGAACAGCTGCGTGAAACGGCCTTGGTTTTGGCGAAAGTGGTGAACCCTGATTGCGTTGTGACCGGCGTTTCGGTGAATACCGCCAGCATGACGGAATCCGAAGCGCTGGAATATCTGGCTGCGCTGGAGATCAAAACCGGCCTTGCGTGTGTTGATCCCTATCGTCAAGGCGCAGGTCGACTTGTTGATGGATTAATGGATGTCTGACCCGATTAATATTCGGGCCAAGGCGGAAACCTTTCCGCTGGCGCAGGTGTTTCGCATCTCGCGCGGGGCTCGTACCGAGGCCAAAGTGGTCACGGTTTATCTGACGCGCGCTGGCTTTCAGGGCTGGGGCGAATGTGTGCCTTATGCACGGTACGGTGAAACGATCGATAGCGTTCTGGCACAGGTTCAATCCTTGCCCGAAGGGTTTGACCACGACAGTCTGCTTGATCTTTTGCCGGCGGGCGCTGCGCGTAATGCCGTCGATTGCGCCTTGTGGGATTTGGAGGCCAAAGCCGCAGGGCGGCCCATTATCCATCTGCTTGGCTTACCAAAGCCGGGGCCTGAAATTACGGCTTATACCCTGTCGCTGGACACACCTGAGGCAATGGAAAAACAAGCCCATAAACACCGGTCGCGGCCGTTGTTGAAAACTAAACTGGGCGGCGAGGGCGACGTGGCCCGCATTGAGGCGGTTCGTAAAGGCGCCCCGGATGCGCGTATTATCGTTGACGCAAACGAGGGGTGGACCGCTGAAATTTATGCCGAACTCGCCCCGGTTCTACTGCGTTTGGGGGTTGAGATGGTTGAGCAACCGTTGCCCGCTGGTCAAGACGATATGCTGGCTGAAATGACGCGGCCGCTGCCTGTTTGCGCTGACGAAAGCTGTCATGATCGTGCCAGTCTTGCGGGGCTAAAAGGCAAATACGATATGGTCAATATCAAGCTGGATAAAACCGGTGGCCTGACCGAGGCATTGGCGCTGCGCAGTGTTGCGCGCACCGCCGGGTATTCGGTGATGGTGGGCTGCATGGTTGGCACATCTTTGGCGATGGCGCCTGCGGTGTTGGTTGCTCAGGGTGTTGAATTGACCGATTTAGACGGCCCGCTGCTTTTGGCGCGTGACCGAGATGCCGCTTTGCGCTATGACGATGAAAACGTATATCCACCAACCAGTCAACTATGGGGTTAAATCGATGAGCCGGACCGTATATGTAAATGGAAATTATGTGCCAGAAGAACAGGCAACCGTATCAGTTTTTGATCGTGGATTTCTGTTTGCAGATGCGGTTTATGAGGTCACATCGGTGCTGGGCGGCAAGCTGATCGCGTTTGACGGTCACGCCAAACGGCTGGAACGGTCCTTGCGTGAATTGCAAATGGATGCGCCATGCACCATGGATGAACTCAAGGAAATTCACCATGAAATGGTGGCACGCAATGATCTGGTTGAGGGATTGATTTACCTGCAAGTCACCCGTGGTGCGGCTGATCGGGATTTTGCATTTCCAAAAGACACAAAACCTACAATTGTTCTGTTTACGCAGGCCAAGAACCTAACGAACAGCCCGACTGCTGATGCCGGTATCAAGGTGATTTCGATCCCTGATATTCGTTGGGGCCGCCGCGACATCAAAACCGTGCAACTGCTTGCGCCATCTTTAGGTAAAATGGAGGCCAAGGCCGCTGGTGCTGATGACGCATGGCTGGTTGAGGATGGTTTCGTGACCGAAGGCACATCGAACAATGCTTATATCGTCACCAAAAACGGTACGATTGTGACTCGCAACCTTTCGACTGACATCTTGCACGGCATTACCCGCGCTGCGGTGTTGCGACTGGCAGCAGAAGCCCAGATTAAAATCGAGGAACGCCCCTTTACCGTGGATGAGGTTAAAGATGCAGCCGAGGCATTTTTCACCTCAGCCTCAGCGTTTGTTTGTCCGGTGATCGAAATTGACGGTTGCCCGATTGGCACCGGAACCCCGGGGCCGGTGGCCAACCGTCTGCGTGATATCTACCTCCAGGAAGCGCTTAAAACCGCGACCTAAATTAGGCTGTTCCGGTAATCATATCTTTGACTGAATCAACTATTCCACCCAGACCTGTCTGAGTGGAAGCGCGCAATCCGTCGATAATACCGATATATTTGCCAAGAAATGGTTCTAACGCTGGCACTATTTCTATTAATTTGTCGGCAAATAGGTAAGCCGCAATACCGACTGCAAACAGGACAACAACCAGAACAAAACCAGCAAGACGTTTGCCGCCGCCGCGATTACTCCGGTTGGCTTGAGATTCTTCCATGGCCTCGTTCAGTAAGTCTCGCGTGCTTTTAAGTTCCTGTTTAGGTTCAATGTTTTCTCCGGTCATTTCTGTGCCCGGTTTCCGGCGCCAGCGACTCTGCTTCTTGACGGGGTCTGAATTCGACTGCACCGCGTCTGCCTGAGTGGCCCGGATCAAATCGCGTAACTCGGTATCGGTTTCTTCTGTGGCTGGCGCGGTACTATCATCGACTATTTCGGGGTCCGACTCCGATGTTTCTTCGACAGTGGTGGAACTGGATTTTACACTGTCTTTTGCCCCCTGAATCGCTGCTGCTATGACAGATATTTCATCTAGTTTGGATGTTTCAGGGGTGTCACGTACTTCGTTAAGTTCGACGGGCGCTGCGGAATCACCGGTTGGTGTATTAAATGAAATTAACCCGCCTGAAGTACCCTGATCATCGGTCGCTTTGCTGGCGCCTTCGGGTTCGAGTGCCTCAGATGATGCTGCAAAAGCTGAAAATGGCGCGGCTTGGTCGATTTCCGGCGTAATCGTTTCTGGTGGTGCCAGCACCGCTGGAGACCCGTCATCCGGGTCATCAGGATGGGTGGCCCAGCTGAAATCTTCGTCTGTGTCATCGTCGACCGTGTCATTTTGGGTTTCATCGTTATTTTGAGCGGTTTCAGCAGGATTATCCTGTTCCGAAGGGTGGAATTCGCTGGTTTGCCCATCAATTTCCCACGGATGTAACGGTTCGTCGCTGTCGTCCAAAGAATACTCTTCAGAAACAGTTTCATCTGTATCTTTGGCTTCCGCGCCTACCTCGGTCATTGCTACGGCTTGTGCTTCGGCGGCTTCGGCAATTGCAGCAGCTTCTGCCTCTGTAAAAATCAACAAAGCCACGGACGGTGACAGCATCAAGCTGGAAGCTTCTGGTAACGTGAGTAA
>JAESRG010000045.1 GCA_016764785.1 Paracoccaceae bacterium
TTCTGGGCGGCAACAGCGAAAAAAAGCTTTGAATATTTAATCAACAGCATCAACGGCCCTGACACATGGGAGAGCAACGACTGGGTTGGCGCGATCTCGTTTGACAAGGTTTATCGGTGCAATGTGGATCAGATGGGGGTGCAAACCGCCTGATGAATAACGCCCCCCAAATATTTCTAACACCCCGCATGCTGCGCCGCGTCGACGCCGCTGCATATTTCGGGGTGAGCGGGGGAACTTGGGACAAGATGGTCAAAGAAGGCGTGGCACCCGCCCCAGCCCTTCGATACGGGACGCGCGTAGTGCTTTGGGACAGGTCAGACATTGATATGACTATTGACAGATTGAAAGAGAATGTCACAGGCTGTGAAGGGTGGGCCGATCTTGCAGGGTGAAATGGAAATCAAGCTAAAATATGTTGCGCGCGAAAGGCTTCCCGATGGCAGATACCGCTATCGCTTTCAACGCCTCGGCAGAAAGACAACTTTGCCCAGCACCCCCGGCTCGCTGGAATTTGCCGCCGCATATAACTTGCTTCTTTCCGGCCAAAATCCCGCCCACCCTAGCGGTAAAATCAAAACACTAAACCAGACACGCGGCACCGTTAAATGGCTGGTTGAGGTCTACAACCGATACATGCGCGAATCCGTTAAGAATGGTACAATGTCACCGTTGACAGAAAAACAGCGGACGAATTTGTTGGGAAGGTTTGCCAATGAATATGGCCAGCGCGATGCGTTGCACATACCGCCAAAAGCGATCCGCGTGATTATCAATAAATGGGAAGGCACACCGGGTGCCGCCAACAATCTATTGAAAAGCCTGCGCGCTATGTTTGTCTGGGCTGTAAACTCGGGCCTTTGCGACACGAACCCGACCGATGGTGTGCGTAAACTGCACGTCAAAACCCAAGGCTTTACCGCTTGGACAACGGGCGACCTTGCACAATTTCGCACCACCCACCCGCGCGGAACCCAAGCCGACTTGGCTTTGATGATCCTGATTTTTACCGCCTGCCGTCGATCCGATATTGTGAAACTTGGCAGACAGCACATAACGACAATTGACGGGGTTAAATTCTTGTCGTTCACACAATCCAAAGGCGGCAATGATGAGCGCCAGCGCGTGACAATACCAATTCTACCGCCGCTTATGTCTGCCCTTCGGTCACCAGTTGCGGGCGACCTTACGTTTTTGATTTCCAAACAAGGCAAGCCGTTCTCGCATGGCGGTTTCGGCGCACGGTTCAAGAAATGGTGCATCGCTGCCGGTTTACCGGATAGATCAGCGCACGGAATTCGCAAAGCTGCGGGCGCGCTTTTGGCTGACGCTGGCTGTACGCAACATGAAATCATGGCGATTCACGGACATTCTGACGCGCGCACAAGTGACATTTATACGCGCACGGCCAACCGTGTAACACTTGCAAAATCCGCAATGGAGAAATTTGAAAAGATCAATTGGTGAACAAAACTACCCCACGCCACTGTGGGTAATGGGGTAGTTGTTTGATTATATCAATGTTATCAGCGTGTTACAATGGTACTGGTAGGCCCGGTAGGACTTGAACCTACGACAAAAGCGTTATGAGCGCTCTGCTCTAACCAACTGAGCTACAGGCCCGCCTGCGCGTTTCAATAAGCGTAATGCACGAACCCGTCAAGCGCCAACCGTTGCCAAAATTTGCACGGAAACCCAGCGGATATTATTGATAGTGCACATATTTTAAGTCTTGGAGAGTTATTATGAAATTGAATAGAATTGTGTAGTTAACGACATTGCTTTGCTGCGCCGCTCTATCCTTTTCTAGCGCTGCGATTGCCGAAATTCACGGGGCCGTCGCAACGGGTGAAAAGGTTATGCCGCCAGCAGTACCACCGCAGCGCTTTCCGCAATGACCGCAGCGGGACAATTAACCACCAACACGCTGGTCTGGCAAGAGGGCGTGGCGGACAGGGAAAATGCAGCCAGTGTTATGGCAATTTCATCACTGCTTGGGCAAATGCCAATGGCAACACAGCCCGATCCGACCAATGATGCAATGTTATATATAGCCGGAACCTGAGACAGCGCGCCAACCAAAGCGGATGTTGGCAACGGGGTGCAAGGCCTCCGCAACATGATTGCAACGTACAATTCCAACGGCTGCCTGACGGGTGCCGGAACCATCCAGGTCAACAGCCCGAATGTTCCGGTTCGATCATAATTGACATTCAAGGCACCTATTTGGCCCAGTCAATCGGCAATAACCGGTTTGTTACCCAACCCGATATGCAGGTTACGTTTTCTGCGGCGGGCGAAACGCCGATAACCCGGCACTTTCGTTGAATAGGACCAAACGCCGCGCTGATTTCAGAGTGGTGTTTGTGTTTTGCGGCTTCCCAATTCGGCATCTCTCAGGTAAAGAAATCTCATCTTTTATCCAAGCAGGAGGCGCACAATGCCCGACCGTCCAAACGGCCTGACCTATGCAGATGCAGGGGTCGATATCGACGCAGGAAATGCCTTGGTTGAGCGGATAAAACCCGCCGCCGCCAGCACCAACCGACCGGGCGTGATGGCCGGTCTTGGCGGTTTTGGCGCGTTATTTGACCTTAAGGCCGCAGGGTTTACCGACCCCATTTTGGTGGCCGCGACTGACGGTGTTGGCACTAAGCTGCGTATCGCGATTGATACCGGATTGGTTGACACGGTTGGCATTGATCTGGTTGCCATGTGCGTTAATGATCTGGTCTGCCAAGGGGCTGAGCCTTTGTTTTTTCTCGATTATTTCGCCACTGGCAAGCTGTCCGTTGACCATGCGGCGCGTGTGGTTGAGGGCATTGCTGATGGTTGTCGTCAGTCAAACACCGCCCTTGTTGGTGGTGAAACCGCTGAAATGCCGGGTATGTACCCAGACGGCGATTTTGACCTTGCGGGCTTTACTGTTGGCGCGATGGAACGTGGCGCACATTTGCCGTCAGGCGTGGCTGAGGGTGATATTCTGCTGGGGCTTGCGTCCAGCGGGGTGCATTCCAACGGGTATTCACTGGTGCGTAAAATTGTTGATGCCTCGGGCCTTGGCTGGGATGCAGCCTGCCCGTTTGCCGACGGCACTTTGGGTGAGGCCCTGCTGACTCCCACCAAACTTTATGTAAAATCTGGCCTGAAAGCCCTGCGCACCGGCGGATTGCACGCACTTGCGCATATCACCGGCGGTGGCTTGACCGAAAACCTGCCACGCGCCCTGCCTGATGGCCTTGGCGCGTCGATCGACCTGACAGCCTGGGCGTTGCCGCCTGTGTTCCGTTGGTTGACAGATCAGTCGGGCCTGTCGCATGCCGAGCTATTAAAGACCTTTAACTGCGGCATTGGCATGATCGCGGTGGTTGCCCCTGACCAAGCCGACGCCATCGAGCATGCGCTGGAATCTGAAGATGAGACCGTCATCCGCATGGGCACCGTGATAACAGGCGACGGCGTAACCTATGCCGGAACCCTGAAATGAGCCGCAAACGTGTCGCTATTTTGATCTCTGGCGGGGGCTCCAACATGGTGGCCCTTGCCAAAGATATGCGCGATGCAAACCACCCCGCAAAGCCGGTTTTGGTGGTCTCAAATACTGCAAATGTTGGCGGGCTGACCAAGGCCGCTGACCTTGGCATTCCGGCCGCGCATGTGGACCATCGCCCGTTTAAGGGTGACCGCCAAGCCTTTGAGAAAAAACTACAAGAAGTGCTGCTGGCGGCCAAACCTGACATCATTTGTCTGGCGGGTTTTATGCGGGTTTTGACCCCCGAATTTGTCGCACCGTGGCGGGGCAAGATGCTAAATATTCACCCGTCAATTCTGCCGCTATTTCCTGGCCTGCATACCCATCAACGCACGTTGGATGCGGGCATGACCGTGCAAGGCTGCACCGTGCATCAAGTCACGGGCGATCTGGACGCTGGGCCAATTTTGGGCCAAGCTATTATTCCAGTTCTGCCGGGTGATACCGCTGAAACGCTTGCCGCGCGGTTGTTGCCGTTTGAACATCAGCTTTACCCACAAGTGTTACGAAAATTCGCCAGTGGCGACACTAGCAAAATCACCCTGTTCGGAGATCAACCATGAAATTCATCTTGAGAGACGAAGCCCGCACCACCGAACGCCGCACTCCGATCACGCCCGACGATGCCAAACAATTTCTGGCAGCAGGGTATGATCTGTCGGTTGAACGCAGTGCCAAACGTATTTTTACCGATGCTGAATATGCCGCCGCAGGGTGCATCCTGATTGATGCACAAAGCTGGCAAAATGCCCCAGCAGACACCACCATTCTTGGTCTCAAGGAACTGCCGGAAACGCCTGCAAAACTGCGCACACCGTTCATCCATTTCGCCCATATTTTTAAAGATCAAACGGGTTGGAAAGATGAGCTGGCGCGCTTCACAGATGGTGGCGGCTGCTTGTACGATCTGGAATACCTGACCATAAACAACCGCCGCACCGCCGCGTTTGGCTATTGGGCCGGCTGGATGGGCGCGGCGCTGGCCGCATGGCGGCAACTGGCCGCTGGCCAAAATAAAACCGGCCCCGAGGTCGGCGTTTCAAGTTTTGACGACCGCGCTCAGGTTGAAACCATTCTGCGTGATCTGTCGTCTCACAACCGCACAGCTGTGGTGATTGGCGCCAAGGGCCGATCAGGCGCTGGCGCAACCGAGGCCCTGACGCTTGCTGGTTACAAAGTGACAGAATGGGACATCGCCGAAACTAAAAACCTTGATCGCGCCGCGCTTTTGACCCACGACTTGCTGGTCAATTGCGTACTGATGACCGGCCCCGGCCTGCAATTGCTAACCAAGGCTGACCTTGGCAGTGGCAATCTGTCGATGATCTCTGATGTGTCCTGCGACCCGTTTTCCGATTACAATCCGCTGCCGATTTACGATGCCCCCACCGCGTGGGATGCACCGTTTATTGACCTTGGCAACGGCGTTGAATTAACCGCCATCGATAACTTGCCGTCTTTGCTGCCGCGCGAAGCCTCGGTTGATTTCTCAAGCCAGTTGCTGAAATCCTTGCTGAGCTATCCCGATGGGCCAGAATGGCAGGCCGCCGCAAACACCTTTACCACCGGCCAAACCCGCGCGGATGCCTGAGCCGGTATCAGCGATTCGCAACCTTGGTCCTGCCAGCGAAAAACTGTATGCAAATGCGGGCATTCCCGATGCGGAAACCCTGCGCGGTCTTGGCGCTGACAAAGCCTATGCGCAGTTACTTGAAAATGGCACTCGCCCGCATTTCATTGGCTATTACGCGCTGGTGATGGGCTTGCAGGGCCGCCCTTGGAATGATTGCCAAGGGGTGGAAAAAGACGCGCTTAGAAAACAATTCGATACAATCAAATCCCGAGCTGCGTCACGTCCACAATCAGACATTGAAAAACATCTGGACAAACTGGGCGTTCGTTAGCAATCTGACCATTCACGGTATTACGACAAGGCATTTCATGCTCAATTTATCTCTGCCTGTTGCTTTTCTTATAATTTTTGGACAAATTGCTATCGCGGAAACCAGAATTTCGGGCGGTTTGATGCGGAATACCTGCACTGAATTATGTGAGCTGTCCTATTGGCAATCGGCTACGCTCGAAACATTGCACGCAACGCTTGACGCTGGAGTAAACCTAAATGGGCACGACGAACGCGGCGACACACCGTTACACTGGGTGGCCGCGTCCAAAGATCCAAATCTGGCACAGACCCTAATCGACGCTGGCGCAGTTGTGAATGTTGTAAACGAAAGCGGGTTTACGCCACTTTCTATTGCGCTGGATTCAGGCAACCTTGCATTAATGAAAGTACTATTGGAAAATGATGCCAACCTCTATTTAAGGGGTGATCGTTTCGGAACCCTTTTGCATTCGGCTGTATCATGGGAGCATACCGACATAGTTATGTATCTGCTTGAAATGGGACTTTCACCTTATGAAGTAAACGTCGATGGCAATACGCCGATCCAAAAAACGGCTCATCGACATGACCCTGAAATCATGGCGTTATTACTTGCTGATCGAAGTCCCGGACTGGCCATGCTGGAGAATGCAATCCAGTTGTCGTCGCTTGACCAAGCAAACAGAAACGGAGAAACAGCGCTGCACTGGGCGGTGTTCTTTGGAAATTCCGGGTTTGAAGTCGCAAAAATGCTTTTGGATATTGGAGCTAACCCAAACATCCAAGACGAAGATGGGCAAACGCCGTTACACAAAGCAGTTAGGGTTGGCGGCCCTGAAATAATTTCTCTACTCATCCGGTTTGGCGCAGATGCCTCAATATTGGACAGAGACGGGTATTCCGTATTTGACTTAGCACAGCAAAATGAGCGACTTATTGGGACATCTGTATATCAACAATTGAAAGATGCCGTGCCTTAGGCGCATTCAAATTAAAGGCCGCTCTGATCTAGAGAGCGGCCCAAATTTTAGTGCGCCTCGCGCAAGCTTAACCAACCAGTTCAAGACCGGAAAAGAAGAATGCGATTTCTTCAGCAGCGGTTTCAGGTGCGTCTGACCCGTGAACCGAGTTTTCGCCAATGCTTAGCGCGAATTCTTTGCGGATGGTGCCTGCGTCTGCGTCTGCTGGGTTGGTTGCGCCCATAACTTCGCGGTTTTTCGCAATTGCGTCTTCGCCTTCAAGAACCTGAACCACGATAGGCTCGCAAATCATGAATTCGCACAGCTCGCCAAAGAAAGGGCGTTCAGAATGCACGCCGTAAAATTCTTGTGCTTGTGCCAATGTCATCTGAATGCGCTTGGATGCAACGATGCGCAAGCCAGCTGCTTCAAATTTGGCAACAATCGCGCCGGTCAGGTTGCGTCTGGTGGCGTCTGGTTTGATGATCGAAAAAGTGCGTTGAATACCCATGGGTTTCGTCCTTTGAAAAGTTGAATGTCTTGGGGCGGCGCATACCATGCACGACCCGTGCTTAAAAGGAAAATATTTGCCCGTTGACATGACGGCTGTGTTAGGCGAAATCACCCGCATGTTAGCAATCAATAATATTACATTCCGCCTCGACGGTCGCGTCTTGTTCGACAACGCGTCAGCCTCAATCCCTTCGGGCCACAAGGTTGGCATTGTTGGGCGTAACGGCACCGGTAAAACCACGTTGTTCAAATTGATCCGCAATGAGTGGGCTTTGGATGATGGTACCGTCAAAATTCCGCGCAACACCCGCATTGGCGGTGTCGCGCAGGAAGCCCCCGCGTCAGACATGTCGCTGCTCGAAACGGTTCTTGAAGCCGATATCGAACGCGACAGCCTAATGCGCGAGGCCGACACGGCCACCGACCCGCTTCGCATTGCGGAGATCCATACCCGCTTGGCCGAGATCGACAGCCATTCGGCTGAATCCCGCGCGGCGGCTATTCTAAACGGCCTTGGTTTTGACAAAGATGCCCAAGCCCGTCCTTGCAAAGATTTTTCGGGTGGGTGGCGTATGCGCGTCGCGCTGGCAGCAGTGCTGTTTAGCAAACCCGATTTTCTGCTGCTCGATGAGCCGACCAACTATCTGGACCTTGAGGGCACAATTTGGCTGGAAAACTTTCTAGCGAAATACCCATATACGGTTCTAATTGTTAGCCACGACAAAGACCTGTTGAACAGATCTGTGAATGCCATTCTGCATTTGGATCAGCAAAAACTGACCCTGTATCAAGGCAACTACGATAATTTCGCCAATCAGCGCCGCGCCAAGATCGAACAGCAAATCGCTGCGAAACGCAAACAAGACCGCGAACGCGACCATATGATGAGCTTCGTTGACCGGTTCCGCGCCAAGGCCAGCAAAGCCAAACAGGCGCAATCGCGGCTAAAAGCCCTTGAACGCATGAAACCGATTGCCGCCGTGGTTGGCGATACGGTTGCCTCGTTCAACTTTCCAACACCCGAAGAACTGTCGCCCCCGATTGTGCGCATGGAAAATGCGGCTGTTGGGTATAACGGCAAGATTATTCTTGACGGGTTGGACCTGCGGATCGACCAAGATGACCGCATCGCGTTATTGGGTGCCAATGGTCAGGGTAAATCAACTCTGTCGAAACTGATCGCTGGGCGCTTAGAAACCATGAGCGGCAAAATGGTGACCAACACCAAGCTGCGAATCGGCTATTTTGCCCAGCACCAAGTAGACGAGCTGTTTCTGGACGAAACCCCTATCCAGCATGTTCACCGTGAACGCCCGCTGGAAACGCCTGCCAAAATCCGTGGTCGTCTGGCCGCTGGTGGTCTGGGGCCTGAGGCCGTGGAAACCGTGGTAGCCAAACTGTCGGGGGGCCAAAAAGCCCGTCTGTCGATGCTGCTGGCCACCATTGACGCACCACATCTGATTATTCTCGACGAGCCAACCAACCACCTTGATATCCAATCGCGTGAGGCCTTGGTTGAAGCACTAACCGCTTATAATGGCGCTGTAATTCTGGTGAGCCACGATGCCAGCCTTGTGGAGCTGGTTGCTGATCGTCTGTGGCTGGTGAAAAACGGCCGTGTTGAACCTTACACTGACGATATGGAAGCCTATCGGCGCATGTTGCTGTCAGAACGCGGCGGCGCTGCTAAAGCCCCCGTTAAAAGGGAAAAACCAGCTAAAAAGGCCCCCAAACCCAAATCAATTGCCAATGCTGCGCTTAAGAAAGATTTGCGTATTTGTGAGCTGCGCGTCGCCAAGCTGGAAGAAATGCGCGACAACATTGACCGCAGGCTCGGAAATAAGGCACTCTATGAACGTGGCGATCATGAAGAGATCGAAAAGTGGACGAAAAAGCGCAAAGAGGTCATCGCCGGACTGGAACGCGCTGAAAGCATGTGGATGAAGGCGGCGGATAAACTGGAGCGCAGCTAAATGGAAATCGACCTCGCATTAACGGCTTTTGTCAGCCTGTTTGTGATCATCGACCCTATTGGCCTTGCGCCGCTTTTTGTCGCCCTGACCCGTGGCAGCAGCCCAGCAAAACGCCGCGCGATTGCCATTCGATCAGCCCTGCTTGCATTTGGTATTTTGGCAGTTTTTGGTCTGGCCGGTGAGGCCGTCCTGAATGCCATTGGCATCGGCATGCCCGCATTCCGAATTTCTGGCGGCATATTGTTGTTTCTAACGGCCATCGAAATGCTATTTGAAAAGCGCACCCAGCGTCGTGAGAACCAAGCTGAATCAGAAAACGATCCATCAGTTTTTCCGCTGGCAATGCCCCTTATTGCTGGCCCCGGTGCAATGACAACAATGATCTTGCTGACCGGCGAATACAGCGGTGATATCGCCGGGCAAGCAATGATTTTTGGCGTCATGGCCTTGGTTATCATGTTGGTAATGGTTATGTTCTTAGCAGGTAACTTGATTGAACGTCTGCTGGGCGCCACGGGTATTAACGTGATTTCACGTCTGTTTGGCATGTTTCTAGCCGCCCTTTCGGTGCAATTTGTGATCGACGGCATTCGTGACATCGGCCTTTTTTAAGGGGAACACATGCGCGATCTAACAGCCGATAATCAAGCGACACTGGCGTATCTTGTGCTTTTGCTGGTGGTTGTCGGTGGCTCTATGGTCATTGGCTCACGTGCCGCCCTGAACCGCCACTTACAACAGCTTGGCATTTGGACGCTGATTTTCATCGGCATGATTGGCGCATACAGTATGCGTGACCAGATTGAGGCTCAGATTTTTCCGTCTCGGCCGCAAATCGGCAACAACGGTACTGTTTCCATCAGCCGCGCGTGGGATGGGCATTTTTATGTAGATGTTACCATCAACGGAAATATCATCGAATTTGTAGTCGATACTGGCGCCACCAACATCGTGCTAACCCAAGATGACGCCGAAAAAATCGGGTTTCACCTGAACCTGTTGAATTACACACGTGAGGCCAGCACCGCCAACGGCGTGGTAGCCACTGCGCCGGTTCGCCTGCAAACGGTGGTTCTTGGTCCGTTTAATGATCGTAATCTGCGCGCGATGGTGAATGGGGGCGAACTGCGTACCTCGTTGCTGGGCATGGAATATCTGAGCCGGTTCGTCAAGATCGAGATTACCAGCAACCAAATGTTGTTGATCCGTTAATGACCTAAGTCAAGGCATAGACCTGTCATTCCGCTACACTCAAGGAAACCAACCCGTGAGGAGGCCATAATGACCCTGAAAAACATCCTTGTTGCTTTCACAGGCAGCGACCCGTCGATCACCGCGCTCCAAGTCGCCAAACTGATGTCAGAGAAATATGGCTGCCATATTACAGGCGTTTTGGCCCATGGCCTGCCAAATGTGGTGTATTCCTACGGCAGCCACTTGCCGCAAAATACCGTTGACCAGATTAACGAGGCCGACACCGTACATCGTTCTGAAGTCCGCGCCAAATTCGATGCAGTAGTGAAAGGCATGCCCGCCGACAAGGTCCATTTCATCGAAATTTACGGAGACGCCGACGACAAGCTTATGCAGGTTGCCCATAGCTTTGATCTAATTGTCATGGGTCCGTCGGACGTCAATTCAGGATTTCAGCATATGGAGGTCCATCCCGACACCGTTGCGCGCAATTCTGGCCGTCCGGTTTTAGTGGTACCCGCTGACTATAACCCCGCCAACTTCAACGACCATGCACTGATTGCATGGGACGGTCGCCGCGCGGCTGGTCGTGCTTTGGCAGACGCTATGACGATCTTTCCGAACAATGCAAAAATGACCGTCCTGACGATTTGTCGCGCTGATGACGCTGCAGAAAAAACAGCGTCGGTCATGGAGCATCTTTCCCGTCATGGGATCGATGCCAATCTGATCCAACGCGAGCGTAAAGGCAAAAAAGTCGCCAAGATCATTCAAGATACCGCAGCGGAATCCGGTGCTGGATTGGTAGTGATGGGGGCTTATCAGCACTCAAAACTGGCCGAAGATCTGTTTGGTGGAGTCACAAATAAGATATTGGCCACATCAAAGGTGCCGGTTCTGCTGTCACATTAACCCGTAGGGTGGGTGCTTGCACCCACCGTTCCGCCGGATTGTAGGGTGGGGTTTTACCCCACCGCTGCTGATTCAGCTTTTTTGACCCAGCGTCCGTCACCATCTTGCGCCCAGTAAACCGCTTGAATTTTGGCATCGCAAACCGCTTTCCAGTCGCTTCGCGCTGCGTTTACCGCAGCATCGTCGTTGCCGTCGAAAAACAAACATGCCAGATCAAATTCTGCCATGCGCTTGGGGTTAGATTTAGCCCCGTCGACTAACATCAACACACTGGCATTGTTCAAATTTTCGGTGTCCATCGTCAGTAATATCGGCTGATCCGCCGCATTTTCTGCCGTCGACATTCCGTGTGGTAAAAAACTGTCAGGTCGTGCTGTCCATAGTTTTTCACCCAAAAAACCCATCCGGTTTTGATCGCCGCATTGCACCAGAACCCGCCATCCTCGCGACAATGACGTCTCAAGGATTGCCGGTAAAGTCGCCTCTAGCGGCGTCCGTGTCAGGTGATAGAATCGAACCTCGGGCATCTAGTTTTCGAAATTATCGCGGATCAGACGATCCAGCGCGCAAACGCCCCAGCCGGTCGCCCCTTTGGGAGACATATCAGTTGGCCCCGGTGATGCAACCCCGGCGATATCCAGATGGATCCAAGGGGTATCTGGCTTAACAAACCGTTGCAAAAACTGTGCGGCAGTGACTGCGCCAGCCATGCGCCCGCCGATATTTTTAACATCTGCAATACGCGATTTCAGCAGCTTGTCATAGGCCGATCCCATTGGCATCCGCCAAGCGCCCTCGCCCTCGGCCGCAGCTGATTTCAAAAACTGGTTGGCTAATCTGTCGTTGTTCGAGAACACGCCGGCATTTTCATGCCCAAGCGCCACAAGGATAGCGCCGGTTAAAGTGGCAAGGTTAATCATGCCAACCGGATTATACTTTTCCTGAACGTACCAAAGGATATCAGCCAGCACCAACCGCCCCTCAGCGTCGGTGTTGATCACCTCAATGGTGTCGCCCTTCATGGACACGATCACATCACCGGGTCGGGTTGCGTCACCGTCTGGCATGTTCTCAACCAAACCAACAATGGCGACAATATTCGCCTTGGCCTTGCGCAGCGCCAAGGTGCGCATCACGCCAGCAACAACGCCCGCGCCGCCCATATCCATGGTCATGTCTTCCATGCCCGCAGCGGGTTTTAACGAAATTCCGCCGGTGTCGAACACCACGCCTTTGCCCACCAGCGCAAACGGCGCCTCGTCTCCGCCACCATTCCAACGCATCACCACAACTTTTGAGGGGCTACGTGACCCCTGCCCCACACACAGCAATGTCCGCATGCCCAGATCGCGCAAGGTATCTTCTTCCAGCACATCGACCTCAACGCCCAAATCGCGCAAGCCGGTCAAACGGTGGGCGAAATCGGTGGTGGTCAACACGTTGGCCGGTTCATTAACCAAATCACGTGTGAAAAATACGCCCTCGGTTACAGCAGCCATCGGCGCATAATCGGCCGACACTTGCTCGGGGTCGCTAACCATAACCGATATCATGCTCAGCAAACTGTCACTGTCGGTTTTGTATTTGTCAAAATCATACGATCGCAGCGCCAAACCGTGCGATATGTCTGCGGCGCGCGCATGCCCCGCCAGCAAGGCGGTAAGTGAATCGTCGCCCCTGAAAATCGCCATTTCAGCGCCCGCTTTACGGGCCTCTAGAATCGTTGCCGACCTTGCGAGCTTCACCACTTGCACGGCAATTGTTTCTAAATTAGTAGGAAAACCAATGGCTTGCGACCCACCGCTTTTAACCTTTTCCCATTGCCGAGAGTCAGTCAAACGTTTAACCGCGCCCTTAGTTAATGTGTTCACCTTTCGGGTCAGTGCGTTCATTGCCCCGTCAGGCCCGACAATAATCGTGATCTTCCCCCGAATACCCGCGATCGACTTGGCATCATTGGCAATAAAATTAATTTGGATAGGGTCGGTCATGGTCGGTTCCTCAATCGGCAAGAATCTGTTATTTTGATCGTAACCCCTGTTACGCTGCTTGACCAGTTGCTGCTTTGCACTTAGGCAACGAAGAGCATTTATGAACACGAGAACCTAATGTTGAACCGGTTAGACCGATATTTCATTGCCCAGTTATTGGCCCCTTTCGGGTTCTTTTCGCTGGTCATTATCGGTATTCTGTGGCTGGCACAGGCTTTGCCGCTGGTTGATAAGGTAATCGAAAGCGGTCAATCAGGTTTGGTTTTTCTTGAGGTCACTTCGCTGCTGATCCCGCGCGTTATGATGGTCGCATTACCATTTTCGGCATTTGGGGCCGCGCTCTATGCGCTCAACCGTCTGTACTCTGAGGCTGAACTGGTCGTCATGATGACCTCTGGGCAATCACCCCTAGCGTTGGCGAAACCTGTCGCGATTTTTGGTATAATTGTGATGTTGTTGATGGTTGTCACCACGTTCTATCTGGTGCCCGCCAGTCAGGCCAAACTGCATACACGGATGAATGAAATTCAAACTGAACTTGCTGGAAGCCTTATCCGTGAGGGGCAATTCATTCATCCTACCGATAAAATTACCATTTTTGTACGCGATACGTCTCGGGACGGGGAAATGGCGGGAATGTTCCTGTACGACCAGACCGACCCAAATAATCCCGTGACCTATTCTGCCCAAAAATCCCTGTTGTTGCAGGACGGGTATGCAATGCGGATCGTGATGATTGACGGGATTATCCTGCAATATTCCAAATCGGATTCGATATTGAACACCATCCGTTTTGATCGGTTTTCCTATGATTTGGGTGACGTTTTACCCAGCGCCACCGATCATCAACGCGGCCCGTTTGAAATGTTTCCGCATGAACTTTTATTCCCGACCCAAGCTGATCTGGACAAAGGTGGCTGGTCACTGGGCGATTTTTACGCCGAAGGCCACCACAAAGTTGCCATGCCGATCAGCGCCTTGGCGCTGCCGTTGATTGCGCTTGGTGTCATCGTTTTGGGCGGTTTCCGACGGGGCGGATTCATGCGCCGCGTGATGTTTGCAATCGGGATCGGCGTATTGTTGCAGTCGAGCGTGATTGTTGCCAAATCCTATATTCTGAATGCCCCGGAGATGTATTGGACCATGTATATGCCAGCCACGACCGGGTTGTCGCTATCGCTTTATCTTTTGTATCGAGCCGGCCGCACCCGTCGCCCACGCGCGTGGTCACGGGCATGACTTTATCCTTTTATATTTTACGGAAATTTATCTGGAATATTGTCCGGGTCCAATTTGCGTTGCTGTTTTTGATTCTCGTCATCGATGGGGTGGAACAACTGCGCATCATGGCAAAATATGAAGCCCCGGTTTCAGACGCAATGAAATTAACGCTGTTGCGGGCCAACGGCTATGTAATGCAGATTTTTCCGCTGGTGATTATGCTGGCGGCGTTATCGACCTTTGTCGGACTTGCCCGCAGCTCTGAACTTGTGATCTCGCGTGCGGCGGGTCAATCCGCGCTGCGACTACTGGTCATTCCCGTAGCGTTTACCCTGCTTATTGGCACGTTTATGACCGCAATCTATAACCCGATTGTTGCGGCGACTTATCGTCAAGCCGATGATATTCTTAATAAATATAATGTTGGCGGCCGATCTTTGGTCTCGTTGAGTGCCGATGGTATCTGGCTGCGACAAGGCGATGATGACAGTCAGTTTGTTATTCATGCGGAACGCGCAAGCCTAAACGGCACGATCCTGTTTCGCGTTGGCTGGCATGAATTTGCCACTGATGGCCATTTAATTCGCCGAATCGAAGCCGTACGCGCCCAATTGTTTGAGGGTGAGTGGATCGTTCGATCGGGAACAGAGTGGCTGTTTGACCCATCTAACCCCGACAATGCAATGACCGAGAACGTGTTCGAAGAATTGCGCCTGCCGACCAACCTGACCAGTCAGGAAATTCTCAAGAATTTTGCGTCCCCCAAAACGGTATCGATCTGGGAATTGCCGGCGCTGGTAAGACAGCTTGAAAGCTCCGGGTTCTCGACCCATCGTCAACGGTTGTTTATCCAGACTGAAATGTCCCGGCCCCTAATGTTGGTGGCGATGGTCTTAATCGGCGCGGGTTTTTCAATGCGACCAAGCCGGTTTGGACAAACAGGCGTGATGGTGCTGATTGCGGTTTTTTCCGCGTTTATTCTGTATTCAATGCAAAGCGTTGCGATCTCGTTGGGCAGTGCCCAAGAAATATCGCTGATGCTGGCGGCCTGGGGTCCGCCAAGCGCCGGGATTTTACTAACGATGGGCTTGCTGCTGCATCTTGAAGACGGTTAAAATGCAACGCTTTCATCTGCGACGGAGACCCCCTTGCCTTTCCTGAGAACCATCAAGTTATTTGCCGGTCTGTTGATGGTTTCCTTGTTTGGAATCAATAACATAGCCAATGCACAATCCTCCGCATTCACGTCGCTGGTTGCCGATAACGTTTCCTATGATTCGGCTTCGGGACAGCTAACCGCCAGTGGAAATGTGGTTATCCTGTTTGAAGGGACACGCCTTGAGGCCAGCAAAATTATTTATGACGCAGGTCAAGGGCGGATATTTGCCGAAGGTCCGATCCGTCTTGTTGATGCCTCCGGTGATATTTTCCTAGCGGACATTGCCGAACTATCAACCGATCTTTCGGAAGGTATCATTCGCGGCGCAAAATTGCTGCTCACCAACCAATTTCAAATCTCAGCCGCAGAAATTCGGCGCAGTTCCGGCAGATTTAACACCCTGTACCGCACGGTGGGCACATCCTGTCAGGTCTGTTTTGACCGGCCGGTTCCGTTGTGGCAAATCCGGGCCTCACGCATCATCCACGATATGGATCGCCAAAGGTTCTACTTTGAAAATGCCCGTTTTGAGGTGTTGGGTATTCCAATTCTATACCTGCCGACTCTGCGCATGGTCGACCCCGTCGTCACACGCGCGTCGGGGTTGCTTGCCCCCGCGTTTACGTCCTCCGACCTTTACGGTTTTGGCCTCAAAATGCCATTTTTCTTGACGCTGGGCGATCATGCAGATGCAACAATTACGCTCTTTATCACCAACGGCGGCGCATTTCTTCTTGAGGGTCAATTTCGCCGTCGGTATGCCCAAGGGATCCTCGATATCGACAGCGCGTTTACGGTGTCCGACGGCGAAGGCAATTCGGGTGCGGGATATCTGGCGGTTGATTTTACCTATGATATCGGACGTAACCGCGAGATATATGCCAACATAACCCTCACCAATGATGATGGATTTCTACGTCGGTTCGGTTTTGACCAATCTGACAGATTGGTGAGCACGATGGGCGTGAGGCACTTTAGCGAAACCGGTTTTTTCGAAATCGGCGCCATTTTCTTTCAAAGTTTGCGCGATGATGAAATTGATGCCGAGGTTCCTTTTGCGCTACCTGAAATCTCTTTTCGCAAAACATGGGAAGCCCCGCTTGTCGGGGGGCGCATTGGCTTAAATCTCGATAGTGTCGGGCTTTTTCGTGCCACCGGCCGCGATGTATTTCGTGTGTCGTCATCACTGGATTGGCGGCGAGACTGGAACGCGCCTATGGGATTGCGCGCCAGCACGTTTGCCGAACTGCACGCCGATGTTTATAAAGTCTGGGACGATGTCAGTTTTGACGATGGTATGCTATTGCGGGCAACCCCGGTAATCGGTGCTGAGCTTCGCCTGCCACTGGTGCGGGCCGGAAAAGACAATGTGCTACACGTCATCGTACCCGTGGTGCAGGTGATATATACCGCAGACCCCGACTTCAACGATGTGGTTCCCAACGAAGACAGCCTTCAGGTCGAATTTGATGAAACAAATCTTTTTGCCATTAACCGTTTTCCGGGGTCCGACCTGTATGAAACCGGCCTTCGAGCCAATATCGGTGCCAGTTATCGTCGCTATGATCCCTCGGGCTGGACGCTTGGCGCTGATTTCGGCAAGGTATTCCGGTTTGAAGAAAATACCCAATTTTCAACTGGCTCGGGCTTAAGCGGGCTTAGTTCTGATACTCTGGCCGCAATAATGTTTGAATTGCCGCCAAATATCCGGATCATCAATCGCTTGCTAATCGGTCAGGAATTTGAGGTGCGCCGCGCCGAGACCGAAATTTTGTTAAACTTCGATCGTATCGGGTTTGATGCCACTTATGTTTATCTATCGCCCGATGTGACGGCCGGTTCACCCGTTGCCCGGTCTGAAGCCAGTATCGCGGCGACTTACAGATTTCGGTCAAATTGGGAAGTCAGGGGCGACTGGCGGCGGGATTTGATCTCGAATCAGGACATTTTTGCTGGTTTAGGCCTAACTTATGGTAATGAATGTGTGGAAATTGACGTTTATCTCTCGCGCCGCTTTACAAATTCGAATAATGTTCCGGCGGAAACCAGCTTTGACGTCTCTGTAAGACTTGCAGGATTTGGCGGCGGGCTGCAAAATGAATGGCCGGCACAACGATGTCTGCAAATGCAGTAATATGGGCAAGAGGTTTGAATAAATGGTCAGTCGTATTAGAAGACTAACAATAGCTTTCCTGATGGTTCTGGGGTTCAGCGCGGCGGTTGCTGCGCAAAATGCCTATTCAGCGGCTTATCGCGTGAACGAAAGTATTATTTCCTATTTCGACATTGACCAAAGGGTCAAGCTAATGCGGGTGCTTGGGGCCAACGGACCCAACCTGCGCCAGACCGCGATTGACGGCTTGATCGATGATCGCCTGAAAGTAAATGCTGCACAAAATTTCGGATTAGAAATTCAGCCAGAACGGTTGATCCGCGCAATGTCCGATTATGCAACGCAACGTGATATGAGCCTTGACCAGTTACTGGCACGGTTACGCGGGCGCGGCGTGTCACGAGAAGCCTTTGAAGATTTCATTATGGCATCGCTCATGTGGCGAACCGTTTTACAATCCCGTTTCGGAGACCAGGCAACGCCGTCTGAAATTGATCTGAACGCACAGCTAAATACCGTTGCGGTGTCCAGCTCCTCCAGTATCCAAATCGGCGAAATCGCCCTACTTTATTCGGAACGCGGCCAAGACGCCACGGTGACTTTGGCCAACCAGCTTGTACGTCAATTGCGTGACGGGGCCAATTTTCAAAATATGGCACGCGAATATTCCCGGTCCCGTTCGGCCACCAATGGCGGCGTCATCGGATGGGTCGCACCGGGGCGTTTACCGCCGCAACTTGCCGCTGCGATACGCGGTTTGGGCCGAGGGCAGGTTGCCGAACCGATTTTCATTCCAACCGGTATTATTATTATTAGGGTTTTGGATAGCCGCACCCAGCAACGGCAGGTGTTAATTCCGACCAAAATCGACGTGACATATGCCCAGCTAATCCTTGGCCATGCCGCTGGTGATCAGGCCAATGCGCTGACGCAAGCAGACCGCCTGCGCCGCTCACTTGATGGCTGCCGCGGCCTTGATGCCCAAGCCACCAATTTTGCCGATGGAAGCAGAATTATTGGACCCATCGGGCTGGGTGAAATACCCGCCCCGTCGGGCAAGGCAAAATCGGCAGTGATGCTTCCGAAGAGGAACTGGACCCGGATTGTGCCGAGATTCTAGACATCTGCAAATCCATATTCGAAACA
>JAESRG010000046.1 GCA_016764785.1 Paracoccaceae bacterium
ACGGGCGGGCCTGGCCTCGGCTGCGCTTCGGTGGGCCTAGTTTTGAGCGTTAGGGTAGGGGGCAATGTTAGTGATCAACCGGTTGAGGGCTGTGCTGATTTTCAGGCGATGGGCCGGGTTTGAATAATCAACCGGACCGCCAACTTCGGTACGAATGACGGCCAGTGACGCCTCATATGCTGCAAAAAACGGGTTGCGGTTGATGGCTGCCAGCAACATCGGGTTTGTCGGATTCAAGGTGCTGCCCAGCTCTTTGATTACGGTTGCAAAGGCGTCCGGGTCGGATTGTTGCAATGTATCCAGCGCCTCTTGCACGGCGTTTTGTTCTTGCCTGATCATTCGGTTGGTAAAACCAACGTTACCGTGGCCTCCAGCGGCCAATTGCGCGGCGGCGGCATCGACGTTGCGATCCAGTGAAACGTTCAATTCTTGCATGAACGCCCATGTCGGGGCCGAATATGCACGGCGCACCAGTCGGGCATATGTTGCGGCCAAGCTTCCTGTGGTTGCAGCGGCAATGCCAAAATAGGGGGTTTGATCGCCATATTGCCGGTGCAATTCCAGATACTTCATGGAGCGGCTACAGAACCCGAGTCGTTCATCATCATCAAATTCCGGTAATTCATCTGTGGAGGACTGTGCAAAACTGACATTCTCGCTACATAAAATATGTGCGCCGTCCCACGCCGGAATCGAACTTTCACCACTTGCTGGCGGCGTATTTGTGCCAAAGAGATTTCCGAACATCCCGCAAGAGGACAGCAATAAAGTTAACGGCAGTGCAGTTATGAAGTGTTTCATGTTTTGTCTCTAAATGATTGACTATTTTCGCCACCCAATATTGCGCGGCCCTTCATGTCAACCGACAGCCGGACAGGTCGGCAAAGACCTGCTAATTCGTGCGCCTATTTGACCATGGAAGGGGCATAACCGGCACGCCATCTTCAATCAATGCTTTGGCTTCTTCGGGTTTGGCTTGCCCGATGATGGA
Source organism: Paracoccaceae bacterium (assembly GCA_016764785.1). Taxonomy (GTDB): domain Bacteria; phylum Pseudomonadota; class Alphaproteobacteria; order Rhodobacterales; family Rhodobacteraceae; genus UBA3077. The sequence continues at coordinate 992 of JAESRG010000046.1, forward strand.
GCGTTCAGGCACTTCACCTTCGTGCATTTTTCGGGCCTCTACGGCGAAATTATCGCCAACATCGTCAGCAGATTTTTCAATTTTGGCTCGCAATTCCCGCACCGCTTGTTCCGCAGGAGACGCCGGTGCTGAAAGCGGGTTCTTGTTGTTCTTGGCGGTTACGCGCGGGGCCATGATGGCCTTTTCAACGCTGTCTCCGCCACAAACCGCACAAGACACCAACCCGCGTGCCTGTAACCTGTCATAATCGGCGTTTGAGCTGAACCAGGAATCAAACCTGTGGTCTTTGGCACATTTCAGACTGAACTTGATCATAATTGCGTCATACTTCCAATTTACACCTGAAATTACTATCTACTTATAGGAAATATACAATAGGTTGACGTGATCAACTTCGGATGACTTTTTGAGTATGAGGAAATTATGACTCGGATTATTGGAATACTTGTTCTTTTTATGTCTTTTTCATCGGTCGCAAAGGCCGACTATGTGCGCTGTACGCCCGACCAGCAGGTCTCGCTTGAAAAAGCGGTGGCCGAGGCGTTTGACGCTTTGTCGGCAGCAACTGTTCAGATTACGTCAAGCAACGGTGCCTATCGTCAGTGGTTTGGCGTCTGGGATGCTGCACGGGCCAAGCATGTGCGCCGGACCATTGCGGCGCTTAAAGATCACATTCGCACCAGTAAAATCACCTATTTCTGCGCGCAGAACGGAGAGCAGAATTGTGATTCCGGAACATATGCCAACGTATTTCCGAACGATCCGTCAACGATCTATATTTGCCAGCTTTATTTCACGCTGCCAACGCTTGCGAATTCGGATTTTCTCGAAGTATTCAATTCCGGCACAATGGCGGGCACCATTATTCACGAGATGTCACACTATAACATAGTGGGTGGCACCAATGACAACTGTTACAACCGTTCTGTTTGCACCGCATACGCCCGCAATTCAGCCGGTCGCGCGGTCGAAAACGCCGATTCGTATCAGTATTTTGCAGAAGATGCATTTTTGAAGCAGCGTTAACTGCTTTTGCAGCGGTAAAACATCACGACGGATGTTTTACCGTTCAGGGCAAAGCCTAGCGTCCGCCGGCACGACGTCCTTGGCGGCTGCTCATGGGCTGAAAGGCCACCGAGACGTGGGTCTCGCAATATGGTTTTCCAGGGTCAACCGGATGGCCACAGAACCAAAATTCCTCAGTGGCTGGGTCGCCAATTGGCCATTTGCAGGTGCGTTCGGTCAATTGCATCAGGTTTAGCTTGCGCGCCGTTTCCTCAAGCTTTTTGACGTTGGCCAGTGCTTCGGCGCTGACTTCGTTAGCCGAGCGCTGTGGCGGCAAGGGTTTGCCTGCCGTAATGATCGGGCGCGGCCGCGGAATCGGCAGGTTGTTATGCGGAACAACCGACGCAGGTTTGGCCTTTTCCGGTGTCGGAATAGGTTTTGCCACCTTGGGTTTGGCGATTGGTTTGGTCACCTTGGCAGCAGGGCTGGTCGTGGCTTTGGTTGTCGTGGTCGGGCGGTTCGACAGGCCAAGGCGATGCACTTTGCCGATCACGGCATTGCGTGTTACGCCACCCAATTCGGTTGCGATTTGGCTTGCGCTTTTGCCGTCACCCCACATGGTTTTCAGGATCTCAACGCGATCATCGGTCCAAGCCATTTGTCTCTCCGCTCTACATAGATAAGTTCACATTATAATTTTCGCTGGTGCGAGATACAAGGGCTTGTGTCTGATATCACGGAAAATCACTCATAGCGCTCGCCTTTTTTGAATAATAAAATCGATACGCTTTCTGATAGAGAGGTATTTATCGTTTTCCAGTATCGAAATGATCTCGGGTACATTGCTTGCCGTTTCTTGATGGGTGATTAAAAAATCGGCGGCAATCTTCCGAACGGTAACTGTTTTGTCTGTTGCTGTGATTTTCAGGATCGCCTCAATGTTGGCCACACAAGTGATCTCTCTGCTGCGCCAAGACTTTTCCATGCGATAAATATTGTAACGTTTATCGATCCATTGTCTTTGTTTGCCCGTCACCCAACGCGCCTGACCCTCCAACAAGGTGCTTAATGCAATTGTGCGGACGGCTGGTAATTTGGCTTGCAGGGCTAATTTATGTAAATGTTCATCTATTGACGAATCTCTTAACAGGTTTCTGAACTTTCGGGACTGGGCGCCGTTTTTTGCGGCGCAAAGTTCCCCTGCTAAAATGGCCATAACCTGTGGCGAGTGTTGAAACGACAGATAGACATCCTTTACGTCATGCCACCGTTTCCAAGATAGCGTCTGACCAGATAAATAATTGATCGCTTTCGTGAATTTCGTGCAATCGTTATTTTTCGCCATTTTTGCCAATAACCGAGCAGCTGCACGGCGAACTTCGGGCACCCAGTCATTCAGCTTGAAAACTGTAGCAGTAAACAGGAATTCCGAAACATTGGCAGGGTCGATCTTTATCAGGGCGCGTTCACGCATAAAGCCGTTGAAATGGAACATATAAATTTGGCCCAATCCGTCGAATCGCACCAGATCATTGTTTGGGTTAATTTCTGGCGTAACCAATTTCCGTTTTCCAAAAAAGCCAATTTTCTTCAAATAGGGGTTTGGTTCGAATAGCGGGCTGCCGTAATTGCTGCGACCGCCAATTTTAGCCGCCGCGGATGAAACCAGTTCAGGGGGCAATTGATCCATGTTCTCGCTGGCAATTTTTATGGCGGCAAGAATAGCTTTGTCATTTCCGGAATCCTTCCATCTGACTTGAAGCGCTGAGTCCAAAAGCCAAATAGAAGTGTCGAATTTGTTCAGCTGTGTATAAGATGTCATAGACCTGTATGACTATCACTAATTACCGCGCGGGCAATTACAAATACAATGAGTGCTTCAGTCAATTGACTCCCCGAGAACATTCCTGCATGAACAAATTAGCACCCATTTTAGGGTGTTTTTGTTTAAAAAGACAGGAGAATAGACGTGATTAGCCCCGTGTTACCAACATATGCGCGGGCACCGCTTTCATTCGTGAAAGGTCAGGGCCCTTGGCTGGAGACTGCGGACGGAACGCGCTACTTGGACATGGGGGCCGGTATCGGCGTCTGTGCTCTGGGTCATGCGCATCCGACCCTCGTTGCCGCATTGGAGACCCAAGGCCGACGTTTGTGGCATACGTCTAATCTTTATGATGTGCCGAACCAACAGGCTTTGGCCGAAAAACTGGTGGAAAGCACCTTTGCCGACACGGTTTTTATGACTAATTCTGGCACTGAGGCGATTGAGTGCGCTGTCAAAATGGTACGCAAGTATTTCAGCGCTAACGGTCAGCCTGATAAGGTTGAGATCATCACTTTTGAGGGGGCGTTTCATGGTCGGTCATCGGCCGGAATCGCGGCCTCTGGTGGCGCTAAAATGGTTGATGGGTTCGGGCCACTACTGCCCGGATTCGTGCACGTACCATTTGCGGATATTGATGCTGTTAAGGCCGCAATCACGGATAAAACCGCCGCTATCATGTTGGAACCCATTCAAGGCGAGGGCGGGATTCGTTCGGTTTCCACTCAAATAATGCGTGCCTTACGTGAAATTTGCGATGAACACGGATTATTGCTGGTGTTAGACGAAATTCAGTGCGGAATGGGCCGGACCGGCAAATTGTTTGCGCATGAATGGGCAGGCATAACACCGGATATCATGACCATTGCCAAAGGCATTGGTGGCGGGTTTCCGTTGGGGGCTTGTGTGGCCACTGAACGTGCGGCTTCGGGCATGGTTGCGGGTTCGCATGGCTCCACTTATGGCGGCAATCCGTTGGCTTGCGCGGTGGGCTGCGCGATGATGACCGAAATTCTGTCAGATGGTTTTCTGGAAAATGTCAGCCGACTGTCGGGGCATTTGCGTCAGGGGCTTGAGGGCGTCGTTGCGGCGCATCCTGATGTGTTCGATTCTGTGCGCGGCGAAGGCTTGATGCTGGCCATCAAGTGCAAACTGCCCAATATGGACATCGTGAACGCGGGTTATGACGCCAAAGTGCTGGTCATTCCGGCGGCAGATAACGTGGTGCGATTGCTGCCACCGCTGAACATTGGCAGCAAAGACATAGACGATGCGTTGTGGCGCATTGAGGAAGCCGCGATTGCTTTGGAAAGACAGATTGAAGCTGTATCGGTCTAACCCGATACAGCACCGCTGACTGGCAGCCCCAGCCCGAGCACCAGAATTCAAAGGAACAGACGTATGAGACATTTTCTGGACATCCATAAAACACCAGCCGACGATTTGCGCGGCATGATTGATGACGCTAAGCGGATCAAAAACGCCCGCATCGGCTTGCCCAAAGGCACGCCGGACGCGGATCAGCCGCTTAAAAATCACATGGTTGCATTGATTTTCGAAAAACCATCAACACGGACTCGCGTCAGTTTTGACGTTGGTGTGCGGCAGATGGGCGGGCAAACCATGGTGTTGTCAGGCAATAATATGCAGCTTGGCCACGGCGAAACCATTGCCGACACGGCGCGGGTTCTGTCGCGCTATGTTGACATGATTATGATCCGTACCTTCGATGAGACTACGTTGTTGGAAATGGCTGAATACGCCTCTGTGCCGGTGATTAACGGCCTGACTGATCGCACCCATCCGTGCCAAATCATGGCTGATATCATGACATATGAGGAACATTCAGGCCCGATAAAGGGCAAGAAAGTTGTCTGGGCGGGTGACGGCAACAATGTTTGTGCCAGCTTTCTGCACGCTGCTGGCCAATTCGGGTTTGATCTGACAGTGACCGGCCCTGAAACCCTTGCACCCGAGGCCGAATCCATCGGCTGGGCGCGTGACCACGGCGCCAAAATTACGCTAGAGCCTGACTTGGAAAAAGCGGTTGAGGGCGCTGATCTGGTGGTTACTGACACCTGGATCTCCATGCATGACAGCCAAACCACCAAGGAACGCCGCCACAATCAGTTGCGCCCTTACCAGATCAACGCGGGTGTGATGGCGCAAGCCAAAGACGACGCATTGTTCATGCATTGTCTGCCCGCGCATCGCGGCGAAGAAGCCACCAACGAGGTGATGGATTCAAGCCAGTCAGTGGTGTTCGACGAAGCCGAAAATCGTCTGCACGCGCAAAAAGCCATCATGCGTTGGTGTTTGGCTAAATGATTTTGGCTGTCAGGGGGGGGGTTACAGAAATGGATGCCTATATCAGCCTAAATACCTGCCTGAAGGACCAAAAATTTGCGTGACGCCGGACTAAAATATTTTCTCTGGCCAATGATCGTGACCGGTCTTGGCTTGGCACTTTGCTTTTTCCTTGGTTGGAAGTTTACCGGCAATCTGGCGGGAGCATTGTCGTTTCTGCTGATTGGTGGGATACTGTCGATTCTTGAAATCTCGCTGTCGTTTGACAATGCAATTGTGAACGCCAACAAGCTGAAAACCATGTCTCCGGTCTGGCAGAAACGGTTTCTGACATGGGGTATTCTGATTGCAGTGTTTGGCATGCGAGTGGTGTTCCCGCTGTTGGTGGTCACGTTTGCTGCCCATATCAACCCGTTTGCCGCGCTACATCTGGCGATTTCGCAACCCGATGAATATGCGCGTATGATCCATGAAAGCCATCTATCTATCGCGGCCTTTGGTGGCACGTTCTTGATGATGGTGGCGCTTAGCTATTTCATGAACAAGGAAAAAGACGTACATTGGTTCCGCGTGGTTGAGGAATACATGTGCAAATGCGCCTCGATTCGGGGTCTGCAAATTGGTATGGTTCTGGCGATTGTATTGGTTTTTGCCGTCTGTTTACCCGATGAAAAGGCCAGCACATTTCTGTTTTCAGCCGCTTTCGGGTTGGTAACATTTATCGCAGTTGATTTGGTCGGCCGCATTCTGGACAAGAAAAGCAGTGGTATTGGCGCGGCAGCACGCGGTGGGCTAGGGGCCTTTTTATACCTTGAAGTGCTGGATGCCAGTTTTTCGTTCGACGGAGTGATTGGCGCCTTTGCCCTGACCCAGAACCTGTTTCTGATCGCAATTGGCCTTGGCATTGGCGCGATGTATGTGCGCGGTATGACCATTATGCTGGTTGAGAAAAACACGCTGAAGGAGTTCAGATATCTGGAGCACGGGGCGTTTTATTCTATTCTGGTTCTGGCGATCATCATGTTTGTGCAGGCGTTGACGCCTGTGCCCGAATATATCACCGGATCGCTGGGGGCTGGTTTTATTCTGGTCTCGCTGATGTCTTCAATGCGGTATAAAAAACGACAGGTCTAACGTGGCATCGGAGTTGTGGCGTTTTTATAAGGTGTCCAGTCGGTGATTTCCGGATAATACATGTTGCGCCATTTACGTACCTCGGGGTTCATCAACCGACGGAAATGCCGTGGATTGCAGGCAATTACCGCCATAATCGGATAACCATAAGGCAGTTGTGGCGCGTCGGCCTTGTCATAGGTTTGCAGCAGCGCAAACCGCCGGTCGGGTTTGTAATGATGGTCAGAATGGCGTTGCAGATTGATCAGCAGCCAGTTGGTGAATTTATGGTTGGCGTTCCATGAGTGACGCGGCGCGGTGTTTTCATATTTCCCATCACCAAGATACTTACGGGTCAGGCCGTAGTGCTCAATATAGTCGATGATTTCCAGATACAGAACCGCAACCATCGCTTGCATAATGAACAGCGCGATTCCGGCCCAACCGCCAATCGCAGCGCTTAGAAACAGCATTATTCCGGCTCCTGCGCCATACCGCCAAAACGGGTTGGACCAGTCGCCAACTTTGCGCCCGCGTTTTGTCTGGCGCTCGGCCTCAACATGCCACGCAGATTTGAAACTGCCAATCGTGGCGCGCGGCAGAAAATGATAAATGCTTTCGTTATATCGCGCCGTTACCGCATCACGAGGGGTGCCGATATAGCGGTGGTGGACCAAAATATGCTCGGTACGGAAATGGCCGTAAAGGACAGTTGCCAGTAGAATGTCGCCCAACAAACGCTCTCGTTTATCTTTTTGATGGATCAATTCATGGGCATAGGTAATGCCAATGCCGCCGGTAATGGTGCCGGTCGCAAGGAACATCAGAATGCTTTCGGTGACGGAAAGATGGTCAAACCAGAACACAGCGACCATCGTGCCAAGGATCAAGGTGATTTGGATCGGCACCCAAACCCATGTGACTAGTTTATGCCAGAAAAGTTGGGATTCCAGCGCCATCGGGTCAAGATTGTCTTCGCTAAGGCCAAGGAAACGATCAAGCAGTGAAGCCACACCGGTAGAATAAAGCGGGATCAAGATGATCCACCAACCGCCATTTGTGACCGCGATCAGCCAGACAACGACAAAAACCATCGACGCCCAGAACGGGATAGCATTGCTGATTGACGGGGTGATTTTGGCCACGGAGTGTTCCTTTTTCTATCGGGTGAATTTCGCTTAGAATAATCGGTTAATCAAGGCCCGTCGTTGACGCGGCCATCAAATAAGCTTTGCGCATCACCGTTGGCAGGGTTTTTGGGTCGGGGGCAGGGGTGAACTGACCGCGCATCGGGGCCGCGTTTTTAGGCAGTTTTGCAACGGCAACCGTCAAATTCAGATTAAAATGGGTGAAAACATGGCGCACAATTTCGGGTAAATTTTGCCACTCAGCCTCGATCGGTGGGGCTGCGTTTGGTTGTTCCACGGTCCAATCAGTTGACGGCAAGGCCAGCATTCCGCCCAGCAACCCTTTGTCGGGGCGGGTTTCCAGCAGCACGTGGCCCTCAAGCGTATAGGCAAAATAAACCACGCCACTGCGGGTTGGTTTGACCGGTTTGGGGCGTTTTTTTGGAAGGTTTGCCGCCGTCCCCGAGGCCAAAGACTTGCATGAAACGGTGATCGGGCATTGTGTGCAGGAGGGGCTGCGCGGCGTGCAAATTGTCGCGCCAAGGTCCATTACGGCTTGGGCGTAATCCCCGGGACGTTTAGTTGGGGTTTGGCTGGCAGCATGGGCGCGCAACGTTGGTTTGCTGTCGGGCAGCGGGTCTGAGACCTCAAATAACCGCGCCATAACCCGTTCAACATTTCCGTCCAGAACCGTAGTTGGCAGATCATAAGCAATCGCGGCAATCGCGGCGGCGGTATAGGGGCCGATGCCGGGAAGGTTTAGCAAGTCGGTCTCGGTTTTTGGAAACGACCCGCCATATTCTTGGGTGATAACCCGCGCGCATTTCAGCAGGTTTCGCGCCCGTGCATAATACCCCAACCCAGCCCATTCGCCCATTACTTCGGCACCTGGCGCGGACGCAAGCATTTGCACCGTCGGCCAACGCTGTAAAAAAGTTTGAAAATACGGCCCAACCGTTACCACGGTCGTTTGTTGCAACATGATTTCGGACAGCCAAACATGGTACGGATCGGGCCGGATACCGCCTTTACGCGCCGTTGGAGACACCCGCCACGGTAATTCCCGCGCATGCTGGTCATACCAGCGCAGCAGCTTTCCGCTGATTTGTATGTTTTTGGGGTTCAGGTTCTGGCTCATAGGGCTGGAAATACCCTAGCTTTGCGTTAAAGTCATGTCGGAAATCATGTCGGGAATCCTATGGCCTATCAGCCCAAAACCAACTCATCAAAATACGCCAGAAAGCGGCGTGGTTTTGTGCATGCGGGCGGGTTGTTGGGCACACGCATTCGCGACACAACCGGACAACGTGGTTTTGCCGAAGCACGGTTGCTGACACAATGGCCTGAAATTGTCGGCGAATCCGTTGCAAAAATTGCAAAACCCGTGAAAATATCCTATACACGTCAAGGGCTTGGAGCAAAATTGACCATTTTGGCGCTGGGTGCAAACGGGCCTGAACTGCAAATGCAGCTGCCGCGTATCAAAGAACGGGTCAACGCTTGTTATGGCTATAACGCCATTTCGGAAATCCGCATCACCCAGACGGCAAGCACCGGTTTTGGTGAAGGGGCCACCGCGTTTGACTATGACATTCCGGTCCCTAAAAAGATGTTAAGCCAAGACCAATCTGCTGAATTGAAATCTTGTCTGGAAACTGTCGGTGATTCAACTTTACGTGAACTACTTGAAAAGCTGGGTCGAAATGTGCTTTTGAACTCATGAAACAATCAAGGAAATACCAATGACTAACTCAAATGATCTGGATCGTCGCGCCGTTTTGGCCCTTGTCGCAGGCGCGACACTTGCGGGCAGCATGGCGTATGCACAAGATGCAACACCGTCGGACGACGATATGTCGGCACCGGTTGTCGAAGAGTTTTCAATGGGTAACCCGGATGCTGCGGTCACTGTTATTGAATACGCTTCCTTTACTTGCCCGCATTGCAAAAACTTTCACCACGATGTTTTCCCTGACCTTAAGGCGAACTATATCGACACTGGTAAAATTCTGTTTATCTATCGTCCCGTCTATTTTGACGGCCCCGGCTTGTGGGCTGACATGGTGGCGCGCTGTGGCGGTCAGGAACGGTATTTTGGTATCGCCAGCATGCTATATGAGCGCCAATCGGACTGGGCGCATCTTTCCAGTCAGGCAGACGTGAGCGCGGCCCTTCAGGCCATCGGGCGTTTGGCCGGGCTTGAGGATGACGCGATTATCGCCTGTATGCAGGATAACGAGCTGGCACAGGCTTTGGTGGGTGCCTTCCGTGAGAATATGGCCCGTGATAACGTTCAAGCAACGCCAACGTTTATCATCAACGGAGAGCTGAATTCGAATATGGGTTATGCCACCTTCGCCCAAATTCTGGACGAAAAACTAGCTGAATAAGCGATCAAGGATGGCGGTCAGGCTTGCCTGATCGCCAAACTTTAACCGCACTGGCAACGTCAGAATATTTGGCCGAAAACTTGCGGGCAATCGCGCGGCGTCTTTTTCGGTGGTGACCAGTTGCGCGTTAGACTTTTGCGCCTCGGCTTTCAGGCGATTTAAAACCGCATCTGAATAAGTGCCGTGATCGGCAAATGAATGCGCAGCGATGATGTTCGCACCTTGGTCCTTTAGAGTATTAAAAAACTTGCCGGGGCGGCCAATGCCTGCAAAAGCGATTGCACGCAGGCCTTTCCAATCCATGCCGGTTTGCAGGGGTGCAAGATGGGCGTTCAGCCTTTCAATGCCCGCAATCTCGGGCCATGTGTCTGTTAGACTTGTCTGGGCGGTGCTATTGCCGATCGAGACAATCAAATTTGCCCGCGCCAACCCTGTGATCAGGTTTTCACGCAAGGGACCAGCAGGCATAACCTTGCCGTTGCCAAAGCCGACTTCGGCATCAATAACCACAATCGACAAATCTTGATGCAGGGCCGGGTTCTGAAAGCCGTCATCCAACAGAATGGCTTGTGCGCCGTCCTTGATGGCGGCTTTTGCGCCGAGCGCACGATCTTTCGAGACCCAAACCGGCCCGAATGCGGCCATCAGCATCGGCTCATCACCCATTTGAGCGGCAGAATGGTCACGTTCAATGACTTTAATGGGCCCAATTTCAGTGCCGCCATAGCCTTTTGAGACAATATGTGCCGCGATCCCGCGGTCAGCCAGCAGCGATTGCAGGGCGATAACTGTGGGCGTTTTTCCAGTGCCGCCAACATTGATATTGCCAACGCAAATCACCGGAACCGACAGTTTTTCCCACGGACCATTTGCAAGACGCCGCACACTGCCGCGGTGCCATGCCCACGCCAACGGAGATAATATAATCGATAGAAAACCCAGTTTTCTGCGCGATTTATGCCAAAATAAAGGGGCGCGCATCAGGATGCCTCTGGCGTTACAGCCAAAACTGTTAGGTCGACAATCTGGTTGATTGCCTCAACCCCTTCGCTGCCAACGGTCCATGCGGCGGTGGCCAGCGCGGCTGATCGATCAGGCGCAAGCGTTGTGATTATATGCTGGCCCAGCTCGTTCATGTCATCAACCCGCACCAGTGCGTCGCCTTTCGCAAGTTGGCGATATCGCGCGCCAAAGGGAAAGGTGATTGGCCCACATACCACCGCTGATCCAAGCGCTGCGGCCTCAAATGGGTTGCAAGACCCCGGGCCGTTTAACGACCCACCCATTAGTGAAACCGAGGAAAGCCGATACCACATGCCCAGTTCGTCAGGGCCGTCTGTCACCAGAACCTCGGTCTGAGGGTCAATCGGGGTGTCCGAGGATTCAAGGCTGACCTTCCAGCCCTCATCCGCTAAATATTCAACAAATTCGCTGGCCGTTTCTCCGGCGGCGGGCACCACAATTAGGGCGACGGTCGGAAACGATTTTCGCGCTTGTTTATGGGCATCTGACACCAAAGACAGCTCTCGCATTCTTAAATGTGCAGCGCACCAAACCAGTCGAGGCCCAAGGTTTCCGGCAATGGTGCGGCGTCTGTTTTCCAAGTCTTTCAACGGCGATGTCATTTCAGAAATTGGCAAAACCTGTTCAATTTTATCAAATGGAAACCCAAGCTCTGTCAGCCGTTCAGCGGCTGCGTTACTGACGACTTGAGCGGCGGTAAACTGGCCCAAAATATTGGTCACAGATCGGCGCATACTGCGACGCGACAAATCAAGAACCGGAAAGTTAATCAAAAACATCGGGGTGTTTTTGGCCTTGGTGCGTTGCAGGATTCGCACGTTAAAAAAACGATCAGCCCATAACAGTATATCGGGCTGCCAATGTGTCAAAAAACGGTCGATGCTTGCGTTTTGATCCGGGGGAAGGTGATGAACAATCGCGCCCTCAAGCCCCTGCCAACGCGAAACATCGCTGACGGTTAGCAGGCAGGTTGCGTCATCAATGCGCTGGCAAAGTGATTTGCATAACTCGCGCACCGGCCCAATCGGCATATCGTCCGGCAAATTCAGCCAGATCAACGGGCCATTGGGCCGTGGTGCGTAAGTATCAACCTCTGTCGGACCATTGCGCAAAAACGCCGTCAGCCGCGCGGTTACCGAACCACCAGTCGCTGGTTTTGACTGGGTCATTTTGGCATTATTAACCTAGTTCTTCGGTTGAGCTTGCTTCAGCTTCTTCGTCGCGCAGGCGGTGCAAATGTGCAATGAAATAACGCATATGGGCGTTATCAACCGTGCGATGCGCTGCGGCTTTCCATGCGTCAAAAGCGGCCTGATAACTGGGGTAAATACCGACCAGATCAATGGCGTCAGTGTCGCGGAAAATATTGGTTTGCGGGTCGGTTAGTTCACCGCCGAAAACGAGGTGCAGGCGTTGGGTCACGGGGAATCCTTTCGAAAGTTACACCGCTCAGCTAGCGGTTTTTGGCGCTGGCTTCAAGCGCAGCATAATATCAGCGTGCACAGGTTTTGGCGCGGCAATCATACCAGCCAGCATTGGGTGGGGGTTGTTGTACACCGGTTTGGCCCCCAAACGGTCGCTGGCGATGCCTCCGGCCTCGGTGACGATCAGATCGCCCGCTGCGATGTCCCATTCCCACGCATCGCGCAGGGTGATCATGCCGTCAAAGCGCCCATCTGCCGCAAGGCATAGCCGATAGGCCAATGAGGGGCGGAAATGACGGTTAAGATCAGGCACGCCGCCGGGCCACAGATCAGGGTTCAGGCTGGGCTTGGTGGTCAAAATATTGGCGCCACTGGAATTGCGCGTCTCGCTGGGCTGAATGGGGTTGCCGTTGCAGGTCGCGCCGCCACCAATATGCGCCGCATAGGTTTGTTCGCGGATCGGCAGATGCACCAGTGCGGCAATAACTTTGCCGTTTTCAGCAATGGCCAATGAATGCGAGAAACTGTTTTCCCCCGCGATAAACGCGCGTGTGCCATCAATCGGGTCGATGATGAAAACACGATCATGTTTTAGCCGATCGCTTGAATCTTCGCTTTCCTCGGACAGCCAGCCATAGTCAGGCCGCGCGCCCAACAATTCATGTTTAAGCATGCGGTCAATAGCCAGATCAGCCTCGGTGACGGGGCCTTGGTTGTTGCCCTTGTCCCATATTTCAGGGTCAGCCTTAAAGAACTTCTTGGCAATTTCGCCAGCCGCAAGGGCCGCGTCGTGCAGCAGTTTTAGATCACGCGCCGGCAATGGTCATGCCCTCAACCAGTAAGCTTGGCACCACCCGCGACAGGTGTTGCCGCCCGTCATTGGCCGCAATGATTGACCCAAGCATATCGCGCAGATTACCCGCCACCGTGCATTCATTAACCGGCCCAGTGATTTCACCGTTTTCGACCCAAAAACCAGACGCCCCGCGCGAATAATCACCGGTGTTGCCATTGATCGATGATCCGATCAGCGAGGTGATAATCAGGCCCGTGCCCATGTCTTTAATCAGGTCATCACGGGTTTTATTGCCCGGTGTCAGGGCCAGATTGCCAAGGCTGGGTGAGGGCGGTGCCGAGGCACCACGCGCCGCGTTACCAGTGCTTTGCATGCCCAATTTACGCGCGGTCGCAAGATCCAGCGTCCAGCCTTGCAGCACGCCGTTTTTAACAATCAGCCGCCGCTGGCTTTGCAGCCCTTCAGCGTCAAACGGTTTGGAGCCAGAAATGCGAGGGCGCAACGGGTCTTCAAGCAGGTCCATACCCGCAGGCAGAACCATTTCACCCAGCGCATCTTTAAGCCAGCTTGACCCGCGCGCAATCATGCTGCCGTTAATTGCGGCAACCAAATGCCCAATCAGCCCCGATGAAATCCGTTCATCATAAAGCACAGGAAACCTGCCAGACGGAGGCTTTTTCGCGCCTTTTCGGGCAACTGTGCGTTCACCCGCGATACGGCCAATTTCTGCGGCGCTTAACATATCGCTTGCGAAAACACGGCCATCGCCGTTGTAATCGCGCTCCATTTTCAAGCCAGTGCCGGTGATGGCCACGCTGGAAATTGAGGTCGATGTTCGGGCATAGCCGCCGGAAAACCCATTGCTGGCCGCAAGATGAATGGTGGATTTGCTGTACCCAGCGCCAGAGCTGTCGACCTTGTCGACGCCCTTAACTGCCAGCGCGGCTGCTTCGGCCTCCAACGCGGCGGTTTTCAGCATGTCCGGGCTTGGGGCATCGGCTGGATCAGCCATCTCTAATGCCGCAATATCCCAGCTTTGCGCCAGTTGATCAGGGTCGGCGAGGCCAATATAAGGGTCTTCGGGGGCCTCAAGTGCCATCGCAACGGCACGTTCAGCCATTGTTGTGATGGTCTCGGCCCGCGTATCGGAAACCGACACACATGCCTGCCGTTGGCCAATCAGAACCCGCAAGCCAAGGTCGATGCCCTCGGACCGTTCCGCGTGTTCCAACGTGCCGTTTGCCACCTCAATCGACAGGCTGTCGCCTGCAACCGCGATGGCATCGGCATTGTCTGCGCCCGCGCGTTTTGCAGCGTCAAGCAAGGCATGTGTAAGGGCTTCCAGATTATCCATTTATGATATCATACCCCAAATCGACAGGCCAATTAGCCCAAGCGACGCTATGATCAGCACCAGAAACGACAGGCAAAACCCTAGCGCCCGCTGCCATCTTGGTGCGTCCGACTGAATGAAATGATAGGCGTGGAAAAAGCGGCCGACAACCAGCATTGCCCCCAGAATATGGATCAGCCAAACTGGTACGCCCAGAAAAACCATCATCGACAGCAAGATCAGTGTGATCGGCACGTTCTCAACAAAATTAGCTTGGCCGCGCATTGCCCGTATAATGGCTTTGCTGCCCCCATCGCCAATCGACACCTTTTCAGCGTGTTTGGTTTTGCCAACATTGGCCAGCAGCCACATGCCAATTAATCCGCTTAGTCCGGCGTATAATGCCAGTGCTTCCATGCTTGCGTTCACAATACTTCCCCGTTTTGTTATTGTGACTGGAACCTAAGGAGTGGCGCGCGGCAGGACAACCCGTAGATGCTATAATACGGTGGCGCTTGTCAGGATTTAGCAATATCAATTCGTAACGGGGTTTATTGCGAAAGGCATCTGATGACGCGTGAGGAGTTTGACACGTTTTGCGCTGGACTGACGGCAACCACGCATGTGGTGCAGTGGGGCAATGCTTCGGTGTGGAAAGTTGGCGGCAAGATCTTTGCCATCTGTTCAGGCTGGGGCACGGGCGCAGGGCCGAAATTCAGCTTCAAATGTTCAAATCTGGCCTATGAGGTGTTGCCGCAAATGCCTGATATCATTCCAGCACCCTATCTGGCGCGGGCCAAATGGGTGCAGCTTGAAAAGCCGAACGCCTTGTCGCGCAATGAACTTGAGAAACATTTTGTCATGGCGCATGCGATTATCGCGGCTAAACTGACCAAAAAACTGCAAAAAGAACTGGGATTAGTATGAACGAACTTACTGGTAAAGTTGCCATTGTCACCGGCGCAAGTCGTGGTATCGGTGCGGCCACTGCGCGTGAACTTGCCGCGCAAGGGGCCAAGGTATTTCTGACCGCGCGATCGCGCGAGAAAATCGAAGCCATCACGCTGGAAATTCGTAAAAATGGTGGCGAGGCCGAATTTTTAGCCTCGGACATGTCGCGTTATTTTGGCGTTGAGGTGGTGGTGCGCCGCTGTCTTGATGCCTATGGCCGCGTTGATATTTTGGTGAATAACGCAGGGGTGATTGACCCCATCGCGCGGATCACTGACAGCGACCCAAAAGCGTGGGCCAAAACCGTCGAGATTAACCTAAACGCAGTTTATTACGGGCTTCGGGCGGTGCTGCCGTTGATGGAAGAACAGGGTTCCGGCACGGTTATCAATATTTCCAGTGGGGCGGCTAGTTCACCGTATGAGGGTTGGGGGCATTATTGTGCGGCCAAAGCGGGGGCCTCGATGTTGACCCGTATGGCACATCTGGAAAATGGCAGCGATACGTTGCACATCGTTGGCCTTAGCCCCGGCACGGTGGCCACGGATATGCAGGTGCGCATCAAGGCGTCCGGCATTAATCCGGTCAGTGAAATGGACCCGACCGAGCATATTCCTGCTGAATGGCCCGCCCGTGCAATTGCTTGGTTGGCGGCAGGGGCCGCAGCAGAGTTTTCAGGCACAGATATTGCCCTGCGGAATGAAGATATTCGGCGGCGCATTGGCTTGATTGACTGACATGAAAATTCTCATCCTTGGTGGATACGGTGTTTTTGGTGGCAGGTTGGCGGAACTGCTGTCGGACATCCCCGAGGTTGAGATGCTGATTTGTGGCCGCAACGCTGCGAAAGCACAGGCGTTTTGCGATAGTTTTCAGGGGGTCGCCAAGACCACAGCCCTCGCGCTTGATCGGAATGATATAGCGCCGGTGTTGGCGGATCAGCGGCCAGATATGGTTGTGGATGCCTCAGGGCCATTTCAGGATTACGGCGATGATCCATACCGCGTGGTCAAAGCCTGTATTGCCGCTAAGATAAATTATCTGGATTTCGCAGACGCCGCTGATTTTGTTTTTGGCATTGAGCAATTTGACCAACCTGCCAAAGACGCAGGCGTTTTTGTGCTGTCGGGGGTTAGCAGCTTTCCGGTGCTGACCGCCGCAGTATTGCGCGAATTTTCCAAAGACATGACCATTAAAAAGGTCACTGGCGGCATTGCGCCTTCGCCCTATGCAGGGATTGGCCTGAATGTGATGCGGGCGGTTGTGGGCTATGCTGGTGGGCCGGTAAGATTGCTGCGCAACGGTAAAATGATTGAGGCAAAGGGACTAACGGAATCGATGCGATATACTGTATCGCCACCGGGGCGGCTGCCGCTGGCAAATCTGCGGTTCTCGCTGGTTGAGGTGCCGGACTTGCGGGTTTTGCCCGCTGAACACCCCGATATGACCGATATCTGGATGGGCGCGGGGCCGGTTCCTGAAAGTCTGCATCGCGTGCTAAACCTGTTGGCCAAGATGCGGGCGACATTTCGTCTGCCCGCGCTGACACCGTTCGCAAAGCTGTTTTATCGGGTCTTGAACTTGATGAAATTCGGCGACCATCGCGGCGGCATGTTTGTTAAAGCGACCGGCCATAAAAACGGCCAACCGTTTGCGATGTCGTGGCATTTATTGGCTGAGGGCGATGACGGGCCGTATATCCCGTCAATGGCGATTGAATCGATTGTGCGCAAACATCTGACCGGGAACACCCCT
>JAESRG010000047.1 GCA_016764785.1 Paracoccaceae bacterium
CGGATATGCCCAGTCTGGCTGGACAATATTCATTGCGGCGATCCTTATTGCTGGCGGCGCACTTCTGTCCGCACGCGCCTAAAGCTGCGCAGAAACCCTAAAGATTTCTTCTTTCAGCAGTAATTTTTCCTTTTTCATCACGCCAATATTCAAGCCATTCGCGCCAGGACTCCGCTGGTCCGACTCGATCCGGTGGGAAAGATTTTCATGCTTTTTCTTCAGCTCGATCAAATGGGAATTAAGGTTCATTTGGCTCTCCTTTTATTGCCTAGTCATTTATATGAAATATCTCACCATATAAATTTCAACCTGTCACGTGATTTGATTTCACCTCGAAGTCATTACCAAAGGATGAACATCGCGCAGAATTCCGCGCGTTACGTCAGCATAATCATCCCCGTCAGCCCCGTGTTCGGCGCCCGAATGCACAATTAGCGGCGCCATCAATGTTAGCACGCCAGCCGCTCCCTTTCGCGCCTGCACAATCACCCGTCTGGCCATCCGATTTTGCCGCGCGGCAATCGGCAAAATACGAATATCACCGGCCCTGCTTCCGATGGCAGCCAAAATTTCTGCCAACATTTCAGCACGATGGATCATGGTCATCCAGCCCCCAGGCTTTAAGCGGGTCAGGCTGGCATCCACCCAATCTGTCGCCAGCGCAGCACCTTCCAGACGGCCAGTTGCACGCCCCTTATCCGTCGGGGCCGTGTGCGCCGAGACCTTGAAAAACGGCGGGTTGGCCAGCACATGATCAAAGCTTTTTGCCTTTAGGCTGTCGGGCATATTCAACAGATCTCCGGTCACAATTTGGGCAGAAAGCTGGTTTTGTATCAGATTTGTCCGCGCAAGATCGGCGTAATTCCGCTGAATTTCCAGCCCGAAACCGTCCAAACCGCGCACACGATAGCAAAGGCAGGCCAATGCAACCCCCGCGCCACAGCCAAGTTCCAATACAGATTGGCCCGTTTTTGCGGGTACTGCAGCGGCCAAATACACCGGATCAGTCGCTGCACGATACCCGCTTTTGGGTTGCAAAATTTGCAGCCGCCCATCCAGAAAACCATCGGTGGTCAGATATTCGGCGGCAAAGCTCATTTCGGCAGGCCGGACTCAATGTCGTTATCACGCAACACAGCAGCTGCCAAGAATGCGTCTCTGTCAATCACCATCAAACGGCGCGGAAACAAACCGATGCCGCCCTCCAATATTGACATGTTTTGGTCCATAACAAAGCTCTCGATGCCCTCACCTTTTAACATGGCGGTGGCGAATGCAATTTGGGTCGGGTCGGTGGTACGCAATATCTCTTTCATTCTGGCACGATATCGGGCAGAGAATGCAACGTCGAGACAAGAAGTGAAGTTGAGGACCTAAGCGATGGCAAAAACCGGACCATTCGAACAATTACAAACCATTTTGGCACCGGAAATGGCGGCCGTGAACGACCTGATCCGCACCCGCATGGTCAGTGAACATGCGCCGCGCATCCCACAGGTTACCGCCCATTTGGTTGAAGCAGGCGGCAAACGTCTACGCCCGATGCTGACGCTGGCAGCAGCAAAAATGTGCGGATATTCCGGTACGCAGCACATCTGTCTGGCCACCGCTGTTGAGTTTATTCACACTGCCACATTGCTGCATGATGACGTGGTTGACGAAAGCGATCAACGGCGCGGACGGCCCACCGCAAACCTGCTTTGGGATAACAAATCTAGCGTGCTGGTTGGCGACTATCTGTTTTCACGCTCGTTCCAGCTAATGGTGGAAACCGGCAATCTTCGGGTGTTGGATATTCTGGCAAACGCCTCGGCGGTCATCGCTGAAGGCGAGGTTTTGCAGCTTAGCGTCGCGCAAGATTTGGCAACAACCGAAGCTACATATTTGCAAGTGGTGCGCGGCAAAACCGCTGCGCTGTTTGCCGCAGCGCTTGAGGTTGGCGGCGTAATTTCCGACGCTGATGAGGCCCATGTGACGGCCCTGCGCGACTATGGCGACGCACTCGGGATCAGCTTCCAGATCGTCGATGACTTGCTGGACTATGGCGGCGCCAGCGCCGCGCTCGGTAAAAACACTGGTGATGATTTTCGCGAACGCAAACTAACCCTGCCAGTCATTTTGGCAGTGGCCAAGGCTGACAAAACCGAACGCGATTTCTGGGTCCGCGTGATCGAAAAGGGCCGCCAGACAGACGGCGACCTTGATCATGCTATGGAACTGATGGGCAAACATGACAGTTTGGCGATAACCAAGGAAAAGGCGTTAGATTGGGCGGAAACGGCCAAGGCAGCGCTGAAACCTCTGCCCGAAAGCGCGCTAAAAACGTTGCTGGCTGATCTGGCCGATTATGTAGTGTCACGGATAGCCTAGCGGTCAAACCTGCGAGGCAACAACCCACCAATTTGGCTGCTGCCGTGCAATGGCATCAGCCGCCAGCTGCGCCTGCGCCACGGTGCTAAACATTCCAAAACAAGTTCCACCTGACCCCGACATACGGGCCAGACCGCATTCAGTTTGACGCTGAATTTCTGTCAAAACCTGTCCAATTTGAGGGGCGATTTTCACGGCGGCTGGCTGCATATCATTGCGTTGATCAGCAAGATACTGGAATAATTTCGTGGCGGTTGCAAAGCCATCAGGCCGCGTTATCGCCGGATTTTTGGTTTGCGTCAGCATCGCAAAAATTTGTGCTGTCGACACAGATACCAGCGGATTAACCAGCACGATGCCAAAATTAGGCAGGTTTGAAATCGGCGTTAAATCTTCGCCAATACCCTGCATCCGCGTGGTTTGTTCAACAACACAAACCGGAACATCAGCCCCCAAAGGCAACGTATCACGGGGCATCGGCACATCCCAAAATCGTGACAACAACCGCAACGCCGCCGCGGCATCAGCCGAACCACCGCCAATACCGCTGGAAATCGGTAGGTTTTTGGTCAAGGTCAGCGCCGCGCCGCGCCCCACAGGCCGCAACATCTGGGCGGCCTTTAGAACAAGGTTATCGGTCACAGACAGGCCGTTACAAAACGGGCCATCAATGCTTAGGGTCAGGTCATTTGAAGCCTCAACGCGCAGCACGTCGCCAATGTCAGGGAACACCACCAACGAGTCCAGCAGGTGATAGCCGTCCGCCCGTTTACCGGTGATATGCAAGCAAAGGTTAACTTTTGCCCGCGCCAGCTCAGTTAGATTGAGCACCGGTTTCGGCCTCCAATACCGCATCAAGCCCATTGGCTAGTTTATCGCGGATGCGTTCGAGATCAATCTCGTCGGGGTCAAATGACAAAGCGCGGCGCCACTGGAAACGGGCCTCACGTTTACGGCCCACCATCCAAAGCACATCGCCCAGATGGTCGTTTACGACAGCGTCCACCGGCATCAGGGCCGCCGCGTTTTCCATCACCGGCACGGCCTCATCGAAACGGCCAAGACGATAGTAGATCCAACCCAGCGAATCTGCGATGAACCCACTTTGCGGTCTGGCAGCCACGGCCGTTTCGATCATTTGAAGAGCTTCATCCAGCTTCTCGCCGCGCTCAACCAGCGAATACCCGAGGTAATTCAGCACGTCGGGCTGGTCGGGGTTCAGCGCCAGAGCCTGACGAAAATCCCGATCCGCATCGGGCCATTCTTTCAGGCGCTCTTCGACAATTGCGCGGGTGTAATACAACCGCCAAGCCCCGGGAACATTCGGATCAGGCAGCAAATCTATCGCACCAGAATAGGCGTCACGCGCGTCGGCATACCGGCTTTCCCGACGGTAAATGTCGGCAAGTGCGTTCCACACTGTCAGGTCATCTGGGTGCGTTTCCGATAGGTTTTCGAGTACTGAAATAGCTTGATCCACGCGCCCGTCATCTTGGTAAGCCCCCGCCAAACCGATTGAGGCATTAACGGAAAACGGGTCGCCAGATGCAACTTTTTCGTAAGCGGCAATTGCCAGTGATTGCTGATCCTGACCAGACAGGACGGCTGCAATCAGCAACAAGGCTTCAGAATTGCTCGGTTGGTTCTGCTGCGCAAGACGCGAGAAAAATAATGCGAGACGCGGGGAATTATCGCTATCAAGCGCATCCCCGAGGGTCAAAAATACCTCAGATACTGCGTCAGAGGGTTGATCTATTTGTGTAAAACTCAACGTCTCGCCTGCATCCAGCCGTTGGCGAATATTATCGCTTTCACGATCCCCTAGCCCACCGCCAGGCCCAACAGTCATCAGATGAAATGCGTCCTCCGAACGACCCAATACCGACAATATTTCTGCGTGGGCAAGAATACTAACACGATTAACATATGCCCCATTATTGGCCAGAATATCTTCGGCCGAGGCAAGGTCTCCCGTTAAGGCCAGAGCCAACGCATTGTGATAATTGGCAAAAGCAGCAATTGCATCATTTTCGCCATTGGCGGGAAAATATATCGCTGCATCAGTATTTTGCCCTTCGGCGACCAGTATCCACCCTGTTACCAATGTTTTCACCAATGGATTAAGGTCAAACGTTTCGTCGTCAAGCAATGCCTGCGCTTGCGCATAATCCCCCGCGGCAAAGGCTGCCGAAATCAGGACAGTTTGCGCATAGGCGTCTGTAAACGCATGATCGACCATGTTTTGCGCGACCAGCTTTGCCGCGTCAAAATCTCCAATCGCGATATTGGCAAAAAGCGCGCCTTGCATCAGGAACCCGTTATCTGGCTGCGAGGCAAGCGCTTCGGCGTAATAACGCGCTGCGTCGGAATAATCGTTAGCGATATTTGCCGACCTCGCTGCCAAATAGGGGCCAGCAAAGCCCTGCGCAAATACGGCAGAAGAAAGTGACGTGGCAAAAGCAAGGCTGGTCAAAATTGGTTTAAGGGAAATTCTTAACAAAATGACACTCCGAATAATGGGTTTGGCCCAAGCTAGTCGCCCCGCCGCCGCGATGCAATCGCGACGCGCACAGGTTTTTACCAATTTTGGTAACGTACGAGTTACATATTCGGGTAATTCGGCCCCTCACCACCTTGCGGAGTTGCCCACGTAATATTCTCGCTAGGATCTTTGATGTCACAGGTTTTGCAGTGCACGCAGTTTTGCGCGTTGATCTGAAACTTTGGGTTCGATCCGTCTTCGTCACGCAAAATCTCGTACACACCCGCCGGACAATACAGCTGCGCAGGCTCGGCAAATTCAGGCAGGTTCACATCAATCGGAATGTTCACATCAGCCAGCTGCAAATGGCACGGCTGTTCCTCCGCGTGGTTTGTACCTGAAAAACTGACATTGGTTAGCCGGTCAAAGCTCAGCTTTCCGTCAGGTTTCGGATAGTCAATCGGCGCATAGTCGTTAGCTTTTCCGGTGGCAGCAGCATCCGATTTTCCGTGCTTCATTGTGCCCAAAATGTTAAATTTGAACAGATTGGCGATCCACATATCCAGACCACCTAAAGTCAAACCACCGAGCGGGCCAAACCTTGCATTCAGCGGTGCGATATTACGCACGGGTTTCAGATCTTTACCAATCGGACCTTCACGAAGTTCGGTGTCGTAATCGTCCAACGCGTCGCCAGAACGCCCCGCCGCCATGGCTTTGGCAGCGGCTTCGGCAGCAGCAATACCTGACAACATCGCATTATGGTTGCCTTTTATACGCGGTAAATTGACCAACCCGGCCGAACATCCCAGCAATGCCCCCCCCGGAAACGCCGTTTTCGGAATCGACTGAAAGCCGCCTTTGGTTACAGCACGGGCGCCGTAAGAAATTCGTTTGCCGCCCTCAAGCACTTCTGCAATCATCGGATGATGTTTCCAGCGCTGGAATTCATTGTAAGGCGATAAATGTGGGTTTTTATAGTTGAGATCAACGATATACCCGACATAAACTTGATTATTTTCAAGATGATACATGAACGAACCACCGCCGTTCTTCCAGCCCAACGGCCAGCCCATCGTGTGCGTTACCTGACCTAAATTATGGTGCTCAGGCTTAACTTCCCATAATTCCTTCATGCCAAGGCCAAATTTGGGCACATCGCAATCAGCATCCAATGCGTATTTGGCAATCACCTGTTTTGACAGCGATCCGCGCACCCCTTCAGACAGAAAAACATACTTGCCATACAGCACCATACCGGGTTCATAATTTGACCCATTGGAGCCATCGACGTTTTTGCCAAACTCCCCCGCGACTACGCCCTTGAGTTCGCCGTTATTGCCGTAAACCAGCTCTGAACAGGCCATCCCGGGGAAGATTTCCACGCCCAGCGCTTCTGCTTGTTCGGCCATCCAACGACAAACATTACCCATCGACACGATGTAAGCACCGTGATTATTCATAAGCGGCGGCATCAGGAAATTCGGTATACGAATGCCGCCACCCATCCCCAAAATCATGAATTTGTCTTTGGTGACTTTGGTGGTAATCGGCGCGCCGCGCTCGGCCCAATCGGGGATAAGCTTGTCTAATCCGCAAGTATCCAGCACTGCGCCAGACAGAATATGCGCCCCAACTTCCGAGCCTTTTTCAAGCACCACAACAGTCAGATCAGCATCAATCTGTTTTAGTCGGATAGCGGCAGAAAGCCCCGCTGGCCCCGCACCCACGATGACAACATCGTATTCCATTGATTCACGTTCGATCTCGGCCATGATACCCTCACAGATTTATTGTTCCGAGATTTTATTACAGTGTTGGTGACAATCGTCAATCAGGGCGCGACGTCATTTGATGCGGGATCGGGTCTTTTCGACCAGCCAAGCCAGATAAAGCCGCAAATGGACAGGGCAATTACGATGCACCTCATCAAAAATGCCATATCTGACAGTTCAAAGGATGACAAAATTTTCATGTCGATCATAAGAAATGGTGTAAACACGAGATAGGTCAGCAAAATACTAGACCTCAGGGATAGTATCGTAAATATGCCCGGCCAGAAAAATACCAGGGGAAGATAGTAATACGGCCACCCAAAGGGCGAGCAAAATCCAAGCAACATAAGAAAAGCCAGAATAAGAAAATAGCTCGGATTATGCCGAAACCTAGCAACGATCAAAAATGTACCACCAACGAGAACAACAAGCGAAACGACAGAAATCCATAGCGGTTTCCCGACGGTCATTACCGTATCGGAATAATTCATACCGGTGACGGGTATCAGGTGTTGTAGCTTGAGCAGAAATGTCGAAATATTCAGATTGTTCTGCCCCAGAAATATGGTGCTTCCGGCGGATCGCAGTTGAGCAAGAAACTCCCAATGAAGCGCGGGGCCGGCAACGAGAAAGCTGGCCGCCAGCACAATCATTCCAGTTGCAGCCATATAACCGGCAGCGCGCCAATCGCGGCGCGCCAACATTAACAAAATCAGGAATACCGGAAATATCTTAATCGTGGCAACAATACCAAGCACCACACCTGCCAACCGTCCGTTTCCATTCATTAGGCGTTCTAATCCAAAGAGGATAAGAAAAATGATCAGCATCTGTGGTTGATTTTCGACGATCGCAATAAAACCAATCAGCGTCACAATAACTGCTGTAACTGAAAATGCTGCCCAGACAAAAAACGAGCCCGGTTTTCCTGCCAATTTCCATGCAAGAAATATTGACCCGTAAATCGCCGGGATTTGTATAAGATACGCGACCTGCACGAAGGTCGGAATATCTATCGACTTCGCAATTGGCACCATGGCAGCTGCCCAAATCGGAGGATATAAAAAGGGATACAGGTTTGTCGTATCGCTCCCGCGCTCCTTTGCGGCCCGATACCATTCGGCAGACGGCGCACTGTTGAACATTTCTCTAACATCAGCTGAATAGATTTGATCCATCTGACCGGTGCCAAAAAACCACCCAGCCAAATATGGCGATTGGATATCACTGGGCATATGTCCAGCGACGATCATCAGGGTGAAAACAGTAAAAAGTATCCCCAATAAAGTTGAAAACCAAATGTCTGCACGTCTGGACAAAGCTATATCCTAATAAAAAAACCTGTTAGAAATCGATTAGTGTACTATCCTCAAAATGTCCATTTTTCTGCTTCGTCAAATAAAACGGGGAATTATAGGCAGGTTCAAGCCTGCACATTGAACTAGTTCTTGCCGATTGACCGTAGGCAAAATATATTCAGCTTTAGAAAAGTGCCGCCGAACAAACGGATAGGCCGACGACTAGGAGTGGTGACGTGGAAAAATTTCCGCTGACAGCGGGCGGTTACGCCAAACTTGAATCAGAACTGAAAGTTCTAAAGACTGAACGGCGACCTGCGGTTATCAAAGCCATTGCAGAAGCACGCGCGCATGGCGATCTGTCGGAAAACGCTGAATACCACGCAGCACGTGAAGAACAAAGCCACATTGAAGGCCGCGTCAAAGAATTAGGGGCCGTACTGAGTTTAGCAGAAGTGATCGACATAACCGCGTTGTCCGGCAGCATTAAATTCGGGGCAACTGTTGATTTGGCTGACGAGGACACTGACGAAGAAAAGACCTTTCAAATCGTTGGCGAGCACGAAGCTGATATCGACCAACACCTGCTTAATCTTAAATCTCCGCTTGCACGGGCCCTGATCGGTAAAGAAGAAGGTGACAGCATCGAAGTTCGCACTCCCGGCGGCGTAAAGTCATACGAGATACTATCCGTTAAATACCAATAGTCCTGCCTGGAGGCGTAAGTGTTAAATCAACTGGGAAATAGCTTGGAACCAACCGCCATTGAAGGTCGCGAAAGCCTGATGGCGACGATTTTCAGCGGTGTTTGGCTGGTTGGACTGGCAGCTTATGCGGCAGGTTTCTTTGGACTTTTTGGCGGTATTGAAGAACCACGCGGAGCGGTTTTTCTAGAAATCATCCTGTTTATTCTGGCTGCTATCGTCCCGATTTTTCTAATCTGGACAGGCGTCCTCCTGTTGCGGCGCACCACCGAGGTTCAGCGTGATGCGCGGGATTTGGCAACAGCAATCAAACGCATGCAAACCGATCCGATGCTTAACCGTTCGGCACGGGTTACCCCGGCTGGCTCTGACAAGGGTATGGTGGAAACCAGGGCCAAACTTGACGCGCTAGGCACACAAATGGCGCAAGTTGAGAGCGCGCTCGTCGCGTTGTTGCAGGCACAAGTCAACGCCACCGAAGCGCAAGCCACCGCTCCGGCATCTCGAAACAGCGGCCCCATAGAGACCACGACAACAGATCCGAACCAAGGCAATCTCGCCCTTGGTGCGCGCGAGGTAGCACCATCTCAACAGGCGCCGGAATGGATCGAACTGGTTCAGGCATTGAACTTCCCAACAGACGAAAAAGACAAAGATGGCTTTCGAGCGTTGCGCATTGCGATGCGGCATCGCAACACATCGCAATGCTTACGCGCAGCCGAGGACATCATGAACCTGATGGCTCAGGATGGTATATATACTGACGATCTCAAGCCCGAGATCGCCCCCGCCGCGCTCTGGCGCAAATTTGCGGATGGCACCCGGGGTGAAGAAGTGGCCGCAATTGGCGGTATCCACGATGTAACATCTATTGCGCTTATCCGGGGCCGAATGCGCAGTGATCAGATCTTTCGCGATACCGCGCTGCATTTTCAACGCCGATTCGATATCGTTTTGAACGAATTTTGCGCCCAAGCCAGCGATAGTCATATCGAAGCATTAGCAGACACACGCACCGCCCGAACATTCATGTTGCTAGGCCGTGTCAGCGGTATGTTTGGCTAAAGGCCAAAACGCTCAAACGGGAAATACCGCACCAAATCACCTTGAGAAATTTCGCCAGCAGCATCAGGAAATTCAACCAACCCGTCAGACCAAGTAAGGCCCGATATGCGGCCAGACCCCTCCGATTGGAATTTTTCGATGGTTCCGGCATCGGTCATTCTGGCGCGCAAATACTCCCGCCGCCCGGCTTTTTTCGATTTTGAAAAACCAGCAGGTAACATGATCGGCAAGGGCAGTTTCCATCCGACCCCTTGCATTTTTAACAACGCAGGGCGCGCAAAAATAAGTGTCGTCACAAACGCCGCAACCGGATTTCCGGGCAGGCCAAAAACCGGCACGTTCTGCCACATCCCCAGCGCCAACGGGCGGCCGGGTTTGATGGCGATCCTCCATAAGTTCAGGCTGCCATTCTCGTTCAGAACCGCTGATAGGTGGTCTTCGTCGCCAGCAGACGCCCCCCCCGAGGTCAGAATCGCATCGCAACATCGCGCCCCTGCATCCAGCGCCGAAATCACCGCTGTACGGCTATCTTTGGCATGACCAAGGTCTACGGCCTCCAGCCCCCATTTTCGCAAGATCTCCAATAACATGGGGCGATTAGCGTCGTAAATCTGATGAGGCTCAGCCGCCTCGCCCAGTTGGCGAATTTCGTCACCAGTCGATAAAACCCCCACACGTAACCGTTTGAAAACCGTCAGTGTCGGAATGTTTAGCGCGGCCAGCAATGCGATGTCTTGCGCCGCTATTTTGCGCCCGTTAAGTAAGGCGGGTTGGCCTTGCAACACATCCTCACCGGCCTCGCGGCAGTTTGCGCCAGCTTTTAGCCCACCGCGAAAATGCAGTGTATCATCGGCAATATTCACGTCTTCTTGCATGATAACAGTGTCGACACCTTGCGGAATTCTAGCGCCCGTCAAAATACGAATGGCATGACCATGCGGCACAACACCGTCAAAGGGTTCTCCGGCGGCGGAACGTCCGTCAACCAACGGCAAGGCCTGATCTCCGCTGGTTAGGCCAGCAAAAGCAAACCCGTATCCGTCAACGGCGGCATTTGCATAGGGTGGGTTGGATCGGTTAGCGATGGCATCCACTGCCAAAATTCGCCCGCCAGCATCTGTGGTCGATATGGTTTCAGTGCCAACAACGATTTTTACCGCGTTGCGCAAATGGTCCAACGCTTCGGCAACTGGGGTCCACGCGACCCCCTGCGGCAAAGCAAAACAGTCGTTTGAAAGTTTGGGGGTATCAGCCAAGACCCACCTCCATCAAAATGAAATCGGCAATGGCGGCAATATCGTTGATCGGCAGCACCGGTTGCGTCAATCCGTCTGGGTCATACCCTGCGGCCACTGCGCAAATAGTGGGGTCCGTCAAGGCAATCAATTCCCGTTTTGACGGCGCGATTGAGGCCTCAATTTTTGGATGATCATTACGTTTATACCCCTCAATCAGCACCAAATCGACCGGTGCCAGCTTTTCCAATAGCGCCGCCAACGGGGGTTCATCAGCGCCGCGCATTTCGGTCATCAAGGCCCAGCGATTGGCGCTGGCCAAAATAACCTGCTGCGCCCCTGCCTGTCGGTGACGATAACTATCTTTGCCGGGCTGATCGACATCAACGTTGTGATGCGCGTGTTTAATCGTTGAAACGCTTAGGCCTCGACTGATGATCTCGCTGACCAATCGTTCCATTAGCGTCGTTTTTCCGGTGTTTTTCCACCCTGTCACCCCAAAAATTCGCACTAGTGTTTTCCTTGTAGATACTGCTGGGCCTGCACCAAGTCTTCGGGGGTGTTGACGTTGAAAAACGGGTCAAACGCAAACCCGTCAAACGAGACATTGGCACAGCCAATCGGTTGGGTCCATGCGATAACTTTGCGCATGCCGCTGTTCAGCGCCGCGCGCAGATCTTCGCGTAACGCCACATCCCACAACCCAAATGTCGGATGTCGATTATACCCGCGATCGGGGTCAGGTGTCGTGGCCATTGCCAGCTGCGCACCGTCAGATATTGCCGCCATTTTCAAGGCTGACACCAGATGTTCAGGAAAAAACGGCGTGTCGGCAGCAACGGTAATAATTTGTGAAATGCCCTGCCCTGCGGCCCAGTCCATTCCGGCAAGCACACCCGCCAAGGGGCCTGCAAAGCCATCAATACTGTCGGCAATCACAGGCAAATTAAACGGGTCAAACCGCGCGGCGTCTCCGTTGGCGTTCAACGCCATCACATCAACCTGTCCGCGCAGCCGGTCGACCACATGGGCCAAAATCGGTTGCTCGCCCAGCGCCAATAACGACTTGTCGCCCCCGCCCATGCGCCGCGATAATCCACCCGCCAGAATAATACCCGCCGTGATCATTTTCGGCTCGATTTCCGAGGTTCGTCAGCCACTTTATTTAGGTCTGCGTCCCAGATAAGGCGATCTTCGCCGCTCAGACAAATGAACCGTTTACCGCGCATCCGGCCAATTAACGTGATGCCCACTTGTCGTGCAATTTCCACCCCCCAAGCCGTAAAGCCGGAGCGCGAAGCCAGTACCGGAATGCCCATCAGCGCGGTTTTTATCACCATTTCAGAGGTCAACCGACCCGTGGTATACATGATTTTATCGTCGGCCTTGGCGTCGTTCATCACCATCCAGCCCGCGATTTTATCAACCGCATTATGCCGCCCGACATCTTCCATATAAACCAACGGCGTATCGCGATGACATAAAACCGAGCCATGAATGGCCCCCGCCTCAAGATACAGGCTTGGCATGGTGTTGATCTGGTGTGCCAATGAATATAGCCAACTGGTGCGGATTTCGGTGGCAGGCAGATTGACGGCGTCCAGCCCCTCCATCATGTCCCCAAAAACCGTGCCCACCGCGCAGCCCGACGTGCGGGTTTTTTTCTTCAGCTTGTCTTCATAATCGGTAACCCGTTCGGTGCGCACCACCACGGTTTCGATGTCGTCCTCATAGTCCACACCAGTGATGACATCATCAATCAGCAACATGCCTTGATTGCGCAGATATCCGACCGCCAGATATTCAGGATAATCGCCAATGGTCATCGCCGTGACAATTTCCTGACTATTCAAATAGATCGTCAGGGGGCGTTCCTCAACCACGCGAATATCTTGCGCGGTGCCAGATTGATCAATACCGGTGACCGCACGCGTTAGCCGAGGATTGCCCGGGTTTGGTTCTATCAATAATTTTGTCATGTCAGTTCAATACTCTTCATTGGTCAACCGGACTGTCATATATTATAGTCAGCTAAATTTGCATCACAGGGGGCAGGATGTCTAGCACAAGAACTGCATATATACGCGGCCTATGGGCCGGCGCGCCATTTCTGGTCATGGCAGCCCCGTTTGGCATGTTATTTGGCGTCGTAGCATCCGAAGCTGGCTTGGATTTATTTCAAACCATGGCCATGTCGATCATCGTCGTGGCCGGGGCTTCGCAATTTTCGGCCGTGCAGGTCCTTAGTGACGGCGCGCCGTTTTATATCGCCGTGTTGACGGGGTTGGCAGTGAACATGCGTATGGCGATGTATTCCGCGTCATTGGCGCCGCATTTGGGCAAAGCTGTCAGGTCGCAGCGCGTTATTGCCGCTTATTTTATGATCGACCAGACCTATGGTGTATCAATCTTGGAACTGGACAAAAAACCCGACATGCCAGTTTCTGAAAAACTGGCGTATTTCTTTGGCACGGCCACGTTGATTTTTCCGCTTTGGTACGTAGCCACGCTGGTTGGCATTTTGGTTGGCAACACCATTCCGCCTGAATACGCGCTGGATTTTGCAGTGCCGATTATGTTCATCGCGCTGGTCGCCCCGAATTTGCGCAGCATCCCGCATCTGGCCGCCGCAGTGGTATCTGTTGCTGTCTCGCTGCTGCTGGTCTGGATGCCGTATAATATGTGGCTGATGGTGGCGGCCGTGGCAGCGATGATTACCGGCGCAGAAGTTGAACGGCAGTTGGAGGCCCGAAAATGACCGATTTATCCATTTGGCTAACCATCATTTTTCTGGGTATCGGCACCTATCTGATCCGCTATTCGTTCATTGGTTTTTTTGCTGACAAAGATCTGCCCAAGTGGCTGACCCGCCACCTGCGCTATGTCCCCGCAGCAGTATTGCCCGGCCTGATTGCCCCACTAACCCTGTGGCCCGAGGCCACTGGCGGCAACCCCGACCCGGCCCGTTTAGTCGCTGCGGCTGTTGCTTTATTCATCGGCGCGGTGTTCCGCAGCGTGTTGGGGGCAATTTTTGGTGGCATGGCGATGTTATATTTAATGCAATATTTACTCGGGTAAGCAAGAATTGGCCGCTATCCACCGCCCAAAGGCCCAGACCCATGGTAAGGGCTTGTCTTTTTCATCATTGAACGACATCTAATTCTTATGCAGAAACAATCCCCAAACTACCCCGACTATAGCCGCTCAGAACGCATTGCCGACGGCGCGATGCACGTGTTGGGGGTCGTCGGCGCGGTCACTGGCGCGATCATTCTAATGGTGCTGGCCTTTGGCCAAGTCAGTGGCATTCAGATGACAGCCTTGTCGATATACGGCCTAGCGCTGGTGGCGACTTTTTTTGCATCGGCCTTTTACCATTTGACCCCGTGGGAAAAAATCCGGCCAGTGCTGCGTCGCATCGACCACGCCGCTATTTATCTAAAAATTTCAGCCACTTACACGCCACTTGTGGTGATGATCGGCAGCTTGTCTGCCTATATTGTTCTGGCAATTGTGTGGGCTTTGGCGGTGTTCGGCATGATCCGAAAACTGTTTTTCTGGCGCTCGCCGGGGCGTTATGGATCCGTGTTATATCTGGTAATGGGCTGGCTGAGCGTAGCAATTATCTGGGCGTTAATTCCGATTATTCCGGCTGTTGCAACGGGTTTTATTATCGCCGGTGGCGTATTGTATTCGCTTGGGGCAATCTTCCATCATTGGGACAGTTTGAAATACTCCAACGCCATTTGGCACGGGTTTGTCATTGTTGCCTCAACGTTTTTCTTTCTGGCGATTGCATTGGGTTCGTTTACGTCAGTGCCTTAAACGCGCTTGGCACATCCCGAAAAACCCTAGCGCGACAGCTCTACGGATACAGTGACAGGCCCACCGCCCAAGCCAACATATGCAGGAATGTCAATTCCACAACGAAATCCGCGCGCGGATTTATCGGCCAATTCCCGCGCCAGCGCGCTGGGGTCAGGGTTAGCAGGCATATCGACATACCCTACCTGACAAGACTGTCGGAGCGCCCCATCGCTGACGGTTGACACCACGAATAAGTCGTTTTCAATGCTCCAGATCCCGTCCGCATTCATGCTCTCGATTGTCCAATGCGAGATACTGGCAAAAGGCCGGCCATTTATTAACCGCCATTCCAGAATGGGGTGAATGCCGGTGAATGCGTTGATTGAGCCGGGAAACGAAATCTGTGCGGGCGCGTCTCCGTACCCGATATAAATCCGGTTATCGCCCATTAGAACATACACCAGAGTGTCATCCAAGCCTTTGCACGTCGCGCTCTCGCCATCGGGCATATCTTCGTTCCAGACACAATCCATATCTAGGTCAAAGCTGGTGGTGATGCTTTGAATATCCTGCGCGCCAACAAACGTTGGCAGCAGCACAAGCAACAAGACCAAACGGTTAAGCATGGCCTAGATCGACATTTTCTTGAACAGGAACTCGGGGATGTTGCGGAGAATCAGCATGATGTATCGCCAGAAAAACGGCGTATAGATCACGTTGCGTTTTTTGCGCACGGCTTTCATCAAGTCATTGGCCACGTCTTCGGGCGAGGCAACAAGGAACATGCCCTCAATCCCCCACGTCATTGACGTATCAACAAAGCCCGGTTTGACGGTCACAACATGCCCGCCCGAGCGGGTCAAACGGTTGCGCAACCCCGACAGATAGGTGTGGAAACCAGCCTTGGCCGCGCCGTAAACATAGTTACCGATCCGGCCACGATCACCTGCGACAGATCCAACGCCAACCACGGTGCCCGCCTCGCGTTCCTCCATCAACGGCGCAATGGTTTGTAAAAACCGTGCGGGGCCGGTGAAACTGTCGATGATCACGCCGTCCAGCAGGCTTGGGTCCGCGTCAATTTCTGATTGCGCGGGCATTGAGCCAACAAAAACGCCAACATTGATCACCCCGGAAAGACTGATCGCCAGATCAATGATCGCATCAAAACTGGCGGGTTTGCGCGCGTCAAACGCCACAGCGTCGGCTTGAGCTGCGCCGCGCAATGTTAAATCGTTGGCGATCTGTTTTAGCTCGGGCACATTACGGCCTGCCAAAATCAGTGTCTCACCTTTTTCGGCCAGTTTACGGACGAAAGCACGCGCTATGGCTGATGTTGCCCCAAGAATAATCCAGGTCTCGCTCATGATTTGCCCCTTATGTTCAAGCGTCGGGTCATGTTTGTTTCAAACACACCCTCCGGGTCAGCCTCATTAATGATTTTGCGAAAATCGGCTAATTCGGGATACATCTCGCGCAAGTACATTGGATCAAGGCTGGAATCCTTGGCCAGGTAAACGCGCCCTTTGGCATTTTTGGTAATGTCATTCAGCCGCGCCAGCAACGCCTGCGCTTTTGTTTTATTGGCGATATCAATCGCCAAAGTCATGCCCCCCATCGGAAAGGACATCATGCCACCGCGTCCCGACCCCATGCGTTTCAGCACGGTGAGGGGCGAGCAAAGGCCGCTTTGGTTGGCCTCCTCCAGCATCTTTTGCAAGGCCGCGCGTGCGGTTTCATCAGGCAGAACGCACTGAAACTGATGGAAACCCTTTTTTCCATACAGACGATTGACGTTCAAGATACGGTCCAGCGGAAAGAAAAAATCGGTCAATGCACGTTCGCGGTTACGGCCATCGGCAGAAGCGCGGCGCAGGTACAGCCAATTAAAGGCTTTGACAAACAGCTTGATCGAAAAGCCTGGAAAGTTCAGCGGCACTTTTTTGGTGCGGCGCGGCTTACGAAACGTGCCGTTTGCAAAATCGGCTTCCTCAAGAATACCGCGACCAAGGTTGACGCCGCTGCCGGTGATATCAACCCAGCCCACCGAATACGTCGCGGTTGAGGCAATAAGTGCGTCAATAAAGCTATCCAGATCAGCGATCCGCCGTTCCTCAACCGCCATTGTGCCCGCCGGACATTTGGCCAGATGAATGCGCGCCGATAGAATAACGCCGGTTTGCCCTAATCCACCGATGGTGGCCTTGAACAGAGGAGCGTTGCGTTTCAACGAAATCCGTTGCGATTTTCCATCAGCGCCCAGCAGCTGAATGCTTTCGATATGCTGGCCAAAGCTGCCAGCCATGCGGTGGTTTTTACCATGCACATCATTGGCAATAGCGCCGCCAAGGGTCACGAACCCAGTACCGGGCACCACGGCTGGCATCCAGCCTTTGGGGCCAAAGGTTTTAAGCATATCACCAAGCGTTGCACCGGCTTCGGCCTCAAGCAAACCCGTTTCGGCATCAAAACTCAGGAATTTATCCATGCGCGTCATGTCGATAATCGCGCCATCGCCGTTCAGCGCTGTGTCGCCATAAGACCGCCGCGCGCCCATCGCGGGTGCAGGCGTTTCGGCCATAAGTTCAGTTAAAGTAATAACCCGTTCAGGCCGCGCAATCCTGCCGTGCGCACGCATAACACCGCCCCAGCCCGCATAGTCATCCTGTTTCCACCGCATCATTTGACCTTTCTCGCGAATCTTTCTGCCAAAGGAAATACACCAAGGCCGATCAAGATAGCAAACCATAGAGTTGTCAGCCGAATAATCGCCGTTGCTGGCAGGCTAATATCAAGTGGCACGCCTTGCAGGCTCAGCAACCCGACCATCGCGGCCTCAGCCCCGCCAAGCCCGCCGGGCAAACCAGTTGCTCCACCGCCCAGCATAGCAAAAAGAAAGATCGCGACAGCCATCCACATATCAATGTCAGCCCCCAGCCAATCTAGCAGCAGATGAAAAGCAAAGCCCTCAGCGAACCAGCCAAAGCCACCCAAAATCAGGGCGGGCAGAATTATTTGAGGCTTAGCGAAGATGTGCAACTGCCGTGCCGCGCGGCGCAGACCGCCAAACAGGCGCGGGAAACGGCCGAATATTTTCCAGCCGCGCGTGATGCCCCAAGCCAGCAATCTGGGCTGCGTGGCCGCAACGGCCACCGCAATGGATATGGCAACAACCGGCA
>JAESRG010000048.1 GCA_016764785.1 Paracoccaceae bacterium
GGGCCTGACCGAAAAAACCGTAGATAAAGCCCGCACTAAGTTTCGGAAAACCACCCGCCAACTGGACAAGCTACGTAAAGAAAAAACTGTTGAGGTGTTGCCGGAATTGCTGGGGTTTGCCGAATAGGTAAAAAGAGTCATGCGGCGATAAAGCTAGCTGACCTCAAGCACAATTTTACCAATATGGCCGCTGCTTTCAATGCGGCGATGCGCGTCAGCGGCCTGTGCCAGCGGAAATGTGGAATCCATCACCGGCGCAATTCGACCCGCGTCGATCAAGGGCCAAACATGGTGGCGCAGTTGCGCGGCGATCTCGGCTTTGGCCTGATCTGATTGTGGACGCAGGGTTGCCCCGGTCACAGTAAGGCGTTTCATCATGATTTGTGCAAAGTTCAGCTCGGCCTTGGGGCCGTTCAGAAATGCGATCATCACCAGCCGTCCGTCAGGGCCAAGTGCGCGAATATTGCGGGCAATATAATCACCGCCAACCATATCAAGGATCAGGTTTAGGCCACGACCTTTGGTCAGGTCTTTGGTGACGGCAACGAAATCTTCGTCTTTGTAATTGATCGCGCGTTCGGCGCCGAGATCTTCACAAACTGCGCATTTTTCAGCGCTGCCAGTGGTGGCGAACACCCTTGCGCCGAACGCATGGGCCAGTTGAATGGCCGTCGTGCCAATGCCGGAACTGCCGCCATGCACCAAAAATGTCTCGCCAGCTTGCAGACCGCCGCGCATGAAAACATTGCTGTAGACGGTGAAAAATGTCTCACATAATGCGGCCGCTTGCACCATGGTCAGGCCTTTTGGCACAGGCATGGCATGGTCTTGGTGGGTGGTGGCAAATTCGGCATAACCGCCGCCGGGCAGCAGGGCGCAAACTTGGTCGCCGACCTGCCAACGTGATACGCCAGCGCCGATGGCGATGACTTCGCCCGCGGCCTCAAGCCCCGGTAAATCGGATGCACCGGCGGGCGGCGCGTAAGCCCCCGCACGTTGCAGCGCATCAGGGCGATTAACCCCGGCAGCCGCGATTTTGATCAGAATTTCGTCAGCCAAGGGCACAGGAACGGGCCGTTCAACCAGCGTTAAAACCTCTGGCCCGCCGGGCTTTGTGATCTCAACCGCGCGCATGG
This sequence comes from Paracoccaceae bacterium, assembly GCA_016764785.1. Lineage (GTDB taxonomy): Bacteria > Pseudomonadota > Alphaproteobacteria > Rhodobacterales > Rhodobacteraceae > UBA3077. The sequence goes on from JAESRG010000048.1 coordinate 1,137, forward strand.
GCGTAATTCCAGTACAATCCGCGCACCATCATCCCTTGATCGGTCGGCAATTCACGTTCCTGAAAACGCGTGACAGGTGTCACCTTTGAGGCATTGCCAGTCATGAATATTTCCTCAGCGCCCTCAAAATCGGCAACCGAAAGCGTTTCCTCGCGCACCGTGTGTCTGGCGGCTTGCAGCAGGCTGATGATCCGCTGACGGGTGATGCCATTCAAGAATGTGCCGTTTGGTATAGGGGTAAAAAATTCGCCGTCGCGCAGCATAAACACGTTTGTAGAGGCCGTTTCCGCCACGTTGTCATCCAGATCAAGCGACAGCGCGTTGTTGAACCCGCGTTTGCGGGCCTCAGCGATGATGCGACCATTGTTGGGATACAGGCAGGCGGCTTTGGCCTCGGTCAAGGCTGTGTCTTGGTGCGGACGTCGAAATGGGCTGACCGTCAGGGCCATATCGCCAAGCGTTGGCATGGGCAGTTCTTCCAGACAGATCGCAAATTCGGTTGAGTTGGGATCAGGGTCAATGAGCGCCGCTGAGGCCTCACAGGACCACATCATCGGGCGCAAATACAGCTCGGTTCCTTTGCGGAAATTACGAATGCCCGAGCGGATCAGCTTTTCGATTTCGGCGGCTGTATAGGGGCTGTTCATGCCCATTGCTGCCGCTGATCGGGTGATCCGCGCGCAATGCAGGTCAAGATCTGGGGTTACACCCTCAAAATGTCGCGCACCGTCAAAAACCAACGTGCCTTGCCATGTGGCATGGTCAGCCGCGCCCAGAATTGGCAGATTTCCTTGCTTCCAGTCACCCCGAAACCATGTCCAGATATTGTCACTTAACGCCATTAATGTATTCCTATTTTAGTGAACCCGGCAGATCGTCGGGGGTGTGCGGGGCTTTAATATTGGCAAAAAACCGTCCCGGCCCATTTGCGAATGCCTTGCCAAGACTGCTTTTACGAAAACCGGCTTTGGCCTTTTCGAACTGCATGACGTTTTCAATACGCCGCGCGATGAAGGCCTCGGTGTCGTCGTGTCCGGCAGATTCGTCCCCCAGCCAAAACAGCACGCAAGATGAATAAACCGCTGACAGGGTCATGCGTTTTGTGTACCAGTTTACGTCGGTGCTGGTGTCGCCAAGCGCGTTCCAGATGGCATCCGATGTGTGCCAAACCGCGCGCGCCCCCTCAGCAGCATGAATCGGCAGGGCGAAAAAGGTCATGCCCCGGCGCACCGCATCTTTGTCTTGCGCCGCAAGTTCCAGCCGCAACGATATCGCTTTGGCAACTTTTTCGCTGTAGCGCATTTTATCCAGATCAAGGGCCGCAAACGCGCGGGTCATCGCTGCGTCGCCGCGAAAATGAAACCCAAGCGCCAGATCAAGCGCGCCGCGTGGAAACGCCAGCTTGGCCAAGTCTGCGTCAACAGCCGAATCGGTGATAGCCTGATTTAGCACCGCATCGCTCCAGCCATCAAAAACCACATGCGGCAGGGCCGCCACAATCAGCTTTTCGCGGGTTTCAGACAGATGATCTTGTTCGGATTTGGGTTTTTGGGCCATTTGCGTACCTAGACATTTGCTTACACCGCTGGTATACGGCTGCTTCCTGCAATTTTGCAACTTTATTAGAGAGGTGGTGACTACACCATGCAGGTAATGGTTCGTGATAACAACGTTGATCAGGCGCTTCGTGCCCTGAAAAAGAAACTTCAGCGGGAAGGCGTTTTTCGTGAAATGAAGCTTAAGCAACATTTTGAGAAACCTTCCGTCAAGAAAGCCCGTGAAAAGGCTGAAGCCGTGCGTCGTGCACGTAAATTGGCGCGCAAGAAATTGCAACGCGAAGGAATGATGTGATCTTAGGATCGCGGCATTTTCTTTAACAGAGTTGAGCTGTTAAGTAGTTAAAAACCCCCGGCGGAAACTTCGGGGGTTTATTTATTTGGAAAATCAGATGAGCAAAACCGAGAATTACCGCATTTATGCGATTGGCGATATCCACGGATCGCTGGAACAGTTGCGCGACATGCAAGATCGCATCGCGACTGACCTGCGGACCAATCCGCACCCCAATCCGCTGGTTATTTATCTGGGCGATTATATGGATCGCGGGCCAGAATGCCGCGCGGTGCTTGAAAATCTGATCGCGGTGAAATCGGCCACGCTTCCGGCCAAGTTTTTGTATGGCAACCATGACAATTACGTGCCGCTGTTTCTGGAAAATCCCGAAAGCATGCACGAGCGGAAATACCACTGGCTGCACCCCGCGATGGGGGGCGACAAAACCCTTGCATCTTACGGAATTGATGGGGCCGTTCTTGAAAATGCGACCGCTGTCAGCGCCGCTTTTGCCAAGGCACTTCCGTCAGAACATCTAGGCTTTGTAAAAACATGTGAGCTGTCGATCAGCATCGGAGGCTATCATTTTGTTCACGCCGGTGTTCACCCTGACAGGCCCCTGAATGATCAGGCCTTTGACGATGCTATCTGGATCAGAGAACCCTTTTTGTCGTCAAAGGCTGATTTTGGCGCGGTGGTTGTTCACGGTCATACGGTTGTCAAAAATGTTGAAAACCACGGCAATCGTATTGCCGTCGATACTGGTGCCGTGTTTGGAAAGTACCTGTCCTGTTTGGTGCTGCAAGACGACCACCAGTGGTTATTAACCGATGGTGGCCGCGTTGATTGCCCCATTGGACATGGCATTGATCCTTAATCAGAACGATAATTCTGACCAATGTCGTCTTCGCGAACAATGGTCACGTCGACGCCCTCAATTTGGTCAAATAACCGCATCACCCGACCCGGAAAATAGGTTGTATTGATGTGACTGAAAGGCGCAAAGTCGTTCAGAATATCTGAGGTTGCCCGCCCGCAGGTCAGTTTCGGCACCGCCCCTTCGGCTTGGGTGCGCGCAATCAATGCGTCAGCCATTTCCAGACTAATGTTCAGCTTTTGAACCTTCACATAATACCCAAATCGCGCGTGATACGAGTTGTAATAATCAGCCAACCCCGGTGTCATTCCGTAGATGATATCTTCAGATCGTAAGGTGCGGCTATGGCGGAATGTTCCCGCTGGATCATACAAAATTTGCTGCGATCCGTTGATCAGCAAGGCTGAATGTTCGCCGCCGTTGCTATTTGTATTAATCATGGTGATGAGCGAAATAAACGGCGTGTCGTCGTTAACAAATCGCGCCGCCTCAATTTCTGCTGCAGGTAGCACGGTGTTGTTGACACAACCCGTTAAAAAAAGAGATGCCCCAAGGCTGATGGCAATCAAAATACGATTAAACATTAAATTCTCCAACAAATTTTTGGCATCTTAACAGACCGCAAGGAATCGACAATAAAAAGGCGGGTGCCAAGCTGGCCCCGCCGATCACATTTTTTTGTATTCAGGAATCAGGACGTAAAAATCGCCATGAAAACCAGAATACCAATGCAGATTCCGCTCAGCCAGATTGTGCCTTTAATAAAGCCCGCATAGGTTTTTTCCTGCTCGGTGGTGCTCATTTCGCCGTGTTTATAGTCGCTCATCTTTTGTCTCCGAGAATGGTTCTTCGGTCTTTTGCCAGAAAAAGATGCCGAGGGAAAGAATAATGTCAGGCTGCACGAATATCGTGCACCTGTGCTGTGCAATATAGATTATCTTTTGGAGGCAAAACCCAAAAGTGGCATTCGACTAATATTGCTAGATGGTAGGTCCGAGCCCACTCTGAACAATGCTGCGCTCGGCACGAATGTCGGCTATGTTCTCGTGGCCAACATCGGTGGGACTAACATTAAGGAGGATATGATGCCTAAGAAGACAGAGTATCTGGTCACCCAGTACGCAAGAGACCGCAGTATTTTGAAGCAACTGCGCGTTCCCAAAGGTGTCAATCTGCGTCGTTTACTGGAGAGGCTTATTTGCCAAGACTTAGATGATGACGCTGTGATCAGTTCTTGCCTTCGATCAAGCGCCAAGCGTTTCTATGACCCGTTCCAGATAATCGACGAGCGTGAGGAGTATCGCCGCAAACAAGCTTGTGATGCATTGAATGCTGATCCTAAAGCTGAGGACCCGATAGGAGTCTACAACCGTGCGCGGGATGCGCAAATTCCGCTCGGAACGATACTAATGATTGCTGGGCTAAATCATGACTATTTCGTCAAAGAAGTGGAGGTCCGCCATAGCCACGCACCATCGCTGCGGCGCTCTCGGGTTACGCTTCCAATTCTTAACAGGTGATTCAGGTGGCCGATGGCTTCAACCAAGGCCAGCCCGTATTCTCCGTCACCGATGTTGCGTTTGAACAGCGGTGGAAAACATTCTGCGGCCGTATGCGGTGTTTCTAAATATTTTATTAGGCGTTTCAGGGCCGAATGATGGTTGTCGATCAGCTGCGTTAACCGACGCGATAACCCGTAAAATGGCAGCTTGTGCCCCGGTAAAACCAGATGATCAGGTTGTGCAAAGGGCAGGAAATTTTCACAGCTTTGCAACCATTCACCAACCGGGTCTGCGTTAGGTTCGGTGGCATAAACCCCCAGATTTGAGGAAATTCCGGCAATGATCTGATCGCCAGCAATCACGATCGGGTCATCTTGTGACCACAAGGTGATATGATCCGGTGCGTGACCGTTGCCCAGCCGCACATCCCAGTTGCGGTTGCCGATTTTGATCACGTCACCCTCGCTGATGCGATGAAAACCCAGTGGCATTGGCGCGACAACGTCGGCAAAGTTGAATGGGCGTTCTTTTTTGCGGGTGTCGTAAAAATCGCTGTCCATACCCGCGTCACGATAAAATAGCAGGGTTTCCTCGGGCCAAACATCTTGTACGTCCAGGGTCAGCATCCGCGAAAACAACCACGCGGTGCGGGTTGTCCATAATTCTGCCCCATGATCAGATTGCAGCCACCCTGCCATGCCCACATGATCGGGGTGGTGATGGGTGACAATACAGCGTCTTATCGGCTTGCCTTGCAGCGGCCCTTTCATCAGGGCCTGCCAAATATCGCGACCTTTGCGAGAATTAAAACCAGTGTCGATGATGGTCCAGCCGTCGCCGTCTTCCAGCGCATAGACGTTCACATGATCCAGCTTCATCGGCAGGGGCAGCCTGATCCAGTGGATGCCCGCTGCGACCTCAATCATTTCAGCCTCAGCGGGGGGTGTTTCAAAGGGGAAACGAATGCTGGTATCAAGCGGGCTCATCGCGCCAGCCCGTCCATGTCGAGGGCGTAAAGCGTTGTCGCGCCTTCACGCGCGGCAGAACATAACGCATCAACCTGTTGCATGGTCTGGCGGATATGAAACCGCGCAAGTGGCATTCTTGTGGGGTCTTTCAGCGCGGATTTCAGCAAGTAATGCCCAGCCAGTGCCAGCGCAAAAGCGCGTAAATATGGGGCGGCGCCAGCAAAACGATCATTCATGTCGGCTTGCAGCATATACTGAGTGGCCTCGGTCAGGCTGTTTACGGCAGCGGCAAGCGGGTTGCCAACATCTGGCGCAGCATCTGCGGCTGTCGCTGTGATCTCGGCGAGTATGGCGTGCGCCGCCGTGCCGCCATCTTTCATTTTACGCCCGACAAGGTCCATTGCCTGAATGCCGTTGGTGCCCTCATAAATTGCGGTGACCCGTACATCTCGGTAAAACTGCGAGGCGCCGGCCTCCTCAATATAGCCCATACCGCCATGCACCTGCACGCCAAGTTCGGCCACCTGACAGCCAATATCGGTTGAAAACGCCTTGGCGATGGGGGTCAGAAATGCCGCGCGGGCTTTGTGTTTTTCAGCCTCGGCCCCGTCCAGCGCTCGCGATAAATCGAGACTAAGGGCGGTATCAAGACAGATCGCGCGGGCTGACAGGGTCAGGGTTTTCATGGTCATCAAATTGCGCCGCACATCGGCGTGATCAACAATTGTGCCCGTGCCATTTTCCACCAGAGATTTGCCCTGTTTGCGATCACCCGCGTATGCCAGCGCCTTTTGAAAAGCTGCTTCGGCTTGCGATAAGCCCTGAATGCCAACCCCTAGGCGCGCGTTGTTCATCATGGTGAACATCGCCGCCATGCCGCCATTTTCGGCACCGATCATCCAGCCTTTTGCCCCATCAAATGCCATCACCGCAGTGGGAGAGCCGTGCAAACCCATTTTGTGCTCCAGACTAACCGCGTGCAGCGTGTTGGCCACGCCGGGGTTGCCGTTTTCATCGGGAATGAATTTTGGCACGATAAACAGTGATATCCCACGGGTTCCGGCGGCCCCGTCGGGCAGCCGCGCCAGCACCAGATGACAGATATTTTCGGCGACGTCGTGGTCACCCCAGCTGATGAAAATCTTTTGGCCGGTGATCGCAAAACTGCCGTCGCCGTTATCTGACGCCTTGGTACTAAGCGCCCCCACGTCTGACCCAGCCTGCGCTTCGGTTAGGTTCATGGTACCGGTCCATTGGCCAGAAATCAGTTTATCCAGATAGACGGCTTTGATTTCGTCACTTGCGTGGTATTCCAACGCTTCGATCTGGCCTTGGGTCATCAGCGGGTTCAGGGCTAGTGACAGGCAGGCGCTCGACATCATTTCATTGACCGCAACCAGCAGGGTCATCGGCAAGCCCATGCCGCCGCTTTCAGGTTTGGCCGCCATGCCAACCCAGCCGCCGTCTGCAACGGCGCGGTACCCGTCAGCAAAACCGGGTGAACAACGCGTCACCCCGTTTTCAAGCTTTGCGGGCGTTAGGTCACCGGCCACATTTAACGGCGCCAAAACCTCCTCGGATAATTTCGCAGCTTCGCGCAGAATGGCCGAGCGCAGGTCTTCGGTTACATCCTCAAACAGGGTGGTTTGTGTCAGCTGGTCAGCCCCCAGAACCTCGTTCAGCATGAATTCAATTTCAGCAATGGGGGCACGATATGTCATATATGAATCCTTAAACGCTTGTCAGAGTTGGGCTTATTGGCGTATGCCAGCAGACTATTCACCCGTCACACGATGGGCAAGCAAAACGCGGCGTCATTATGAAAACGGCACAACTTTCGGGTAATAAAGGCGGGGTCGCGCAGGCGGTAACCGTATTGCAAAATGGCGGAACCGTCGCGTTTGCAACTGAAACAGTGTACGGATTGGGTGCGGATGCGCGCAACAGTGCTGCGGTCGCGGCGATTTTCAGCGCCAAGGATCGCCCCAGCTTTAATCCGCTGATCGTGCATCTTGCTTGTATTGAAATGCTGGAAAGCATTGCTGAATTGCCCAAAGCGGCACAAAAACTTTTGCCGCTTTGGCCGGGGCCGCTGACGTTGGTTTTGCCTCGCAAACAAGACTCGGGCCTGTCTGATTTGGTTACAGCGGGCTTGGATACGGTTGCGGTGCGTATCCCCGCGCATCCGCTGGCACGCGAGTTATTACGCAGATTTGGCGGGCCGGTTGCCGCGCCATCGGCCAACCCGTCGGGCAAGGTTAGCGCAACCAGTGCCGCGCATGTTTTAGCGGGGCTTGATGGCCGTATTGCTGCCATTCTGGATGGTGGCGATTGCGCAGTTGGGCTTGAATCAACCATCGTCGGATTCGAGCATGGCACAGCGGTTTTGTTGCGTCCTGGTGGCGTTTCGGTCGAAGATATTGAAGCGTTGTTGGGTGAAAACCTGGCTTTGCCTACCGCGAAAGAAATCACCGCGCCGGGTCAGCTGTCGTCGCATTACGCGCCTGACGTGGCTGTGCGTATGAACGCCGAAAATCCCCTGACCGGAGAAGCATGGCTGGGCTTTGGCCAACATCCCCGCACCGCGCCGGGCTTAAATCTTTCCAGCACGGGCAATTTGACTGAGGCGGCAACGAACCTGTTCGATGCGCTCAGAAAAATGGATGCGATTTGTAAACGCGAAGGTTTGAAAGGTTTTGCGGTGGCCCCCATTCCGCAGACCGGATTGGGGTTGGCGATTAATGATCGGTTAAAACGCGCCTCGGCTAAGCGCGGCCGCCATCCGCTGACAAAAGTCTAGGGTCGAACCCGAGGCTGCCAACGGCTTTATCCCATTTCGAGCCGTCATTGTCCGAAAATACCAGTTCTGTTGGCGCATCGCAGATCAACCAAGTGTTCTGCCGCAATTCGTTTTCCAACTGGCCCGGCCCCCAGCCTGTATACCCCAGCGCTAAAATGGCTTGATCCGGCCCTTGCCCGCTGGCGATGTCTTTCAAAATTTCTTGGGTTGCGGTCATGCCAAAATCATCGCCAATGGTCATGGTCGAATCTTCAACGTGGTAACTGGCGGGGTGCAACACAAAGCCGCGAATATGTTCAACCGGCCCGCCAAGGTGTACCTTGGGGCCCGTCAGTTTGTCATCCCACGAGATATCAAGTTGCGTCATCAAGTCCTTGAATGCCAAATCATCGGCAGGTTTGTTGATGATCAGCCCCATCGCACCCTCGGGCGAGTGCGCGCACATAAAAATCACGGCTTTGTCAAAGCGCGGGTCACCCATGCCGGGCATCGCCACTAGCAGTTTTCCATCCAGAAACGGGATTTCTTCGGCGGCTGATTCGGTGTGTTTATGTTTCATTCCTTGAAAATGCCCCCCCCCGCGCCAGATTTCAAGACAGGCATCGCGGGGATGTGACTTTTCCTTTTGTAATTTGTCGCTATGACTTGAATGAGGAAGATAAAGGGTAACTCAATGCTGCGAATTTTGGTGTTTTTAGGGGCGTTGTTGCCGAATGTTGTACTGGCGCAAATGTCGGATTACGGCACTGTGCGGTTGCTGAAGGGCTGGCAGTTGCCCGATGGCAGTTACCAGATGGCCCTTGAATTTGATCTGAACCCGGGGTGGAAAACCTATTGGCGCGCGCCCGGGTCTGGCGGTTTGCCCCCGTTGCTGGAATGGGACGGGTCGCAAAATATTGCAGGTGTTGCGATCAGTTGGCCAACACCCGAGGTGTTTGAGACCTCGGGCGTGCAATCTATCGGATACAAAGGCGGGCTGGTACTGCCGATTCGCATTACGCCAGTTGTCGCAGGGCCGGTGCGTGTGGCGCTGAACCTGCAATTTGGCGTATGCTCAGACATTTGCATTCCGGCCGAGGCGGTGTTCCAGACCCGTTTGAACGGGCAGGTTGAGGAAGGTAAAACGGCCATTCAGGCAGCCCTGAATGATGTGCCGCAATCGGGCCGCGCGGCGGGGCTGCGGGACATTTCGTGTCGGATTGAGCCGGTTGATGACAGATATGAAATCACCGCCAATTTGCGGTTCGCCCGCGGGTTTCGCAACCCGGTGACGGTGATTGAATATGACAGCGCCGATATTTGGATTACAGAAACAAATTCCGTCACCAGCGGTCGCACCCTGACCGCAGCAGCAGGCATGAGCTTTTATGGATCAGGCCCCATGTTCCTGAACCGGGACGCCCTGAGAATCACAGTTTTAGAGGGCAACCGAGCGGTCGAAATTCAAGGTTGTCCGGGGTGAATGTAGGGTGGGTGCAAGCACCCACCCTACATCAGAATTCCACGCCAACCTGTGCCTTGATACCTGAACGGAACGGATGTTTCAGCAGTTCCATTTCGGTCGCTAAATCAGCGATTTCCAACAATTCCGGTTTGGCATTGCGGCCCGTTAAAACCACATGGGTCATTTCGGGTTTTTCCTCGGTCAGAAACTTTACCACCTCGTTGATGTCCAGATAATCATACCGCAGCGCGATGTTGATCTCGTCCAGCAGCACCATTGAGGTTTTCTCATCCAAGATCAGCTCTTTGGCTTTTGCCCACGCGGCTTGGGCCATTTCGATATCGCGCTCACGGTCTTGGGTTTCCCATGTGAACCCTTCGCCCATGGCGAAAAACGGGCAGAGATCGCTGAAATGCTCGGTGATCAGTTTTTTCTCGCCTGATTCCATGCCGCCTTTGATGAATTGCACCACTGCACAGGGCATTCCCCATGCGATATGGCGAAAAATCATCCCGAACGCAGCCGAGGATTTCCCCTTGCCCTTGCCGGTATGCACCACAATCAGACCCTTTTTTTCGGTCTTTGTCGCCATGATTTTATCACGAGCGGCCTTTTTCTTGGCCATTTTCATGTTATGACGCGCAGGATCAATATTTGCCATTTTGGGTCCACCAGATTAGGGGTTATTGTGAATTCAAGTTTAAGGACAAATACCATGGAAGCACAAGATTGTAACGGCAATACGCTGGTTGATGGCGACACGGTTCAAGTGACAAAAGACCTGAAAGTCAAAGGTATGGGCAAAACGCTGAAACGCGGCAGCACCATCAAGAATATTCGCACCACAGGTAACCCCGGCCAGATCGAATGCCGGATCGGAAAATCAACCATCGTGCTAAAAACCGAGTTTATGAAAAAGGTCTGATCACTAGGTTTTCCCAGAATTAATACGCGCCGAGTTAACCACAAAAATCGCCGAGACAAATGCTTGTCTCGGCGATTTCAAAATGTCTGCTCAGACTTCATCGTAGCATCAAGAAATAATTCCAGTTAACGAGCGCCGAGATCAATCAGCAATAAACTGGAAAATAAGTCCGCCGGCACCGCCAATTGCATAAGTAACGCCAGCAACTTCGTCAGGGATAGCCGAGCCATCATCAAAACCAAAGAACATGCCAGAAGAATCTGAGTCTGTATTTGCTCCGGTAAAGTTGACTGTCGACCCGTTGAGAATCGTTGTGAGTTGCCCGCCAGTGAAAGTGTTCCCCGAAACTGTCATGCTGGTAATCTGAATGGTATCAAACGGAACATCTCCGATTACACTTTCGTTCACGAATACGGTAAACTGATTAAGCATCACATCTGCAATGCCGGCAGAGAAATCCACAAAAATTATGCTGGAACCGTTTTCGTACCCGAATTCAGCGCTTATATTAGCAGCTGCACCGTAAGCATCACCCGTATATATCGCTGTTCCGCTGACTGGTACATGCTGGGTTTCAGTTTGGATTCCTACAAATCCTATGGTCGCATATTCGACGCCACCGACTTCATAAGAAAATTGGACCGGTAAAACATAATTGTATTCGCCAGCAAACAGCTCAGGGAATATTTGCACTGTCGCGCCGGCGCTATCGCTATAAATAAAGCTGTCGCCAGGCGCAGGAACGCCACCATTAAGATTGGTTAAAGTGTAATTTTCATCACCGTACTCTAGTTGATCGCTATCATTATCAATAACTCCGGAACCGGTGGCTATTTCTAGTCCGGTTAGTGCTCCCTCAACTCTAACCCCCACACCACTTATTTCGATAGGGTTATTGTCGTCATAATATCCTGGCTCTGGGGCTTCCCAAGGCGTAGATTCGCTACATGCTATTGGCAGGACAAGAAGTAAAAGGGCGGAAAATTTTGAAGCGTGGGCTCCGAGTGTGATGGTCATTTGACTTTAGTTCCTTCTCGTTAATCAAAAAAATGCATTCCTGCTTGGAAATGCGTCAAAATTACTATTGAAAGCGCGTTGATTTCATTGCGTCCAGTGCTTTGTTCGACGAAAAGTGTCGCAACATATGAATTCAACCAAGTCTCGCCGTCCAATCTTGATGTTCATTCGGAATAAATTTATATCGGGAGTTGAATTTAGTTAACAAAACATTACCAAGGTGTAAATATGAAAGTTAGTTTACTGGCAACACATCTATCCCGAATGGTTTTGGTGCCATTTTCTTTAATCGCGGGGATCTATTTTTCGTCAGTTCCTCTGGCAGCGCAAAATGTTGACCGCCAAATATCTCAGTTAATCAATACCGGCCAATTGGAAGCTGCAAGAGAATTACTAAACGTATCAAATCCAAGCGAAATTGACCGGTTGTTTTTTTCTGGTCGCATCTACAAAATTCTACAGCAATACCCGCAAGCTATTGCGATTTTCAGGGAAATCTTACGGCGCGCCCCCAATCACATCAATGCCCAGCGGGAACTAGCGCATACGTTGCTGTTCGCGGGTGAGTATCGAGAGGCGGGAACCCGGTTCAGCGATTTGGTTAGAATTGACCCAAATGTTAGCATGCGAAATGGGTATCGGCGATTTCTGCGTACCATCGAACAAAATAAACCAGCCGGGATTAGTGCGCAGTTTTCTCTGTTACCCACCACAAATATTAACAGTGGCACCTATAATCATGTTTTCAGCACTGGCATCGGCGATTTTGTTATTGATCAGTCCGCTCAGGGCACCTCAGGTATTGGGGTACGCTTGGGGATTTCCGGGTTTTTCCGAAAAACGGTTTCTGCGCAGAATCAAACTCAGCTCAATTGGGGTATCTCTGGTACAGCATACGACGTTGAAGGATACGGGTCTGTGGCGGGGCGGCTGTCGCTGGCATTCAGCCATAAGGCGCCAAACGTCCAATGGACTGTTGAACCCTTTGGGCGATACACATGGAACGCGAGCGGCTCGGAAAACGGCGCTGTTGGCCTCAGATTTGCGATGCAGAAAAAACTGTCTCCCCAAGACGGGTTGGCTTTTTCCACGTCTTTTGAGTATCGGACTTTTCCAGGCCGAGAATATCAGAACGGACCGTTCATTAGTGTTTCGCTATCAGAAATACATCAATTCGGCAGCGGATTAAGTATTTCAAGCGGCCTTCGCGGAGAATTTAGCAGACCAGAGGCCGCGCATCTTCAGTTCGACAGTCTCACCTTATTCAGTGACATTGCAAAATCGTGGGAAAACGGCACCAATACCAGCCTTGGTGCGCAATTCGGGGTGCGCAATTTTGTCGGCGTTTATCCCCTGACCTCAAGTCCGCGTGCTGATACTTTCTCCCGGGTCAGCATGTCGATATCCAATGACAGAATTCAGGTGTTCAGCATTGTGCCCAAGTTGTCATGCGCGCTGAGCTCCAATCAGTCTAATGTGGCATTTTTTGACTATTTTGTTGCCGATTGCCAGATAGCGTTCACGCAGCTATTTTAGTCGCAACGCTTATGGAAACGACTTATTGTGCAGATACGGCCAGCAAATTCTTTTGACCTAGACAGCTATTACGCGATTGCGCTAGCGACAGGGCTGGCGGGCAAAGATGCTGGCCATCTTTATGATGACCCGTTGTTGATTGGGCATATTTATTCAGCGCCATATTTGTGCATCCAGCCAGATTATTGCTTTACGGCAGTAGATGATTTTGGCGTGGTCGGGTTTGTCGTCGGCGCCCCCAATACCCCCGAATTTGAGACCCAGCTGGAAGAAAAATGGTGGCCTGGTTTGCGGTTACGTTATGAAGACCCGCTGGGCATTGCTCCGAAAAATCGCTCGGTTGATCAAATGCGGGCGGCAATGATTCACCATCCGGAAATCAGGGCAAAGCACATCGTTCAGCGATATCCGGCCCATATTCACATGAATATCCTGCCGCGCGGGCAGGGTCGCGGGATCGGCACCAAGTTACTGGAAACATGGGTTGAAAACGCGCGTAAAAAAGGGGTGAAGTCGGTTCACCTCGGGGCCAGTAAACAAAATATGTCCGGCATTAAATTTTGGCGCAAAAATGGTTTTGCGCCAATTGACGGGCTTATGAACCAAGCTAAATCTCGCTCTGTGTGGCTTGGTCAGGACATCTAGCCCGTCAGGTTTTAGGGGCCGAGAACTGATCAAACGCGGCCAAAGCCTTGGCGCCATACATCAGCGATGGCCCGCCGCCCATATAGACGCACATGCCGATGGTTTCAGAGATTTCATCGCGGGTTGCGCCTGCCATCAGGGCAGCTTTGACATGGAATCCGATACAATCGTCACATTGTTTGGCAATACCGATGGCCACGGCAATCAGTTCTTTGGTTTTGGTGCTTAACGCGCCGGGCGCGGTTGCTGCACCGGCGAGGTCTCCGAACGCGAGACTGACATCGGCGATGGCGGGTCGAAGCGCACCAAGATCTTTCTTGATGTCGTGCATTTCGGTGTTCCAGTCCATTTTATTTCCCCTCGTTTGATGAATTTTCATCCAGATACGGCGGGAGAGGTCGGACGTCTTTGCGTTAGATCAAGCAGGATACCGATCAGCGCTAACGGCTGTCAGGCCCACCGGTCCATCATCCGATGCCAGCCCAGAATAAACGGCATAAACCACGGATTGCCCGTGTAAAAGGGCTTGATTTGAAAGGCCAGACTGTCAAAGGCGGTGCGGCCATTTTCTTCATCCCCCAGCATTTTATATCCAAGTTTCTGACCAAAATAGCTGGCCCTCGCGACGCCTGAGCCGCAATATCCCATTGCGTAATCCAGCCCGTTAAGCTGGCCGATATGCGGGGCGTGATCGAACGCATAGCCAACCCGACCCGACCAGACATGGCTGATTTTGGAGGGTTTCAAGCTGGGATAAACGTCACACATGGCGCGGTGCAGATCACGGGCATTTTTCTGTGGATGATCGCTAAGACCTGACGCCCGACCGCCAAACAATATCCGTGTTCCGTCCGGTGAGGGCCGATAGTACGCCATGATCCGACGTGTATCGCCATACATCCGGCCTTTTGGCATTAACTGTGTCATCAGGTCAGGCGCCAGCGGTTCAGTGGCAATAATTGCACTGCGGATCGGCAGGATCCGGCGGCGGAATTGCGGAAATTGTTTACCAGTATACCCGTTGGTGCAAATTGCGACCTGTGCGGCTTTAACCTTACCCAGACGGGTGGTCACGGTAAAACCGCCGTTGGATTTTTCCACTGCCTGAACTGGCGTGAATGGCACGATCTCAACCCCTGCCTTCCGAACCACCTCAATCAGGCCGTTGTGGTATTTGGCTGGGTGCAGCCCCGCGTCCATTCGATAGACAACACCGCCGACAAACCGGCTTGAGCCGGTCTCAAGATGTTGATCTTTTTCGGGGACCATATAGGCGATATCGCCGCAAACTTTGTTAAGAGATTCAATTCTAGCCTGTGTCGCCGCAAAGTGCTCAGCGCGCAATGCGCCCTGAAACCGGCCGGTGCGCTTCAGGGCTGCGTCGATGTTTTCGGTTTTCAGGAAATCTTCAAGAAAATCAACAAAACCAACGCTTTCGCGCAAAATTCCGTTGGTGGTTTCTTCGCCATACTGACTGATCAGTCCTGCCAACCCCAGCTTGTGAAAACTTGGGCCCAACATGCCGCCATTGCGTGAACTGGCGCCTTCGCCTAGCTGACCGGCCTCAAAAACTGTGACCGAATGTCCGGCCCGTGCCAGTACTAATGCCGCGTTCAAGCCCGTAAATCCGGCCCCGACAATGACCACGTCAACCGTTGCTGACTGGGTGGCGGGAACGGTGTTTTCACGCGGAGCATCATCCCACCAATAAGGGTTTTCTTGCATGACTCATTCTCCCAAAAAGCCGTTTAGTTTGCGTAAATATTAGGCAAAGAAATCGAAAGGGCAATTGGAATATCACATCACGGACAATTATTTTTCCGGCCACGGAACCACAGTAATTTCAGGCCAGTTCAGACGCGCCCGCGCCGCCTTTTCGATGTGGGTTTTCCGGTTGTCCTGAATGGGGTTCGGGACGATGTTAAAGGCAAAAATATCGCGTAATCCGTATGGGGCGTAAAGGGTCAATTGGTTGTCAGGTTCAAGTCGCAGCCCAACACAATGGGTTTTGCAGGCAAAACGATCAATGCCGTTTTTACAAGATGTCAGCGGGGTAATGGTGCGGCCAAAATGTTTTTCATACCACAGATGCACGCGGGCTTGGTTGCGGATTTCAATTGGGGGATTGTCGGCAAAACCGGTGGCTGATTTTATGACCCTGTCCTCGGCCTCCCAACTTGTGTCAGGGTCGAAATAGAATAGGTCGATGTCTTTGATCCCGTGCATTTCAGGCCGGTCGGTCAGGTGGTTCCAGACAGTGTTATAAAGCGCGCCCGAAACGATCCACCAATCCGGCAGGTTCAGGCAGCGAGCTGTTTCAAGCGCAAGGCGCAGAAAGGATGTGTTCCCCAGAATATCGAGGAAAACCTCACGCAGCTCGGGCTCTGGCAAGTGGGCATAACGGAGATGGGTCATCTGGTCGACTTTGTCACAGCTTCAGTCTTGGAAATTATGGATTCGGCCAAATCATCAACGATTTTGATTACTATTTCAACCGGCTCAGCTCAATTTGTACATTTCCAACTTTCGACAACTGCATAAATGCCACCACTCGGGAATGTACCTTGATAAGGGGACGTTGGTGTATTGCCTGTGACCGTGAATGCAGAGCCAGCGGTCTGGTGAAGTGGTCCTGCAAAATCGGACAGTCAGTTAAGGTGTATTCCAACCTAATGAAGGAATACAGAAATGACGAAGAGACGGAAGTTTTCAGACCAGT